>JANPEP010000048.1:0-39145 GCA_031422995.1 Polymorphobacter sp. | reverse complement strand
TCCCGGCGTCCTTGAAACTCCTGCTCACCGCCATCGCCATCATCGATGATCTTGGCGCCATCATCATCATCGCGGTTGCCTATACCACCCACCTGAAATTCGATGAACTCGCCCTCGCCGTCGCCGGCCTCGCGATCCTCGCCGGCCTCAACCGCATCGGCGTAAAATCCCTCGTCCCTTATCTGCTCATCGGCGCCTTCGTATGGTACGAAGTACTGCTCTCCGGCGTCCACGCCACCCTCGCCGGCGTCGCCGTCGCGCTCACCATCCCCTTGAAAAGAACCAAGGGCACCCCCGAAGACCAGGAATCTCCCCTGCTCCGCCTCGAACATGCGCTTGCCCCCATCGTCGCCTTCGCCATCGTGCCAATCTTCGGTTTCGCCAATGCCGGTGTGGACCTTCGCGGCATGGCCCCCGCCGATGCCGTCGCGCCGGTGCCGCTCGGCATCGCACTCGGCCTTATCCTCGGCAAACAGATCGGCGTCTTCGGCGCCATCGCCATCCTTGTGAAAACCCGCCTTGCCGATGCCCCCGCCAATGCCAGCTGGCGGCAACTCTGGGGCCTCTCCATCCTCTGCGGCATCGGTTTCACCATGAGCCTGTTCATAGCGGCGCTGGCCTTTGGCGAAGGCACCGCGCAAGATTCAGCCGCCAAGATCGGCATCCTTGGCGGTTCCATTTTGTCAGCTTTCGCCGGCTGGCTGGTCCTGTCGCGCAGCAAGCCACAGGGCAGCCGATGAACATCGTCCGGCGCTATCCGCATTTCGCCGCCTTTGTTGCCATAACGGTTGTCGGCGGCGGGGCCTTGGCCACCGTCCTGCACCCGGCTCGCGCCCTGCTCATAGGCTTCGATTGCGGCGCGCTGGTTTTCCTTGCCATGCTCGCCCGCAAATTCCACACCGATAGGGCCGCCGCGATGCGCAGCCGCGCCGCCCGCAACGAACCCGACCATCATGTGATGACGGCAATCGCACTGTTCATCGTCGCCATCGTCGTCACGGCGGTCTGGGTCGAACTTTCGGGCGCTGGTGGCCATCAATCCAGCGGCATCGCGCTGGCCGCCGGCTCGCTGGCGCTGGCCTGGCTATTCGCCAACAGCCTGTTTGCCCTGCACTATGCCCATGTCTTTTATCTCAAACACGCCGGCGGTGACCTCGGCGGTCTGGAATTTCCCGGCTCTGACAAGACCCCGGACTATTGGGATTTTGCCTATTTCGCCTTCGTCCTGGGCATGACATTCCAGGTGTCCGACGTGCAGATAACCTCGGGCCGGGTTCGCAAGCTGGCGCTCCTCCACGGCCTGTTGGGCTTCGTGTTCAACATTGGCGTCGTCGCCCTGTCGGTCAGCCTGGTCGCAGGCGCCCTTGCGCCCTCACCCGTCAGCCCAGGTTTGCCCGCAGCATCCACGCCGTCTTCTCATGGACCTGCATCCGCTGGGTAAGCAGGTCGGCTGTCGGCTCGTCATGCGCCGCATCAGCAAGCGGGAACACGCCTCGCGCCGTCCGCACCACCGCCAGCTGATCCTCGGCCAGAATGCGTACCATCTCCTCGGCAGGCGGTGTCCCCTCTGCTTCCTTGATGGTAGCCAGCTTGGCATAGGCCGAATAACTGCCCGGCGCCGGCTCGCCCAGCGCGCGAATACGTTCGGCGATCAAGTCAACCGCCAGCGCCAGCTCGGTATATTGCCCCTCAAACATCAGGTGCAGCGAATTGAATTGCGGCCCGGTGACATTCCAGTGGAAATTATGGGTCTTGAGATACAGGGTATAGGTATCGGCGAGCAGTTTCGACAGGCCGGCGGCGATGGCCCGGCGCTGCTTGTCCTCCATCCCCAGGTCAATCGTGACAGTCTTTTTTGCGGCTTTCGACATGAAACGCTCCCGTGATGACAGCCGGACCTTATGCGACAAAAAAATGGCGTCCAGTGGAAAACCCCACTGAACGCCATCAAATGCTTCACTCAATCCGCAAGTATCAGCGGCAGCTCACGTTGTTACGGTCGATCGAATTGCCAAGGACGGCTCCCAGGCCACCACCCAACAAGGAGCCCAGCGTCTTCGATCCACCTGGCGCGATCACGTTGCCCAGGACACCGCCACCAATAGCACCGATGATCAGGCCCGTCGTGCCATCACTGCGGCGGCAGTAATAGCGATTGTCCTGACCGCGATAGATACGGTCATTGCTGCCAAGCGGCCGCACGTTGTAATTCGCACCGCTGCGGTAATAATTGTCGGCGTAATAGCCGTTGTAGCGCGGGTCAGGCCGGTTATAGCTGTAATTGCGACCGCGCTGCCAATCACGGGCGTTCTGACGCGCCTGCTGCTGGCCACGGTGATAATCCTTGGCGTCGCGGCGATACTCATTCTGCGCCGCCTTGACGTCCTTGCGTTCGTTCTTGACATCACGGTGGTCGCCATACCGCTGGGCGTCGCGCACATCACGGCGTTCGGCCTCGATACGTTGCTGGTCACGGCGCAATTCAGACTGGCTGGCATAGGCGCGATCGTCGCGGCCATTGTTATAATTCTGGGCAGTCGCCGGAACGGCAATCACACCGAATATGGCGGCTGCAAACGGGATTATCATGGTACGCACTAGAAACTCCTTTGTGAAACGCAAAGGAGGAATGCACCAAGGCCCGTGCAGGTTGCATGAACGCAATCGTCAGCCAAAGTTCAGGAAAGGTCAGGTGATTTTCATGTCACGGCGTCACGCGACAGAAATTCCGGGCGTTGCCACCTGCCGGTTTCCAGAATGTCGTCAAGCCGGTCGACGGCATCCCAGACATCGATAAACCGCACATACAGCGCCGCAAAACCAAAGCGCATGATGTCAGGCGCCCGGAAATCACCGATGACCCCGGCGTCAATCAACGCCCGCATGATCGGATATCCTTGCGGGTGCGCAAATGACACCTGGCTGCCCCGTTCGGCGGCGTTGCGTGGAGAAGCCAGCGCCAGGCCATGTCGACCGCAACGTGCTTCCACCAGCCGGATGAACAAATCTGTCAGCGCCATTGATTTCACTCGCAGTTGCTGCGCATCGGCGGCCAACTGGATATCAAGTCCCACTTCGGCAACGGCCATGCTCAGCACCGGCGGCGTGCCGACAAGGAATTGCTTGATACCATCATGCGCTCTGTAATCACGTTCAAAGGCAAACGGCTCGGCATGGCCCCACCAGCCCGCCACCGGCTGCTGCACCATGGCGTGATGCCGGCGCGCCGCAAACAGGAATGCCGGCGCCCCAGGACCACCGTTCAGATATTTATAGGTGCACCCAACGGCAAAATCGACACCACAAGCGTTCAGCGTGATCGGCATCGCCCCGGCGCTGTGACACAGATCCCATATGGCCAGCGCCCCCATCGCGTGCGCCTTGGCCGTTATTGCCGCCATGTCATGCACATGGCCGTATTTGTAATGGACATGCGTCATGCACACCGCGACCGTATCAATGTCGATTGCCGCCATGATGTCATCGGCTTCAACAAAACGCACCACCACCCTTCCGCCACTGCTCGCGGCGATTCCCTGGGCGATATAATTGTTTGTCGGGAAATTGCTGCCTTCCAGGATGATGGTCGATCGCTCCGGACGCAACGTCGCCGCAGCCCATACCAATTTGAACAGGTTCACGCCGGTTGAATCGCACACCACGACTTCACCGTCGTCAGCACCGGTCAACCGGCCCACCTTGTCGCCCAGCCGCGTCGGCATATCGAACCAGCCGGCGGTGTTCCAGCTGCTGATCAGGTCGCTGCCCCATTCGCGCCCAGTCACCTTCATCGCCCGCTCCAACGCCACCTTGGGCATCGCCCCAAGCGAATTGCCGTCAAGATAGATGGTCCGCTCTGGCACCAGAAATGCATCGCGCAAGGCTGCGATCGGATCGGCAGCATCCATCGCTTCACAGGCTGCGCGCGTCAGGCTGGCCACTTCGGCATTGCTGCCATCATTCATCATCACGCCGATATCACCCGTTCAAACAATGCGGTTGGCAATGACACCGATACCATCAATGCCGCCTTCGATCAGGTCACCAGCCACCAGCCGCCCCACGCCTGCGGGCGTGCCAGAATAGATCAAATCCCCGGGGCACAAGGCAACATAACGCGAAAGCTCGGCGATGATCGCATCAACCGGCCAGATCATGCTGGCGATATCATCGTCCTGGCGCACGCTGCCATTGACCGAAAGCCAGATACGACCTGTGACGGGATGGCCGATCCGAGACGCGGCTGCGATCGCGCCGATAACCGCGCTGTTGTCAAAACCCTTGGCCATGTCCCATGGGCGGCCGGCGGCCTTGGCATCGGCCTGCAAGTCCCGCCGGGTCAAGTCATTGCCCACGGCATAGCCGAATACATGGTCCAGGGCAGAAGCCCGGGCGATCGCACTTCCTCCCTTGCCAATGGCGATGACAAGCTCGATTTCATGGTGAAGATTGGCCGTCCGCGGCGGAAAGGCAATATCGGCGCCAATCGGAACCACGGCATCGGCCGGCTTGGTAAAAAAGAACGGCGGCTCGGCACCATCGCCACCCATTTCCCGGGCATGTTCGGCATAGTTGCGGCCAACGCAAAAAATCCGCCGAACCGGGAACATCATATTGGCATCCACCACCGGCACCGAAGGCCGGTCAGGAATCGAAAAGCAAATATCCAGCTCGCTATCTGTCATCATTCACCCTCTCATCTCGATACAGCCTCGCCTGCATGAGACACAATGGCAGCAGACTTGCCGAGACCGGGCGGGCCAACCATGCCGCCATCGCTATGGCAGTGGAACGACCAGCCCCCCGGAATGGCGGTGAAAAGAAGAGTCTGAAAATGATGGTGCTCGTTATTCCGTGCGCGGCACTATCGCGCTGAGACCCATTCCAGTCGTTGAATTTTCCAGCCATCGGGTCGCTTTGTCAAAACGGCTGTCTCATCGACAAATGTGTAGATCATCTTGTCGCTGCGATTGCCGACCATGCGCAGCTTCGACACGATCCGTGCCTGCGTGGGGCTGTCGTTGACGACGCTGCGTTCGAGCAGGACCGTCTTCACCGACTTCTGATAAGCGATATCGGCGGCGAGGTGCCCACCAACATAGTCGGCGCGGCTTTCCTCGACACCGTCTTCGACGACGATCAGATCGGGTGCCAGGCGAGCAATGGCGAGGTCGCGATTGCCGACTTCGAGCGCATCCGAAAAGGCCTGGAGCGCAGTTTCGGCCGGGCCGACGTTGGTGCGGATGATGCCCTTTGGCGCAGGCGTCATCGCCATGCCGCCATGGTTCATCTGGCTGTGGTCCATGCCAGGCATGGCCGTGTCCCCGGCGGCCTGCGGAGGTGTCATGTCCATCTTGCCATGGTCCATGCCACGCATCATGCTGTGGTCCATCGGCGGCGCTGGTGTGGTTGCCGCGCCCGGCATCACATGGCCAGCGTGCGGGTCGGGCGTTTGCGTCAGCGCCGGGGTAGAGAGGAGCAGTGAAGGCGCGGCAAGAAGGAGGAGCTTGATCATGATGGGGACCCTTCTGGTCAGACTTTGCGGCGCACTGGTGCGCCAAAATCGGGGTTGGTGCTGACGCGGCGAGAGACGGTCCCCGGGGGGAAACGATACCAGCCCGGATCACGATAATCACCGCGGGCAATATCGTCGCGGACCTTCACCACAGTGAACATCCCGCCCATCTCGATGTTGCCGAACTGGCCTTTGCCAACCATCATCGCCATCGTGTTGGGCGGGCCAACCATTGCGGATTTGCCGGAAGATCCGGCGGGCCCGCCATCGGTATGGCCCTGATGCTCGGCCATGCCGTCACGCCCCATCGCCATGAAGCCCGGCAGCATCTTGCGGACCTGGTCTTCAACGCCGCTCTGGTCGACGCCGGTGGGATTGGGAACCCCATGCCCCATCGCATTCATCGTGTGGTGCGACATGTGGCAGTGGAACGACCAGTCGCCCGGAACGGCGGTGAATTCGATGTCACGCATCTGGCCGACATTGACCACTTCGGTGACTTCCGACGTCCATTGGCCGCGTGGCCGCCGCCCGCCATCGGACCCGGTCACCACGAACTCATGGCCGTGGAGGTGGATCGGGTGGTTCCACATGGAAAGATTGCCGATGCGGATGCGGACGCGTTCGCCACTGCGCGCCACCATCGGGTCGATGGCGGGGAACACTTTGGAATTGAAGGTCCACAGGTTGAAATCAACCATGATCGACGGATCGGGCCGCCAGGTCCCGGGGTGCAGCGCCCAATTGTGCAGGATGAAGGCATAGTCACGATCAATGGCGACCGGCTCGCCCCCGCGCGGGTGAATGATGAACAACCCCATCATGCCGAACGCCATCTGGGTCATTTCATCGGCATGGGGATGGTACATATGGCTGCCATGCTGTCGCAACGTGAATTCATAGACAAAGGTTTCGCCCGACCCGATGGCAGGCTGATTGAGCCCGGCGACACCGTCCATGCCCGATGGCAGGATCAGCCCGTGCCAATGGACGCTGGTGTGTTCCTTCAGCCTGTTGGTAACATAAATGCGAACGCGGTCGCCTTCCACCGCTTCGATCGTCGGGCCGGGTGTGGAGCCGTTGTAACCCCAGCACGTCGCCTTGGAACCGGGGCCGAATTCATGGACGATTTCTTCGGCCACGAGGTGAAACTCCTTGGCGCCATCCACCATTTTCCACGGCAATGTCCAGCCGTTGAGGGTGTGGACGGGGGCATAGCGCGGATCACGCGGACCGTTCGGCGTTGGCGTTGAAACTGACTTGGGCTCCGGCGCCATCTGCATGGCGCCATGGTCCATTCCGGCCATATCATGAACTTGTGCCCCGGCACGATCAGCAGCAACCAGAGCGCCGGCAGCAGCCGCGGCGCCAGTCCGAAGCAGCAGGTTTCGGCGATCAACGATCATGAAGGGCCTCCCGGATGTTGATGAGCGGGCGGCGGCGGCGGCACCTGCGCGCCATGCGCGGAATGATCCATGCCCGGCATGTCGGCCATCGGCTGAACGGCGCTTGCGCCGCCGCCATGACCACTATGGTCCATCACTATGCCGCGCGGCGTCAGGATTTCACTGACACTCGGCGTCTGGCCGGTCGCGTCCTTCTCGCTCGGCAACCGCGCACCGACAACACGCATAAGGTCGAGCCGCGCCAGCCAATAGTCGCGGATCGCTTCCAGATAGCCTTGATAGGCGTCATATTCCTGCGTCTTGGCCTGGATCAGTTCAAACACGCCGATCAGCATGAAATTCTGTTCCTGCTGGCTGCGTTCGACGATGGTTTCGCGCGCCGGAATCAACGCCTCGCGGTGCGTCTTGACGACATCGGCGAGCACCTGCACGCGTTCAGCACCAAGCCTCACGGCGTTGTCGGTTTTCAATTGCAACGCCAGCAGCTGCGCCCGCGCTTGCAGATACCGCGCCTGCGCCCGCTGCACTCTGGCACCGCCCTGGTTGAAAATCGGGATTTCGATGCTCGCGGTCGGCCCTTGAATCTTCGAACCATCGGTTTCCCGCTCGCGTTCAAAACCGATCTGGGTGTCGCCAAGCAACCGCAAATTGCGGGTGATGCCAGCAGTGTCGCGCAATATGTCGACTTCGCGTGCCTGTGCCAGCAACGCCATATTGCCCTGATTGGCCATGGCTTGGAGTATCGCCGGATCGTCCTCGGCCGCCACCGGCAGCGGCAACCGATCGCTGGCCTGCCAGTCGCCATCGGCGCCGCTCAGGCCGATCGTCGTATTGAGGGTGAGCCTGGCCATGCGGGCGGCAACCAGTGCCCGCGCTGCGTCGATCCGCGCCTGCGAGGCAGCCGCTTCCTCGCGCTTCAGCTGAAGTTCGCTGATATTGCCCGCCGCGTAAAAGCGCCGCGCCAGTTCGGCCGAAGTTTCCATGCCCGAAGCCACGGCCGCGCGCATATCCGCTACCTGTTGCGCGCCGACATAATCATACCAGGCGGATTCCACATCAAAACCGACGCCAAGCACCGAGGCTGCGATGGCCAGCTTGGCACGTTCGAAATCAGACCTTGCAAGGCGAGCGCGGACCGGCAGGACCAGCAAATCGACAAGCGGCATCGCCAGCCCCAAAGTCAGCTGGTTGCCCGGGCCGCCCAGCGCATCCAGCCGCCCGATGCTGAAACGTGGGTTGGCAATCTGGACTGCCTCCATGATGTCGGCACGGGCCAGACCCAGCCGGGCATATTCCTCTTGCAACCGCGGGCTGCGCAACATGGCGACACGGACAGCGCGCTCGGCCGTCATCGGTTCACCGATCCAATGGGTGACGATCGCTTCATCGGCGCCACTGCTGTTTTTCTCCCAGCCCAGCTCGGGCGCCCCGCGCGCCGCAAGCAGCGCGTTTATCTGCGGCGGATCGAGGCCAGGCTGCACGGTCGCGCAACCAGCCAGCAATATGGCGGTGGCGACGAGCACCAGACCATGGTCCCGACTCTTCAAGACTTGCGGCTCGACACAGGTGACTCGTTCCTTGGAACTAAAGCGCACGCCATATCCGATGCAGGCGCTTCAGGTTATACGCACTTGCGTTGCGTGGCCCTCAGCTGTCACCCAGAATTTCGGACAACCGCGCCCGCGCACGGCGAATGCGGGTTTCAACGGCCTTTTCGCTGATCCCGAGCACCGATGCGGCCTCTGCCTGGGACAGGCCATCGACAGCACAAAGGATCAGTGGCTCCTTGAGCTGGTCTGGCAATTGCGGAATGGCACGCGCCACTGCGGCCATCCGTTGCCGATCGGCCACTGCCACATCGGCGCCAAAGGTTTCGTCGGGGATTTGAAGCACATCACCGTCCAGCGGCGTCGCAAAGCTAAAAAACCGCCGCACCATGCGGCGCCGGCCCCAATCGCGCGATTTGTTGATGGCGATGCGCGCCAGCCAGGTCCCGAACGGCCGGGCGGGATCATAGCTTTTCAGTGCCATCCAGGCCGCGACAAAACTCTCCTGGACCAGGTCGACAGCTTCGTCAGTGTTGCCGACATGGCTGCGAATGAGACGGTAGATCCGCGTCTCATGGCGCTGCATCAATACGGCGAATGCCGCACTGCGCCGATCGAGCGCAAGCGTCGCCAGTTCCCCGTCGGAACACGCGGCAAGGTCGCCGATCACTTGCTTTCGGCGGTAAGCGCCCGCATCACGGCCGCATCGAACTTCGCAGCCTGACCGGGACGCAGCAGCGCGCGCATCGCGAAGATATGCGCCAGTGTCGCTTTCTGCAATTCCCCCATGACATGATGCGAACGGTCAACCGCTGCGGTGACCTCTGGCCCCTCGCCATGCTCCAGGTCGATGGCACGAGCAAGCGCGGCGTTGTTGGCCTGCAGTTGGGACTCAAGCGTTCGCTTGCGAACTGCGAAACCGGCTTCAAGGGCTTCCAGTCTGGCGCGTTGGCTGGCATCGAGATCAAGCTGATTATGCAGAAAATCATGCAGCTCAACCGGCGGCGGCGATGGTGCAGCGATAATCGTCCGGCCCACCCAGGCGCCGGCGAGCCCTGCACAAAAGGCGATGAGCGCCACAAGCAGCGCGTGACGCAATTTCGGCGTCATCCTTCGGTGGCCAGCAAGGTCGCAGGTGCAAAAGCCGCGTTTGCCGAAAACACCGACAGCTCCAGCGGCGTCTTTTCCGAAACCGGTGCCACATTGACGGTGGCAAGGCCGATAATCATCGCCACTGTCGCCGCGGCAAAGCCGACGCCAAGCGACGGGCGCGCCTCGCGGGCGCGCAGCACGGTGTCAATGCGCATCATGACACCGCGTTCAAGGTCGTGCGATGCTGCCGGCAGCGTGGCCTGCCCGAGCATTTGCAGTGCCTGATCGATGCTGTTCGTCATCCCGTCCTCCCGGCTTGTCAGGCTAGATACGCAGGCCATGCAAACGGCCCTCATTCGGTCTTGTCTGCAACCCCGGATTTGAAATCCATGGCACCCGTTGAGGGGCAGTCTCTCCCGTTGCGTATCATCAACAACACCCACACGGAGACCTTGTCATGTCGTTTCACGCGCTTCGCACCATCAAACACGTCGTTGCCGCTCTTGCATTCGGCGCCGCGGCGCTTGCAACGGCTGCACAGGCGCATACAAGGCTTGTTGCCGCTTCGCCTGCTGCGAACAGCGTCATCTCCAGCACCAATGAACTCAAATTGACCTTCAGCGAATCGCTGGTTGCGCAATTTTCCGGCATGAACATCCTGATGACAGATATGCCCGGCATGAAGATGACAGCGCCAATGTCCGTCGGCGCCATCACATCGACAGTCGCCGCAGATGGCAAGACCCTTGTCGGCACGTTGAAAGCGCCGCTGCCCGCCGGCACCTACACACTGGGTTGGCACGCCGTGACCGCTGACACTCACCGGGTCGAAGGCACTTACAGCTTCAAAGTCAAATAGGCGGTGGACGCTGCGCTCGGCATCACGGTGCGATGGGCGCTCGTCGCCGACTTGATGCTGTTGTTCGGCGTGCCCCTGTTTTCCAGCTACAGCATCGCACCCATAAAGGCGCTGCTGCCGCTGCGCCCCATGGTCATCACGGTCGCATTGGCCGGGTTGCTGCTTTCGGCGCTCGGCATCACGATATTGGCCGCAACCATGAGCGGAGTGCCGCTCGCCGCCACAGACCCCACAACTGTCGCCATGCTGGTCACCGGCACCACTATTGGCATGGCGTTCAAAGTGCGCGCCGTCGCACTGCTGCTCGCGCTTGCCCTTGGACTGTTCGGCCGCGCCGATACGGCCTCCCGCATCACAATCACGGTGTGCGGCGGCGTGGCGCTAACGACACTGGCCTGGTCCGGCCATGGCGTGATGAACGATGGCCGCACCGGCATTGTTCATCTTGTCGCCGACATCATCCACCTGCTCGCCGCCGGAATCTGGGTCGGCGCACTGGCGGCCCTGGCCTGGCTGCTGTTACAACAAAAGGCGGCAATCGGAATATTGCACGCCGCCCTTGCCGGCTTCGCCTCCATTGGCTCGGCCACGGTCGCCATCATCCTTGCAAGCGGCACGATCAATTCGTGGCTGCTCGTCGGCCCCGCCAAAATGCTCGCCCTTGAAAACTCGCTTTACGGCAGGTTGCTGCTGCTGAAGCTGGCGCTATTCACGATGATGCTGTCCCTGGCGGCACGCAACCGCTTCCGCCTCACACCGGCGCTTGCCAAGGCCGCCACACCCCTAAACGCCCGTCAGACCACTCGCGCCCTGCAGTACAGCATCGGCACGGAGCTAGTTTGCGCCATCGCCATTCTGGGACTTGTGGCATGGCTCGGCACGCTTGAGCCTCCTGTATCGATGCCGTGAGTACGGTCACCATCGCCCATCCCTGACACTAGAGCTATCGGCCGCTTCTCCCAACCGGAACGCCATGCGTCGACGTGCAATTGTCCAATGACAAAATGGGGCTCTGCAAGGCGCGAGGTATCGGTTGGCAACGCGCACAAACACGCTTTCAAGGATCAATCGAATAACAGGCCCTGACCCTAAGCCATTGAAAGCGTGGTGGGCGCGACAGGGTTTGAACCTGTGACCCCTGCCGTGTGAAGGCAGTGCTCTACCGCTGAGCTACGCGCCCACGCCATACCGTGCGCCGCCGGCGTCGGAGGAGGGTGGTTAAGCGAGCGCGGTGGCCAAGTAAAGCCAATCTTGAAATTCATGGCCGCACCGCGCGCCGGGGCGGCAAAACCCTGGTCAACGCTACCTTGGAAAACCCGGCTCGCCCCGGGTCTTGTGCCACCGTGTCCTGAACTGCCTCCTGAAAAGCCTATTCCGCCGCCCCATTGGCGGCACCGTTGCACGCGTCCTTCAGATTGCGGCCCACACGAAACTTGGGAACGACACTTTCGGCCAGGTCCATCGGTTCGCCGGTGCGCGGGTTGCGGCCGGTCGATGCCTTGCGCACCCCGGCAACAAAATTGCCGAAACCCACCAGCCGGACTTCCTCACCCTTGGCCAATGCTTCCGTAATCGTATCGAGCAAGGCATCGATAGCGCGAGAGGCGTCATTGCGGGCAAGGCCGGTGGCGTCTGCCACCCGGTTGACCAGGTCTTGCTTGTTCATCGACTCGAAAACCCCGGAAGCATAATACAATCTTGCATCATGGCTTGCTGCGAACCGGTGTCAAAGAAAGACTTGAAAAAATCGGCACGAGCGGGGTCAGTCCGTGCCGATTTTACGTTTCCACCCAGTATTCAGTGCCTGACAGCGGGCTCCGCTGTCGTCGCTGGGTCAGGCCGGGCTGCCAGTTCATCCGTTTCCGACCATTCGATCGGCACCAGCGGCATCGTCAACGCCAACGTCAGCACTTCATCAACATGGGCAACCGGGATAATCTTGATGCCTTCGGTGACATTGGCCGGGATTTCGGCCAGGTCCTTCTCGTTCTCGGCCGGGATGAACACCGTGGTGATACCACCGCGCAGCGCCGCCAGCAGCTTCTCCTTCAGACCCCCGATCGGCAACACCCTGCCCCGCAGCGTCACTTCACCGGTCATCGCCACGTCCTTGCGCACCGGAATCCCGGTCAAGGTCGAAACAATGGCGGTCACCATGGCGATGCCGGCCGATGGCCCGTCCTTGGGCGTGGCGCCTTCGGGCACATGGACGTGAATGTCCTTCTTCTCGAACACCGAAGGCTTGATGCCGTAATGCAACGCCCGCGCCTTGGTGAAGCTCAAGGCCGCCGAAATCGATTCGGTCATCACATCGCCCAACTTGCCGGTGGTCTTCACCAGGCCCTTGCCCGGCGCCGTAACCGCTTCGATGGTCAGCAATTCGCCGCCAACCTCGGTCCAGGCCAGCCCCGTCACCGCGCCGATCTGGTCATCCACTTCACCAACGCCGTAACGATATTTCCGCACACCGGCGAACTCGGCCAGATTGTCGCTGTCAACCGTCACCGACTTGGCTTTACCTTCAAGGATACGCCGCAACGACTTGCGCGCCAGCTTGGCAAGCTCGCGCTCCAGCGTCCGCACCCCGGCCTCGCGGGTGTAATATCGCACCAGGTCGCGCAACGCCGCATCCGTGACCGAGAACTCGGCCTTCTTCAGCCCATGCGCCTCATACTGCTTGTCGAGCAGATGCCGCTTGGCGATCTCCACTTTCTCGTCTTCGGTGTACCCAGAAAGCTGAATGATCTCCATGCGATCGAGCAACGGCTGCGGCATGTTGAGCGAATTCGCCGTCGTCACGAACATCACGTCCGACAGGTCATAATCGACCTCCAGATAATGGTCGTTGAACGCCTTGTTCTGCTACGGATCCAGAACCTCCAGCAGCGCCGACGAAGGATCGCCGCGGAAATCCTGCCCCAGCTTGTCGATTTCATCCAGCAGGAACAACGGGTTCGACGTCCCCGCCTTCTTCAGATTCTGAAGCACCTTGCCCGGCATCGATCCGATATACGTCCGTCGATGGCCGCGAATCTCCGCCTCGTCGCGCATCCCGCCCAGCGATTGCCGCACAAACTCGCGCCCGGTCGCCTTGGCGATCGACCGCCCCAGTGACGTCTTGCCAACCCCCGGCGGCCCCACCAGACACAGGATCGGCCCCTTCAGCTTCGATGTCCGCGCCTGCACCGCCAGATATTCGATGATCCGGTCCTTGACCTTCTCCAGGCCATAATGATCGTCATCCAGCACCTTTTGCGCCGCCACGATATCGCGCTTCACCTTGGACTTCTTGCCCCACGGCAGCCCAAGCATCACGTCGAGATAGTTACGCACCACCGTCGCCTCGGCGGACTGCGGCGCCATCGCCTTGAATTTCTTCAACTCGGCAATCGCCTTGTCGCGCGCTTCCTTGGGCAGCTTGGCCTTGGCGATCCGCTCCTCGAACTCGGTGGCTTCATCCTTGGCTTCGTCGCCCTCGCCCAATTCGCGCTGGATCGCCTTCATCTGCTCATTCAGATAATATTCGCGCTGGGTCTTCTCCATCTGGCGCTTCACGCGGTTGCGGATCTTCTTCTCCACCTGCAACACGCCCATCTCGCCCTCCATATGGGCGAACACCTTCTCCAGCCGCTTGCCGATATCCGTCTCCGCCAGCAGCGCCTGCTTGTCGGCAATCTTCAATCCCAAATTCGCCGCCACCGTATCGGCAAAGCGCCCGGCGTCCTCGATCTGGCCGATCTGCACGGCAATCTCCGGTGCCGTCTTGCGGTTCAATTTGACATAGGCTTCAAACTGCTTGGCCGATGACCGCAGCAACGCTTCGATCTGCGTCGCATCACCATCTGCATCCGGCCGCGGTGAAACCTCGGCTTCCAGATATTCCCCCTGCCCCGTAAGGCAAACCAGCGCTCCGCGCGACTGCCCCTCCACCAGCACCTTCACCGTGCCATCGGGCAGTTTCAACAGCTGCAACACCGTCGCCACCGTGCCGACATCATACAGGTCCTCGGCGCCGGGGTCTTCGTCCCCAGGATTCTTCTGCGACAACAGGAATACCGTCTTGTCGCCCAGCATTGCCGCTTCCAGCGCCTGCACAGATTTGTCACGCCCCACAAACAGCGGAACGATCATCTGCGGAAACACAACAATATCGCGCAACGGCAGCACGGGCAGGGTCTGGTTCGTCATTCTGTCACTCCACTCCGACCCCCGAAATCAGGCAGGCCGGCCTTCACGAGAACGGCATATGGGAAGCCATCCTTCGCGCATCAATCCATGTTGCAGGAGTATGACGACACGGCGCCTTCTCGCCTAGAGGGGGAATCGACCAAAGCGGTGATGTCGCAGGCAACAAAGCACGACCCCCTACCCCTTGAGCGCACCTTCCGCTGCCAAAGCGTCCACGTCCGCCGCACCAAAACCCAATGCCGCCAAAACCAATCGACCATGCTCGCCCAGCCGCGGTGCCGCTCCTGCCACCGCCGCCGGTGTCACCGCAAACTTCGCCGGCGGCCGCGCCGCCCGCACCCGCCCGGCCACGCCGTGCGGAATCTCCACGATGATGGCATTGTGCACCACCTGCGGATCGTCCGGCACTTCGGCGCAACTGTTGACCCGGCCGCCCACCGCACCTTCGCGAATAAAGCCCTGCATCAACTCATCCATGCTGCGTGCCGCCAATGCCTCGGCAATCTGCGGCGCCCATTCCGCCTGATGCTTCATCCGCCCGCCCACACTCTGCAACCGCGCATCCCCGGCAATATCCTCGCGCCCCAGCGACCTGGCCAGCGCCACAAACTCCACGTCCTGCATCATGCCGATCGCCACCTGGCCATCCCCCGCCGCCCACAACCGGGTCAGCGCGCCATATTCGGGAAACACCGCCGGCGGATCATCCAGGAAACTATGGTTGTACATCGCCTCCGGCCAATTGAACGCCAGCGCCGCATCCAGCATCGCCACATCGACCCGCTGCGCCACGCCGGTCCGTTCGCGGTGAAACAAGGCCGCCGTAATCGCCTGAGCCATCGTCACCGCTGTCACCTTGTCGGCCACCAGCGTCCGCACCAGCGAAGCCTTGCCCTGTGCATCCACCTGCGTCGAGGCAATGCCGCTCACCGCCTGCACCACCGGATCATAAACCCGGATATTGCGATACGGCCCCTCCTGCCCAAACCCGGTTATCGACGCAAAGACCAGCCGCGGGTTGATTGCCGCACACCGCTCCTGCCCAAAGCCCAGCCGCTCCATCGTCCCGGGCCGGAAGTTCTCGATCAGCACATCGCCCCACGCCACCAGCCGTTCCAATATCGTCCGGCCACCGCGCGTCTTCAAATCGATGCAAATTCCCCGTTTGCCGCGGTTCACCGCAATGAACATCGCCGACAAATCGCCCTTGCGCGGCCCCAGCACCCGCACCGGGTCCCCCCCCGGGCTCTCCACCTTGATGACATCGGCACCCTGGTCGGCCAGCATCGCCGCCGCCATCGGCCCGGAAACGATCTGCGACAGATCAACGATCTTTATCCCCGCCAGCGGTCCCGCCATGCGCCCATCCTCCCCAAACCCGCCCTCTACAGGGAAATGTCCACATCCCGCCCATCACGCAACCAGATGGCACTCACCACAAAGGCCACCACCACCACGCCAAATGTGTACCACAGCCCGGCAAACGCATCACCACTCTGGACGACGATATACTGCGAAATCAGCGGCAGGAACCCGCCGAAATACCCTGATCCGATATGATAGGGGATCGACAGCGACGTATAACGGATCTTGGCCGGAAACATCTCGACCAGCGTCGCCGCCAGCGGCCCATAGGTGATGCCCGACAGCATCACCATCAACGTCACCGCCAGCACAATCTTCCAATGCACGATCCGCGCCGGGTCCGCGACGTCGGGATACCCTGCCGCCACCAGCGCCGCTGTATAGCCGGCCTTGTCAAACCCCGCGACCCGCTGCCCACCCACATCCAGCGCCAGCGCCGCGGCGGGCTTCTTGTCATGGTTGATCCCGCGTTTCGACAGGAAATCCAGCGCCTTGCCGCAATCGCTCTCCGGCTTCACAAACACACTGAAATCGCACGCCGGCAATTCAATCGTCACAGGTGACGCCCGTGTCGCCTCGCCCAGCGCCGGGTTGGCGCCATCGGCCATCAAGCGAAAAATTGGAAACAACAGCACCAAAGTCAGCGCATATCCGATCAATATCAACCGACGGCGCCCGATTTTATCCGACAACCAGCCGGCGAACACATAAACCGGTGCCGCCAGAAACGCCCCCACCGCCAGATACAGCAAGGATTGCTCCTCCGGAATCCGCGTCGTCCCCTGCAGGAAATACAGCATCCCGAATTGCGAGGTGTAATAAATCACCGTCATCCCGGCGGTCACGCCGATCATCGCCACCATCACCTTGCCGAAATTCTCGCGGTCGGCAAAACTTTCGACAATCGGGTTCTTCGATGTCGTCCCCGCGGTCTTCATCGCCTGGAAAACCGGGCTTTCCGCCAGCTTCATCCGGATGAAGATCGAAAGCGCCAGCAGCCCCAGCGAGATCAGGAACGGCACCCGCCAGCCCCAGGCTTCAAACTGCGCCACGCTCATCACATGGCGCGTCGTCAAAACCACCACCAGGCACAGCAAAAACCCCACCGGCGCCGCAATCTGGATGAAACTGGTATAAAAACCCCGGCGTCCCGGCGGCGCGTGCTCCGCCACATAAATCGCCGCGCCGCCATATTCACCGCCCAGCGCCATGCCCTGCAACATCCGCAACAGCAGCAGCAATATCGGCGCCCAAACACCCACCATCGCAAAGGTCGGCAACAGCCCGATTGCCGCCGTCGCCCCGCCCATCAACGATATGGTCACCAGAAACGTGTATTTCCGCCCGATGCGATCGCCGAAATAGCCGAAGATCACCGCCCCGATCGGCCGGAAGAAAAACCCCACCGCAAAAGCGCCCAGCGAAAACAAAAGCTCGGTCGTCGGATTGCCAGTGGTAAAGAACAACCGCCCCAGCAACGACGCCAGGATTCCATACAGGAAAAAATCATACCATTCGAACACGGTGCCCAGCGACGACGCCACGATCACCAACCGATCCCGCTTCGGATCGAGCGCAACGTCCCCTGCCGCCACTGTAGCCACGTGCGCCCCCCTTGTTATGCGCCGTGTCTAGCGCAGCCACGCCCAAGGGCAAGCCGCCCCTAACTCCGTCCCCCCTGACGCAAAGGCGTCGCCTGCGGCTTTGGGGAGGGCGACTCACGCCGTTATCGCGAAGGCGTCGCCTACGGCTGCGTAAGCGGGGTGGGGGTTTCGTCCTCCCCGGATCAAACCCACACTCCATCTCACTCCGGCACCAATTCCCCCGTCCCGCCAAAATCCTCCGGAAACCCTTTCATCTTGGGCAATCCATCGTGCATCCGGTGCACCGTCTCACCATAATTGACATGAAATGCCGGCACGAACGCCAGCCCCTTCAAATTCGCCGCCGGCACGTCGATCGCCTCCAGGCTCGGATGGCGGATCATCACTGCACTACCGCAGGTGGTGCAGAACTGGCGATGGCTAATGGTGTCGGGTCTCTGCAAAAACGTCGCCACCCGGTCACCACCGGCGGTCACCGTCACCGCATCGGCCGGCCACATCGTAAAGGCATAAACCGGCGCCGCCAGCCAGCCGCGGCACGACGCACAATGGCAATATCCCATCGCCAGAGGTTCGCCGCTGATCTCGAACCGCACGGCACCGCAGAAACAGCTGCCTTTTTGGGCGTCGCTCATCCCACTCTCCCCATCATCATCGCCACCACCTCAAACCGTCAGCACCAGCCCCTCCGCCGGGTCGATCCGCCCTGCCGCCACCGCCTGCCACTGCGCCGCCACCGCGTCGGCGCCGCTGGCCTCCACCACCCGCAGCCATCCCGTTGACGCCATGAACCGCTTCCACGCCGATGCCAGCCGCGTCTCGAACCCCTCCGCGCCCCATTGCCCGACGCGCTCTACGATCACCGATGGCGCAAAAAACAATTGCGCCTGCACACCCGGCAACACGTTGGTGTTGGCAACATCCCAATGCGTATCGCCCACGACATGGCTTTCAATCAGCCGCGCGCCCAGCGTTTCATGCACCGCGTGCCGCACCGCGCCATTGCCCGAAAAATCCACCAACGCGACCTTGCCGCTGCCATTCGCCAGCGACGCCACATCGGCATAATCGACGATCTCGTCATAATATCCCGTCGCAGCCACAAACGCCCGATTGCCCGGCGACGTCAGCCCGACCACCCGCTGCCGGCCTTTGGCCGCCTGCGCCAGCCCCAACGCCGTCTTCGACGATGCCGAGGTCAGCACCAGTGTATCGGCCGGCGAATCCTGCAACATCAAATCGAGCACAAACGACGTCGTATACAGCGGCCGGAACAGCGCCTGCACGGCTTCGGACCCATAGGCATCGCTCGCCGCGACATAGCCGTTATAAACCTGCGCCAGACCCTGGCGATGCGCCGCGGTGTCGACAAACCCCCGCGGATTGACCTTGCCTGGCCGCAACACCGCATGGCTCGCCATCGGCCAATAGCCATAGAATCGCGCGCCCACCGCCACCCCTTCGGCGCGGCTTTCGACAACGCTGGCAAAGCCCCACACCGGCACGATGCCCTGGCCCTCGGGCGCCGGATAAAAACCCCAGTAATTCATGTCCACGCCATGCGCTGCATAGGTCATGTTGTTGGCGGTCAACGCAAAACGCTCGACGCGAAACAGCGCCTCACCTTCGCCGACCGTCGCCGCGCGAGTCGCAGCAGCAATGCTGCCAAGCGCATCGCGTCGCACATGCAGTTCTGTCACATCGGTCATCTTTGCCTCCCCAGGCTCATCACCCTTCCCGCATCGCGCGCTTCGGTCGTGGCGTCAATTCCAACCGCGTTTGAAACCTATATTTGTTCTTGTTCTGTTCCGCAAGCGCTGCTATCATGCATCATGGCCAGATTCGCTCCCCCCAGCGGTCGCGGCGCCACCGCCAACCCCGTCTCTACACGCTTCGATGATCGTCAGCGCGTTACCGACGATGACTGGCGCGACGACATCGAAACCGTCGACGACGGCCCCGTACCGCTGCGCACCACTGTCACCATAGAACATCCAAAGACCATCATCACCCGCAACACCTCCCCCGACTTGCCCTTCGACCGCTCGATCAACGCCTATCGCGGTTGCGAACATGGCTGCATCTACTGCTTCGCCCGCCCGACTCACGCTTATCTCAACCTCTCCCCCGGCCTCGATTTCGAAAGCCGCCTGTTCGCCAAACCCGGTGCCGCCACCCTGCTCAAATCCGAACTTTCCAGGCGAGGATACACCTGCAAGCCGCTGGCATTGGGGACGAATACCGATCCCTACCAACCCATCGAACGCGACTGGCGCATCACCCGCACCATTCTCGAGACGCTTGCCGCCTTCCGCCACCCGGTCACCATCACCACCAAATCCGATCGCGTCACCCGCGACATCGATATCCTCGCCGCCATGGCCGCCGAACGCCTGGCCGCCGTGATGATCTCGGTCACCTCGCTGGTCCCCGCCACCGCCCGCAGCCTCGAACCCCGCGCCCCCGCCCCGCACCGCCGCCTTGCCGCCATGCGGCAACTTACGGACGCCGGCATCCCCGTCTGGCTGTCGATATCCCCGGTCATCCCGGCCATCACCGATCATGAAGTCGAAGCCATCGTTGCCGCTGGCGCCGCCGCCGGCGCCGTCGGTGCCTATTCGCTCCCCATCCGCCTGCCCCATGAAGTCGCGCCGCTGTTCCGCGCCTGGCTCGCCGCTCACCACCCCGATCGCGCTGCCCGCGTCATGTCGCACATCACCGAAATGCGCGGCGGTCGCGACAACGACCCCAATTTCCACGATCGCTTCCGGGCAAAGGGTCCCTATGCCCAATTGATGCGTCAACGCTTCGAAAAGGCTCTCGCCAAACATGGCCTCGCCCAATGCCGCCCGGTGCTCGATTGCAGTCGCTTCCGCATCCCCACGGACCAGCTTGCGCTGTTCTAGGCCGTCGGCAGCTTGAAGTCCTTGTAACGCTCGCGCAATTCGGTCTTCAACAGTTTGCCCGTCGCCGTGTGCGGCAGATCCTCGACAATCAACACCTCGTCGGGCGTCCACCATTTGGCGATCTTGCCATCCAGATACGCCAGCACGCTTTCCTTAGAAACCGTCGCACCCTCCTTCTGTCGCACCAGCAGCAATGGCCGCTCATCCCATTTCGGATGCGCAATGCCGATCACCGCCGCCTCCGCCACGCCCGGCGCGCCCACGGCGGCATTCTCCAAATCGATCGAGCTGATCCATTCACCGCCCGATTTGATCACGTCCTTCGACCGGTCGACGATCTGCATGTAACCATATTGGTCGATGGTCGCGACATCGCCGGTGTCGAACCAGCCGTCCGCGTCGAGCACATCCCCGCCGTCCCCCTTGAAATAGCTCCCGACCACCCAGGGACCCCGCACCAGCAACCTGCCGAACGCCCGGCCATCGCGTGGCAATGCCCCCCCGTCCTCCCCGACAATGCGCATCTCGACGCCAAAGACTCCGCGCCCCTGCTTCACACGATAATTCAACTGATCCTCATAACCCATTGCTGCAACTTCCGGCGCCGGCGCACCTACCGTGCCCAATGGCGACATTTCGGTCATGCCCCACAATTGCAACACCCGCACCCCATACAGCCGGTCATATTGCTCGATCATGCTGCGCGGCACCGCCGATCCACCGATGCCCGTGCGGTCGAGCTTGCCCAGGTTTCCACCCGTCTTCTCAAGGTGTTGCAGCATCCCCAACCAGATCGTCGGCACCGCCAACGCCAGGTCCACCTCCTCCGCCACGATCAATTTCTGCAAGGTCGGCGGATCGAAATGCGGCCCTGCCATCACCAATTTCGCCCCACACGCCGCCGCCGTATACGGCATGCTCCACGCATTGGCATGATACATCGGCGCAATCGGCATCACGACCGTCTGCGCGCCCATCCCGAACGTATCGGTCATGCACGCCGCCATCGCGTGCAACACATTGGAACGATGGCTATATTGCACACCCTTGGGGTTGCCTGTCGTCCCGCTGGTATAGCACAGCCCCGCTGGCGTGTTCTCGTCAACTACCGTCCAGGGCGTCGCCGCATCCTCGCCAGCAATCAACTCCTCATAACACAACAAATCCAGCGTCGAACGTTCCGGCATATGTGCCCGATCGGTCAGCAGTACATAGGTCTCGATCGATGTGAACCGCGGCGCCAGCCGCTCGACCAGCCCGACAAATGTCAGGTCGAAAAACAGCACATGGTCTTCGGCGTGATTGGCGATATAGACGATCTGATCATCGAACAGCCGCGGGTTGATCGTATGCGCCACCCCGCCCATGCCAGAAATGCCATACCAGCTTTCGACATGGCGATGGGTATTCCACGCCAGCGTCGCCACCCGATCACCAACGCCGACGCCCATCCGCCGCAACGCCGCCGCCACCTGCCGTGCCCGGCCATGCACCTCGCGCCAGTTGCTGCGATGCTCGATCCCTTCGCACGTCAGACTGATGACCTCCCGAGCGCCATGATTGACGGCTGCATGATCGATCAGTTTCGATACCAGCAACGGCCAGTCCTGCATCGTCCCGAACATCATCTTCTCCCCAAGCGATTTGATTCCGTTGTTAACCGTTATCAGAGAGGCTTGACAGATGGAACATAACAGGAACATAAGATACGTCCATAATGGGACGACCGACCATGACCCTGCTTCTCACCGCCCTCGTCATGCTGGCATTTGCCGGCGTTTACGCTGTTCTACTGGCCATGCTCGGCAGCCGCACGGCCGACCTGCTGGCGGCGCTGCTCGGCCGGCCGGCGCGTTTTCAAGCGGCAGGCGGCACCACAGTGCCGGCTTCACGGCGTTTCAGCCGGGCATAACTCCGAACGGCAAACGGGATGGCAACAGCATAGGCCAAGGCCAGCAAGGTCAGGGTCATCCACGGCGCCGAGAACAGCGATCCGGCGAACAACCCAACGCCGACCAGTGCCGGCAGGCGCTGTGACGGACGCAGCCTTACCGAACTCCAGCTATAGGTCGGCAGACTCGACGCCATCAGGAACGAAACTGTCACCACCACGATCGACACAAGAACATATCGCAGCCGCAGATCATCAAGAATGACCGGCTCAAGCCAGAACGTCAGAAACA
This sequence comes from Polymorphobacter sp., assembly GCA_031422995.1. Classification (GTDB taxonomy): domain Bacteria; phylum Pseudomonadota; class Alphaproteobacteria; order Sphingomonadales; family Sphingomonadaceae; genus Sandarakinorhabdus. The sequence continues at coordinate 16,480 of JANPEP010000048.1, read as the reverse complement.
ACGGGCTAAGCGTCAATGCCGCAGCCACTGGCGCCGGTATGCCGGTCAGGTAGCCGGCGCGCTTGTGCGGCTGATCCGCCGAATCAATCTGGGCGTTGAAACGCGCCAACCGCAACGCACAAGTGACGGCATGCGAAAGCGCGATCACCCAGCCTATGCCAGGCAGATATTGCAGCGACCAGAGATAGACAATCAACGCCGGCGCAACACCGAACGCCGTCACATCCGACAAGGAATCCAGCTCGGCGCCAAAACGGCTGTCGCCCTTCAACAGCCTTGCGATCCGCCCGTCGATACCATCCAGAACAGCAGCAACAATGATCGCGCCAACGGCCTTTTCCCACTCGCCCGCGATGGCAAAGCGAACGCCCGTCAGTCCAAAACACAGCGCCAGGACCGTGACGGCATTGGGAATCAGCGCCCGCAAGGGAATGCCGGTCCGACGCGCCAGCCGGCCAACCCGCGGCTCGATGCCCCGATCGGTCACTGCGCACTGCCGCGCGGCAACGCCAGGTTTTCACCAATGCGCGCCAAAATCGTCTCACCGGCAACCGCACGCTGCCCGACGATCACAGCCGGCACATATCCAGCCGGCAGAAACACATCGACCCGGCTGCCAAAACGGATCAGACCTATGCGTTCACCAACCGTCAGCTTGGCACCAGGCTCAATAAACCGCATGATGCGTCTCGCCACCAGACCGGCAATCTGGGTAAAGGCCACCTTGGTGCCAGCCGCATCTTCCACAATGAAATACTGGCGCTCATTATCGTCACTGGCCTTGTCAAGATCGGCATTCAGAAACTTGCCCGGCACATAAACGATGCGCGTACACGTGCCGGCAATGGGCGTGCGATTCACATGCACGTCGAAAACGCTCATGAAAACCGAAATGCGGGTGCAAGGTCCAGGCGGCAATCCGCCCTCCCCCATAAGCTGCCGCGGCGGCTCGACGTTGGCGATCAGGCTGACCAGGCCATCTGCCGGCGAAATGATCATACCAGGATCGATCGGCGTCACGCGTATCGGATCCCGGAAAAAAGCCGCTATCCAGATCGTCAAGGCCGTCAACAACCACGCAACAGCCTCCCAATGCAGGATGAAACCAGTGGCCAGGACAGCAATTGCTGCAATGCCGACGAACTTACGACCCTCAGGATGCATCGGCGGCATCTTGTAGCGCGCCGATTCGCCAGGCACGACGGGAAGCGGCCGATCTGGCACGGATTCGAATTCGGTAGGGAGTTCACTGCTCATAGGTCGAGTGCTTTAGCGGCGCAGCACGGCGGGAGCAAATGGCACTGGTGACGGATCGCTCGCGGAGCGGCATAGAAGCCCGATGATAAGATCCCTGCTACTGTTCTGCGGCTCACGAGCAGGCCATGATCCGGCGCAAGGCGAATTGGCGATTGGGCTCGGCCGATTGCTCGCCGAACGTGGCGTAACGCTCGTCTATGGCGGCGGCGGAGTCGGCCTGATGGGCCTGGCAGCGCGGTCGGCACTCGCGGCAGGAGGTAATGTCATCGGCATCATTCCGCGTGCATTGATGACCGATGAGATAGCCCAGACAGGACTTACCGAGATGCACGTCGTCGAAACCCTGCACGAGCGAAAGGCTCTCATGCATTTGCGTGCGGACGCCATCATCGCTCTTCCTGGCAGCATCGGAACGCTGGACGAACTTTTCGAATCGATGACCTGGAGGGAGCTAGGCATACACTGCAAGCCGATCTGGCTTCTGGGTGCCAATGATTACTGGGCTCCGCTCCTCGCACTTTTGCGGCACCTCTCCGATCAAGGCTTTGGCCCACCGAATCTTGGCCTTTTGGCTGAATCGCTGCCCGATCTCGCTGCCCTGTCGACGTATATGCCGCCGCTTCGGGGAAATTCCATCACTGGTCATTCTTGACCCCTGCGCCATGAGCACCCTAGACGGAGCCAACGCATAACCAAACCAATTCCCTTCGAGGACACTCATGGCGAAAATCAAGGTCAAGAACCCCGTCGTGGAGCTCGACGGCGACGAGATGACGCGCATCATCTGGCAATGGATCCGCGAGCAGCTAATCCTGCCCTATCTCGATATCGACCTCATCTATTTCGACCTTGGCATCGAAAGTCGTGACGATACCGATGACAAGATCACCGTCCAGGCAGCTAACGCTATCCGCGAGCACGGCGTCGGCGTAAAATGCGCCACCATCACCCCGGACGAAGACCGGGTGAAGGAATTTGGCCTGAAACGCATGTGGAAGTCACCGAACGGCACCATCCGCAACATCCTGGGCGGCGTTGTCTTTCGAGAGCCCATCGTCATCAAATCGGTGCCGCGCCTCATTCCAGGCTGGACCGACCCCATCGTTATCGGCCGCCATGCCTTTGGTGACCAGTATCGCGCCACCGATTTCCTCGTCCCCGGCCCCGGCAAGCTGATGATGAAATGGATTTCGCAGGATGGCGAGGAAACCATCGAACACGAGGTTTTCGAATACCCCTCCGCTGGCGTCGCCATGGGCATGTACAACCTCGACGATTCGATCCGCGATTTCGCCCGCGCCTGCCTCAACTACGGCCTCACTCGCGGCTGGCCGGTCTATTTGTCGACCAAAAACACCATCCTCAAGGCCTATGACGGCCGCTTCAAGGATCTGTTCCAGGAAATCTACGACAATGATTTCAAGGCTCAATATCGGAAGGCTGGCATCGTTTATGAACATCGCCTGATCGACGACCTGGTCGCCTCGGCGCTGAAATGGTCCGGCAAATTCATCTGGGCATGCAAGAATTACGACGGCGATGTCCAATCGGACATGGTCGCGCAAGGCTTTGGCTCGCTTGGCCTGATGACCTCGATCCTGATGACGCCCGATGGCCAGACGGTTGAGGCAGAGGCTGCGCACGGCACCGTCACCCGCCATTATCGCATGCATCAGGAAGGCAAGCCGACGAGCACCAACCCCATCGCCTCAATCTTTGCCTGGACCGGCGGCCTCAAGCATCGCGGCAAGCTCGACGGCACTCCGGCAGTTACGGCTTTTGCCGAAACGCTTGAGCGGGTCTGTATCGAAACTGTCGAATCCGGCGCCATGACAAAAGATCTGGCGCTGCTTATCGGTCCTGATCAGGCTTGGATGACAACCGAGAAGTTTTTCGAAGCCATTCGCGCCAATCTAGACAAGGCAGTGGCTGCCTAGTGACCGGCATCGGGGCGGCATAATGATGCGCCGACCCCGTGCCTTTTCTGCAAGCCCAAGTTGATGCCCGGCTTCCAGCAGCGCCTGAAACATGCCTTCACCCTTCTCAGCCCACAGCGATTGGGCGGCCAGACTGTTATGGCATTGGGGTTGAAGGTCTGTAACGCGTTGGCAAGTTTCTGCTTGTCGTGGTTGATTGCACAAAAGTTCGGCGCTGCGGGTACTGGCAAGTTTGGCATCGCGATTACCTCGATGACAATCATCTCGTATTTCGTACTGTCGGGCATGGACACAAACGTCGTGAGAACCGTCGCCGGCGACCTCCGTCAAGGGAAAAAGGCCGAGGCCCGCGGCGTCGTGCAGGTCGCAGCTTTCGGCGTCCTGGTCATGTTCGTGCTCACGGCGATTGCCCTTTGGCTCGCCCGAGCACCGCTGACACGATCAGCTTTCGGATCGATCGGCGTCGGGCCTGAGCTTTACATCTTGCTGTTCGCCGTGTTGCCGTTGACCCTCCAACGCATCGCATCGTCGGCACTTCGTGCTTCAGGCCGGCTATTCGCCTCGCAATTCATCGATGGCCCCTTGGGAACCAGCCTGGCCGCGCTTGCACTCATCGCAATCATTGCAGCGGGCGGCGCAACCTCACTCGTAACGCCAGCGACACTCTATCTGGCCGGCCTGTTTCTCTCCGCGACGGTCGGCTGGCTGATCTATCGCCAGACATCGCGTGATTGGCCGCAGGCAATACGACCGGCGCTCCTGCCATTTGCCATTGCCGGTCTGCCGGTTCTGGCATCGAATCTCTCAAACGCCTTCACCGAATGGTATACCACCGTATCGCTCGGCGCGGCGTGGTCGACCATGATTGTGGGTCAATACCGTGCTGCATGGCAGTTCGTCGCGATCGCCGGACTCGTTCAGGCCGCAATGGAGTCGATCCTTGGGCAAAGGATCGCCGGCGCCGCACGTGTAGGCGACCCCGATGCCATTGCGTCAACAGCACGAAAGGCCTTCGTTCTGCTGCTACTGCTGACCACACCGGTGTTCATTGTGATGCTGCTGATCCCGGAATGGTTGCTTGGCCTGTTCGGCCCAGAATTCGTCGCCGGTGCGCCAGCTTTGCGGGTACTGGTAATCGGGCAGTTTTTCCGAACGCTGGGCATCCCGCTGGGCTCAATTCTCGTAATGACCGGCAATCAGCGCTGGATCCTCGCTTATGCCTTGGTGGGCATCATCCCTTGTATAGTGCTGGTGGCGTTACTGGTGCCGGGGCTGGGTGCAGTCGGGGCCGCCTGGGCAACTTCAGCGACCATATTCGTGCGCGTCATTGGCGCTGGCCTCATCGTCAATTTCGTTCTCGGCATCAAACTCTTCAAGCGCGCCAAGTGATGGTCGGGGAGACAGGATTCGAACCTGCGACCCTCTGGTCCCAAACCAGATGCGCTACCAGGCTGCGCCACTCCCCGAGTCAGGGGTTCGACTAGTCTGCCTTTGCTCAGCGGTCAATCAATGCATCTGCCATGGCTGCAATGATTGCATCATTATCCAGGCGATATGCACGATAAAGATCAGGCAAATCGCCGGTTTGGCCAAATCGATCAACTCCCAACGGCACAACCCGCTGGCCACGGACACCGCCGATCCATGACAAAGCAGCCGGCGATCCATCAAGCAGTGTGACCAAGCGAGCCCCGGGCGGCAAAAGCGCCAGAAGCGCTTCAACGTGTGATAGTCCGGCATCGCCTGTCCATCTGCCGGCACTCGCTGCGCTCCAATCCCGGTGGAGGAGATCGGGCGAAGTGACGTTAAGAAGTCCAAGGCCAGGTACTTCGGCACGCAACGCCGCCCACGCCTCAATGGCCTCGGGCATCAACGCACCCATAGCGACAATGGCCGCCTGCGCGCCCTGCCCTGGCGGCTTCAACCAATATCCACCGGCAATGGCACCGGCTCGCCAATCGTCATTCTCACGGGCTGGTTGCCCGATATTGCGGGTTGTCAGACGCAGATAGACTGAACCGCCGGCCTCCGCCTGCAAATGATTGAAAGACCAATGCATCAGCGCAGCGAGTTCGTCGGCATAGGCAGGCTCAAACATTGTCAGACCGGGCTGGCCCATGGCGATTAACGGCGGATTGATCGATTGATGGGCTCCGCCCTCGGGTGCCAATGTCAGGCCAGAAGGCGTGGCGACAAGAAGAAAACGCGCATCCTGATAACAGGCGTAGTTAAGTGCATCGAGACCGCGCGCTATGAAAGGATCATAAACCGTTCCGACCGGAATCAGCCGTGTTCCGAACAGCGGCGCCGAAAGCCCCGCGGCCGCAAGCATCAGGAACAGGTTGTTTTCAGCAATACCCAATTCGATGTGCTGGCCGGCTTTGTCACCGCTCCATTTCTGTGGTGAGGGAATTTTGGCTGCGCGAAAGACATCGGCGAATTCTCCGCGCCTGAACAACCCGCGGGCGTTCACCCATGGTCCCAGGTTGGTCGAGACCGTTACATCAGGTGATGTGGTGACGATCCGGTCGGCGAGCGGCCCTCCGGCCTTGGCGATTTCCAGCAGGATGCGGCCAAACGCAGCTTGGGTTGATTGCTCCTCGCCATCAGGCGTGGCAATCGCGGGAATCACGACGTCCGAAAATTCCCGGTCTTTCGGCAATTTCGACGCCGGGGATGCTGCAACAAATGCCTGTAGTGATTTGGCTTGGTTGTCGCCGAGTCCGGCCCAGGGCTCCCACTCCTGCCCTTCGGCAATGCCCATAGACTGGCGCAGCGTTGCCATCTGTGGTGGGTTCATCTGTCCGGCGTGATTGTCCTTGTGACCCGCCAGCGGCAAGCCTTTGCCCTTGATTGTATAAGCAATTATCAAAACGGGCCGGTCGCTTTGCGCAGCCTCGGCCCAAGCGCCGAGCAGCGATTCAACGCAATGACCGCCGAGATCGGTCATCAATCTTGCCAGTTCGGCGTCGTCGCGGCGGGCGAGCAAGGCGGTGACTCCGCGTTTTGCGCCGATATCCGCCAAAAGACGGGCGCGCCAGGCGGCACCACCCTGATAGGTCAGCGCAGCAAAATCGACATTTGGACAGCCATCGATCCAGGCCTCAAGCGCCGCGCCGCCGGGTTCCCGAAAGGCCTGTTTCTGCCGGCGACCGTGCTTGAGCGTGATGACTCGCCAGCCGCAGGTTTCGAAAATGTCGTCGAATCTCCGGAACATACGGTCGGCAGTGGTGTGATCAAGGCTTTGTCGGTTGTAATCGACAATCCACCAGCAGTTGCGGATATCATGTTTATAACCTTCGATCAGGCATTCGTAGATATTGCCTTCATCGAGCTCGGCATCGCCCATCAACGCGATCATTCGGCCGGCCTGACTTTCGGGCAGGTGGCCATGGGCTATCAGATAGTCCTGCACCAGGCTGGCAAACGCCGTAACAGCAACGCCGAGCCCAACGCTGCCGGTGGAAAAATCGACGGGAATTGCGTCCTTGGTGCGGCTGGGATAGCTTTGTGCACCATTCAACCCCCGGAATGTCTTGAGTTTTTCCAGAGTCTGGTTGCCGAGCAGATAATGGATGGCGTGGAGCAACGGGCCGGCGTGGGGCTTTACGGCGACACGGTCGTTGGGGCCGAGGCCGGCGAAATACAGGCTGGCCATTATGGTGCTCATCGAGGCGCAACTGGCCTGATGGCCACCGACTTTCACCCCGTCACGGCTGGGGCGTAGGTGGTTGGCATTATGGATGGTCCAGGCCGAAAGCCAGCGCAGGCGATCGTCGAGTTGTTCGATCATCGCAATGGTATCGGACTGGGCGGCGGCTTCGATCACATCCTGGCCTTGCTGGATTATCGCGCTGTCATGGGATGTTTCACGGATGATTTGAAGTGGTTTTCGGGGCATTCTGCGGTTGATCGATGGGTATTCGCCGGGGAGTCGAGGGGGTGTGGCGAGGCAAGTCTCAGGGGGTCGCGGGAAAAGTGTCCGCGTAATCGGGGTCGCAAAACCTTGACGATGTCTTAAACTCAAGTCACATCGTCTTACAGTTGTTGCGGGGTGCGTGCATGACAGTTGAAACGCGCCTAGGGCGGTGCCTGAATATCAATCGTTGCAGTATCGCCGACGATGGAACACGCACCAGGCTCGACATCGATGCCCCATTTGTCTGCCCTGAATGTGGACGCAACCTTGTCGAGGTCGTGACGTTTGGCAAAAAAAAGCCTGCCACAAAAGTCGAAGGACCGGTGCTGCCGCCAAAGCGTCTATTGCTGATGGCGGCGTTTGTGGTGACGATGATTGTGTTCGGCGTTGCCTTCGGGTTATTTGGTCCCCTGCGCGACAAGGCCAGTGACAGCATAGGAGCCGATGCCGATGGCGTAACCGCCCAGACCCTGTTCCGGGTGGGCAGCACGCCTGACATGCAGGCGGTGCTGACTCCGGCGCTGGTGGCCGGCTTTTTGCGGCAACAAGGCTGCACGACGGTATCGCCCGTTACCGATGTGGCCGGCAATGCCCGGTTGCGGTGTGAAGCCAATGGCTCCCGGATTGCGGTCACGATGTTCCAGACAGCCGATCCAATGGGACCGCTGGGTCGCAAGACGGTCGATGTGGCGTTGACCAGCCGCAAGATAACCGCTGATCAGGCCGGTGCGTTGCTGGCTCGCGGGGATATGACGGCGGTGAACAATGAACAACTCATCGCGCGTGACGCGATTGCTGTCGTCACGCATCCTTCGAATCCGGTTGCGCGATTGTCCCAGGCGCAACTGACGGCGATCCTGACGGGCGCCACCAGCGATTTTGCGAACGTGGGTGGCAAGCCAGGCCCGATCCGATTGACAACCCCGGCGGCGGGGTCGCGGATCGATGACATGGTGCAGGCCCTGGTGCTTGGAAACGACGCGATGGCAGCCGGCACGATGGCGGCAGGCACAAACCGCGTTGCCGGCACGGTTCAGGTCGTTGCCGCCGTTGCCGCCGATCCGGGCGCGATCGGGATCGTAGATATCAATGGGCTGTCGGGCGGCCGGGCGCTGGCAATCGGGCCGTCAAAGGGCATCGCGCTGAAACCGACGCCGATGGCCCTGGCGAGTGGCGACTATGGGTTGATGCGGTCGCTGTTCCTTTACAAACCCGAAATCGACCAGCGACCTGACGCGGCAGCCTTTGCCGATTTTGTCGCCTCGGCGGAAGGCGAGCGGATTATCGCTTCAATCGGCCTTGTCCCGTTGAAAATCATCAGGAGTTCGATGCCCGCCATCGCCGGCGCGCCAGCCGAATATTCGGCACTCACATCCGGCGCCGAGCGGGTTTCGGCAACCATCCGGTTTCGTCCCGGAACGATCACCATCGACAATCGCGGCCAGAGCGACCTGCAAACCGTCGCCGCGCACCTGTTGGGAGAACGCGTTGCCGGCCGCCAGGTCATGGTGCTGGGCTTCACCGATCCGCCGCAAGGCGGCACAGCCGAAACGTCCGTCGACATATCCGCCCAGAATCTGGCACGACAGGTCGCTGCCACCTTGGGTCAACATGGCCTGATGCCGGGAACGGTGCGCGGGTTCGGTGCCGCCTTGCCAATCGCCGACAATGCGACACCGGCAGGCCGCAACCACAACCGCCGCGTCGAAATCTGGGTTGCACCTTGACCAACAGGCTGGGTTTGGAGTCCCATCAAGGTTAGGCTTGCAACAGCGGCCATTCGCCCCCGGGAGAGATGTGATCATGATGCTTTGGACGGCGCCGGCCCCTGCCCCCAATCCGCGGCGGGTGCAACTGTTTCTGGCGGCCAAGGGCCTGGCAGTGCCAACCACCGAATTGTCGTTGATGAAACGCGAGCACAAATCGGACGGTGTGCTGGCAATGAATTCGCGCGGGCAGGTGCCATTCCTCGAACTGGACGATGGTCGGGTGCTGGCCGAAACGGTCGCCATCTGCCGGTATCTGGATGAGCTGCACCCAGAACCACCTATGTTCGGCACGACCCCGTTCGAGCGTGCCGAAACCGATATGTGGGTTCGCCGCGTGGAATCCGCGCTGGGCGTGCCGGTGTCGCTGGTGTGGCAACATGGCCATCCGATGACGGCGCGACTGGTGACGCAGATTCCGGCAATGGCGGATCAGGCGCGCGGCCGGGCGATGGATGCGATGGCCTGGCTGGACAGCGAATTGGCGCATGGCGACTGGCTGGCCGGGGCCCGTCCGACGATGGCCGATATCGTGTTGCTGACGACGCTGGATTTCGGCGTCTGGATCGGCCTCGACATTCCGGAATCAGCGACGGCGCTTCGCGGTTGGCACGAGCGCGCGAAGGCGTTTTTCGTTTGATAGGACCGGTGCTTGTCAAAGCGTCGCAGCCGGTTCAGTTATGGCGCAACGTCTGCCCGCGGTGCCTTGCCGCGAGTGGATGACCTTGGGGTAATGAAGGTCGAAACGGGGACAATGACCGAATATTCGGATGAAGCGCCAAAGCAGGCGAAACCGATGGGGCGGGTCAACCGCAAGATCATGAACACCTGGATGGGCTGGGGCACAAAAGTGCTGCCCTTTGCCGATGTGGCGACTCCGGACCTGCCGCTTAGTCGCCTGTTGCGGCTTTCCCTGATCCAGGTTTCCGTCGGCATGTCCTTGACGCTGCTCGTCGGCACGTTGAACCGGGTGATGATCGTCGAATTGAATGTGCCGGCGTCACTGGTCGGCATCATGCTGGCGCTGCCGCTGCTGTTCGCACCCTTTCGGGCCTTGATCGGCCACAAGTCGGATACCCACCAATCGGCGCTGGGCTGGCGCCGCGTACCCTTTATCTTCCGCGGCACGATGATTCAGTTCGGCGGATTGGCGGTGATGCCGTTTGCGCTTCTGGTGCTCGCCAAATCGATGGAGTCCAATCTGGCGCCGGCCTGGGTGGGGCAGTTGAGCGCCGGCATCGCATTCCTGCTGGTTGGCGCCGGCATCCATATCACCCAGACCGTCGGTCTGGCCTTGGCCACCGATCTGGCGCCGGAGGAAGCACAGCCCAATGTTGTTGGACTGATGTATGTCATGCTGCTGGTCGGATCGATCGTCAGTGCGCTGTTGTTCGGCGCGTTCCTTGTCGACTTTACACCGGGCCGGCTGATTCAGGTCATCCAGGCTTCGGCCGTGGTAACAGTGTTCCTCAATTTCATCGCGCTGTGGAAACAGGAAACACGCAAGCCGAGCCGGTTGCAGACAGCACCGCCGCCGCCACAACTGTCATTTCGCGAATCCTGGGACAGTTTCATCGCCGAAAACCAGGCGATGCGTCGCTTGATCGCCGTCGGACTGGGCACGCTGGCGTTCAGCATGGAGGACATTCTGCTCGAACCCTATGGTGGGCAGGTGCTTGGCCTGGGCGTTGGCGCCACCACCAAGCTGACGGCGTCATTCGCCGGCGGGAGCCTGGTCGGCTTCATCCTGGCATCACAAATCCTCAGCCGCGGCAGCGATCCCTTCCGCATGGCCAGCGCCGGGGCGTTGGTCGGCTTCCCGGGTTTTTTGATGGTCATCGGCGCCGCTTCGACACAGTCGGTCCCGATGTTCAGCATTGGTGTCCTGCTGATCGGGCTGGGCGCCGGGTTGTTCGGGCATGGCACGTTGACGGCGACGATGAATTTTGCCCCCAAAAACCAGGTCGGCATGGCACTGGGCGCCTGGGGCGCGGTGCAGGCGACCGCTGCCGGCGTTGGCGCGGCCATGGGCGGGATATTGCGCGACGTTGTCGGGCGCTCATCGATGACTGGACCCTGGCCGCCGGTGGCGATGGGCTATGTGACGGTCTATGGACTGGAACTGGCGCTGCTGCTGGCGACATTGGTGACGATGTACCCGCTGCTGCGGACATCGCGAGGCGGGGAAGCAAGCCTGCCAGTGCGGCGGTTGGCAGAATAAGGGCCTTCGGCGACCTCAAGGCCTCCGGCGGTTGGGGCCTTGGCCCCAAATCCCAGTCATTTCGCAGATGCCTGACATGACAGGTCGGCGGTTTTGCGTGAGTGGATGTAATGGGGTTTGGGGCCGAGGCCCCAGCCGCCGGAGGCTCGGAATTGAATCGTCACATAGAGACATCTGAATGGGAAACACTCTGTCGTCGAGCGTTTCCAGGCCGGCCGAGGCAGGTTGCCGGCGACATGCCGAGGTGATTCCGGACAACAGAAAAGGGCCGGGATCTTGCGATCCCGGCCCTTTGAATTCGGCCGGTGGGGGCCGAAGTGTTACTGAGCCGGAGCTGCAGCCGGCGCTTCGACAGCGGCGGTTTCAACAGCGGCCGGAGCGGCAGCGGCGACGGCCGGTGCTGCGACGGTTGCGCTGCCCTGCCAATAGCCGGCAAACCAGGTGGTGTTGTTCAGGATCGACGCGTGGACGGCGAGAGCCGCGAGCACGAACGCCAAGAAGAACAGCGGAATCCCGACGGACGGGCTGACATAAAGCCAGATTCTTCCTTCATTCATTTTCCGGTCCTCCCTTTAGCGAAGCCAAGGCGTAAGCATGTACGCCAGGATGTGCGCGAACACTGCGATCGCTGCATAAATCCGGGTGCCCCACATCAGGCCAGCCTGGATTTCTTCTGCTTCCTTGGGGGTCAGCCCTGTCGGGTAAACCCGGTCACTTTCATCTGCCATTGACGTCCTCCCTAGATGACCTGCGATTGTGCCCGTGAAGAAGAATTTGCATCCCCCTGCACGAACCGACTTCCCACCACCCCTGTGGGACAGTTGTCGTCGCACGAAACCACGCCTGCAGTTGCCGACCGGAGCCCAAACACACTCCAACTCGATTCCGTGTGAGTGTCAGTTTATCGGAACAGGTTAATGTGTCAATTGGTCGCGACACTTTTTGGCAAAAAACGGCTCCGTATCAAACCAGTCGGCTCTGCCGCACTGCGGCAGCGATGAAACCGGCAAAAAGTGGATGCGGTTCAAAGGGTTTGGACTTGAGCTCCGGATGATATTGCACGCCGATAAACCATGGATGATCCGGCCGTTCGACGATTTCGGGCAGCAATCCATCGGGCGACATGCCCGAAAAGATCAAGCCTGAGGATTCGAGCCGATCACGGTAATGGACGTTGACTTCATAGCGGTGGCGATGCCGTTCCGAAATCTGATTGCTGCCATACAGGCTCGCCGCGACGCTGTTGCCGGCAAGCTGCGCCGGATAAGCACCAAGCCGCATGGTGCCGCCCAGATCGCCGCCTTCGGATCGTGTTTGCAGGCCATCGGCGCTCATCCATTCGGCAATCATGCCAACCACGGGTTCGTTGGTCGGCCCGAATTCGGTAGTGCCGGCCCCTGAAACGCCGGCCTGGTTGCGGGCGGCCTCGATGCAGGCCATCTGCATCCCGAGGCAGATGCCAAAGAACGGCACTTCGCGCGTGCGGGCAAATTCCACCGATGCGATCTTGCCTTCGGAACCACGTTCCCCAAAGCCGCCCGGAACCAGGATACCGTGCATCGGTTCAAGCCGGGCGGCAACATCGGCATCCTCGAACTCCTCGGCATCGAGCCAGCGGATGTTAACCTTCACCCGGTTGGCGATGCCGCCATGCACCAGAGCTTCGGTGAGCGATTTATAGGCATCCTTCATGCCGGTGTATTTGCCAACGACGCCGATGGTGACTTCGCCTTCGGGGTTATGCAGGCTTTCGGAAATTTCCATCCATTTGGTCAGTTCTGGCGCCGGAGCATCGGTGATGCCGAACGCCTTCAGCACTTCGTCGTCCAGCCCTTCGGCGTGATATTGCATCGGCACGTCATAGATGCTCGGCGCATCGAGCGCGGCGATGACGGCTTCCTTGGCGACGTTGCAGAACAAGGCAATCTTGGCGCGATCGCTTTCGGGCAGCGGGTGTTCGGACCGGCAGACCAGCACGTGGGGCTGGATGCCGATGCCGCGCAATTCAGCAACGCTGTGCTGGGTCGGTTTGGTCTTCAGCTCCCCGGCGGCGGCAAGATAAGGCACCAGCGTACAATGGATATAGACGGCATTGGCGCGGCCTACATCGGCCGACAATTGCCGAATGGCCTCGAGGAACGGCAGGCTTTCGATATCGCCAACGGTGCCGCCGATTTCGCACAGCACGAAATCCAGGCCCTCGGTTTCGGCAAGCGCGAATTGCTTGATGGCATCGGTGACGTGCGGGATGACCTGGACCGTGGCGCCGAGGAACTCGCCGCGGCGCTCCTTGATGATGATGTCCTGATAAACCCGGCCCGAGGTGATGTTGTCGGTCTGCCGCGACGCAACGCCGGTGAAGCGTTCGTAATGGCCAAGATCGAGATCGGTCTCCGCGCCATCGTCGGTCACATAGACCTCGCCGTGTTGATACGGCGACATCGTGCCCGGATCGACGTTTAGGTACGGATCGAACTTGCGAATGCGGACTGTATAGCCACGCGCCTGGAGCAGCGCAGCCAGCGAGGCGGCCATAAGGCCCTTGCCAAGCGAAGAGACCACGCCGCCGGTGATGAAAATAAACCGGGTCATGGGAGAAAAGCCCTAGCCCGGTTTGGGGGCGGAGCGCCAGTGGGGTGCGGCCATTGTTTTGTGGATAAGCCCCAAAAAAGCCACACGGCGAAGCCGGCGATCTTGATCCGCAAATCGCAAAACCACCGGCACGAAAATCGTCAATTCAGCGTCGTTATGCACCATCTTGTCGTTCTCATGACAATAAAGCGAGGGATTCTGGAACTCAGGTCGTAATAAAACGTACACATGGCCTGCGATCTTACAGTTGTTTATAAACTATTTTCATTAGTTGCTATGGAGTTAACGTGAAAATATTGCAGGTCATGAGCGGGCAACTCATGTCCGGTGCTGGGCGTGGAGCATTGGCACTGCATCGCGGGCTGAAGTCCATGGCGGTGGAATCGCGTCTGTTGGGCCGGTTGGAACGCAATCTGCCCAACGGGATCACCGGAACGCGTTTTTGTGAATGGCAATGGCTGAAAACCGGGCTGAGCAACCGTTTGTATCTTGGGCGATTGCGTCGGCAATTTGGCCAACCGGAGGCGTTGTTTCACCCGGTGTCGCACGGCTTTGCCCCGCACCAGCATCCGTTGTTTGATTGGGCAGATCTTGTGCATGTCCAATGGTCGCACGCCGCAACGCTGGGCCCGGATTTCTGGCGCAAGCTGCCCACCACAAGGCGGCCGGTCATCTTCACACTGCGCGATATGTGGCTGTTTACGGGCGGCTGTCATTTTTCCGGGCCGTGCACCGAATATGAGCGGTCGTGCACCGAATGTGCGATGCTGGGCGGTGCCAACGACATCACGGGCCGCGACCTCGCGTTCAAGCGATCGACGGTGCCCCATGCTGCGGCCTTTGTGGCCATCAGCGAGCAGATTGCCGCGGAAGCGCGGCGCAGCGCCGTGCTGCGCAATGCGGAAATCCGGGTGATCCCCAACAGCGTCGACACCGGGGCGTTTGCGGCAATCGACAAGCGCCAGGCGCGGCAGCAACTCGGGCTGCCGCTGGATGCTTTCATCATCGGCGTGGGCGCGCTGAACCTGTCCGAACGCCGCAAGGGCGCGGCCGTTATGCAAAAGGTCATGGCCGATCTGGGTGACACGCCTGGGCTGCATTGGGCGGTATTTGGTGCCGATCCCTTCCCCGTGCCCGCCAATTCGACCTGGTTCGGGCGGGTTGACGATGATGCGCGATTGAACCTGATTTTGTCGGCGGCGGACCTGTTCGTCATGCCGTCGTTGCAGGAATCCTTTGGCAAAACCACCGCCGAGGCGCTGGCGGCCGGAACGCCGGTGCTGGCCTTTGACAAAACGCCGGCGCGCGAGATTGTGCAGCATGACAAATCGGGCTGGATCGTGCCGCATGGTGATGCCGCTTCGATGGGCGCCGGCATCCTGCGCGCCGCGCGCATGGAGCGGGCGGCGCGGATCGACATGGGCCAGGCCGGTCGTCGGCACGTGCTTTCGACCTATGCGCCCGAGGTCGTGGCAAAGGCCCATGTCGCGCTTTATGCCGAGATGCTGGAGCGGCATCGGGGGTTGGTTTGCTAGGGCGATTGCGTGAGCGGGTGCGGAGGGGGGAGGCGTTGGCGCGGGATGCGCGGGCGGCGGTGGAATTGTCGCGGCTGGGGCTGGACTATGTGCCGTGGACGGCATCGGCGTTGCGGCCGGCGGCGATGGTGCAAATCATCAATGAAATCAGCATCAACTGGCGGCGGACGGTGGTGGAATTCGGCACCGGGATCTCGACATTATACCTGGCGCGGGTGTTGCGCGACGGGGGGCGCTTGATCGCGTTCGAGGATGACGCGGGGTGGGCAGAGGTAGTGCGCAGGCTGTTGGAAGCCCAGGGATTGGCGGGGGCTGTGCAGATTGTCGACGCGCCCCTGGCGGCATGTGCGCAAGGTGTCGGCGGGCTAAAATGGTATGACGAGGCGGTGGTGACGGGGGCCTTGGCGGGCGTGTCGATCGAAATGGTGCTGGTCGATGGGCCAAAGGCTTATGAGGCGGGCAAGGCATTGGCGCGATATCCGGCGTTTCCGGTGGTGCGGGATTTTCTGGCGCCGCGGTGTGCGGTGATTCTGGATGATGCGGAGCGGGCGGGCGAGCAACAGGTGCTGGCGCGGTGGCGCGGCTTGCCGGGGTTCGATTTCGATGTCGAGGTTTCGGCTGCGGGAATCGCGCTGTGCCGGCGCGGGGATTATTTCCACACGGGCATGTAGGGGTCAGCGCGTCTCGATCTTGGAATGTTTCTTGGTATCGGGGAGCGAGATGGCCGCAGTGAGCGCAACGGCGCACATGATGCTGACGTACCAGAAAAAGCCCGCTTCATTGCCGGCGGATTTGAAGGCCAGCGCGACATATTCGGCCGAGCCGCCGAAAATGGCGATGGCGATGCCATAGGGCAGCCCGACGCCGAGCGCGCGGACGTTGGCGGGGAACATTTCGGCCTTCACCAGGCCGGAAATGGCGGTGTAGCAGCTGAGCACCGTCAGCGCCGCCATCATCAGGATAAAGCCCGTCATTGTGTCGCTGGCCTGGCCCAGCGCGGTCATGGCGGGGATGGTGAGCAAGGTGCCGAGGACGCCGAAGGTGATAAGCAGCGGGCGGCGGCCGATGCGATCCGACAAGGCGCCTACAACAGGCTGCAGCGCCATGAAACCGAGGAGCGCGAGCGCCGAGACGCGGGTGGCATCGACCTTGGTCCAGCCGGCGGAAAGCACGAGGTATTTCTGCATATAGGTGGTGAAGGTGTAGAAGGCGAGGCTGCCGCCGGCCGTGAGCGCGAGGACGGTGATGAGCGG
>JANPEP010000047.1:0-5398 GCA_031422995.1 Polymorphobacter sp. | reverse complement strand
TCGGCGGTGTGCAGAAGTGGCTCGGCGCCGTGGAGCGAGGCGCAGCCGAACATATGGCCGATGTTGTGGGTTTGGAGATAGGCAGCGATGCCGCGCCATAGAAGCGTGATGGTGGCATTGTTGCGCCAGGCGGGGGCGACGCAGCTGCGGCCGAGTTCGAGCAACTGGCTGTCGGGCGTGGATTGGGCGAGGAGCGGCGAGAGGTCGTATTCGCTGGCGGAATAGAAGCCGTGATGGGCCTGGGCGATGGATTGGCGGAGGAGGCGGTAGGTGCCGACAACGTGGGGGCGACCGTCGAAGCCGTGATCGACGACGAGGAGATGGTCGCAGATCGCGTCATACGCATCGATGTCGCGGCGCTGGCGGGCCATGGCGGCGGTGGGGGTGGCGCCCATTTCGTCGTAGAAGATCTGGTAGCGCAGCGCCTGGGCGGCTGCGATTTCTGCTTCGGAGACGGCGAGGCGGACGTCGAGTTGCCCGACGCGGTGGATGAAGGGTGCCGCGGCGAGCAGATGCGCGGCGACGGCGGTGGGGCGGGAAAGGGCAAGACCCATATCATCGTTCTTCCGATGGCGGCGCGGCAGTGTCGCGTTGCAGCGCCTGTAGCCGGGAATTGTTACAGGACGGGCACCGGTTCCCGCTGTGGCAGTGCATCGTCGACCAGGCCGGCGCGCATCATGTAGAGGAAAATCAGGATGCCGGGGAGCGCGAGCACGGTGGTCAACAGATAGTAGTTGACGAAGCCGAAGCTTTCGATGAGCGCCCCGGCGGTGGTGCCGGAGAGGAACCGGCCGGCGATTGACGAGGCGGCGGAGAGCAGAGCGAATTGCGTGGCGGTGAAGCGCAGGTTGCACAGCGCCGAGAGGTAGGCGACGATGGCGACGCCGCCGATGCCGCTGGAGAAATTTTCGAAACCGATGGCGGCGGCCATGCCGAGGTTGGAATGGCCGGCGGCGGCGAGTGCCGCGAAGCTGAGGTTCGAGATCGCCATGAGGATGAGGCTGATCAGAACCGCCATTTTCATGCCGAGGCGTGAATAGATGACGCCGCCGACGAACACGCCGACGAGCAGGGCGACGAGGCCGAGTTGCACGTCGTAAAAGGCGATTTCGGTCTTGGTGAAACCCAGGTCGTTGAACAACAGGCGGAAAGTGAGGTTGGCCATCGTGTCGCCGATCTTGTGGAGCAGTATGAAAGCGAGGGTGAGTATGGCGCCGTCGCGGCGGAGGAAATCCGCCATCGGGGCGACGACGGCATCCTGGGCGGCGGCCCAACCGCGCAATGCCGGCCCGGTGACGGCAGGACGCAGCGGTTCGCCAAGCAGGAAGCCGGCGATGATGGCGGGCAGCGCGAAAAAGGCGGCGGCGACATAGGCAAAGCTCCAGCCGTGGCTGTCGGCGAGGATGAGGGCGAGAGCGCCCGCCGCGCTGGAGCCGATGCGCCAGCCATATTGTGACATGCCGGAGCCGACGCCGAGCTGTTCGGGCGTGAGGCTTTCAATGCGGAAGGCATCGATGACGATATCGTAGGTGGCGCCGAAGAACGCCACGGTGAGCGTGGCGGCGACAACCGGGCCGAGGCCGGCGGCAGGATCGGTGAGGCCAAGCCAGGCGACCGCCGCCATGACGCACAGGCCGATGACCAGCAGCCAGGCACGGCGTTGGCCGAACAGATTGGCGAGCAGTGGCAGCCGGACCCGATCGATCGCCGGGGCCCAGAGGAATTTGATGTTGTAGAGCAGGAAGGCGAGGGTGAAGGCAGTGACGGATTTCTTGTCGATGCCGGCCTCGGCAAGGCGGGTGGTCAGGGTGGAGGCGATCATCGCGAAGGGGAAGCCCGAGGAGATGCCGAGCGCAAGGGCGCCGAGTGGCCCGGACTCGGCGTAGGGGCGGACAGATTCGGGGAGCAGGGCTCGCCAGCCGGGGGCGGTGTCGGAGGTCATTGGGAGACTGTAGCGAAATGGGGTCTGGGGCCAAGGCCCCCGCCACCGGAGGCCCCAAAAACGCAGCCGGAGGCAGATTTTTGCATTGGGCCGCAATCGGCGTAAACTCTCAGGCATGGATATCCACGTTCCCTTCCGCCGCCCGACGGCGGGCCAGTTGGCGCTGGCCGAGGCGATTCCGGCGATGGCGCGGGCGCTGGCGCCTGCAGTGGTGTCGACGATACCCGCCAGCGTTTACACCAGTCCGGAACGGTTCGACTGCGAATGGGATCGGTTGTTCCTGGCGCATCCCGTGATTTTGGGGCCGTCAGCGCTGTTGCCGGGGTCGAACAGCAGCGTCACGCATGACGCATTCGGGGTGCCGCTGCTGATCGCCCGCGATGGCAAGGGCGTGCTGCGGGTGTTCATGAATGTCTGTCGCCACCGGGGAACACGGTTGGTGGAAGGTTGTGCGGTGGCGCATGGCCCGGCGGTGGTGTGCCCCTATCATGCCTGGACCTATGCGATGGATGGCCGGTTGAAGGGGTTGCCGCGCGGCCAGACGTTTCCGGGACTGGACAAGGCGACACGCGGGCTTGTCGAGATGCCGAGTGTCGAGGCCGGCGGGTTGATCTGGGCCGGCCTGGACCGGTCACGCAGCTATGATTTCGGCTTGGCGGCCGGGCCGCTGGCGGCGGATTTCGATGCGCTCGATTTTGGTGGGCAGCATCTTTATGCGCGGGCGACGCATGATGTGGCTTCGAACTGGAAGCTGATCATGGATGCGTTTCTGGAATCCTATCATGTCGTGCGGTTGCACGCCGCAACCATCGCGCCGTTTTTTCA
This sequence comes from Polymorphobacter sp., assembly GCA_031422995.1. Classification (GTDB taxonomy): domain Bacteria; phylum Pseudomonadota; class Alphaproteobacteria; order Sphingomonadales; family Sphingomonadaceae; genus Sandarakinorhabdus. The sequence continues at coordinate 2,631 of JANPEP010000047.1, read as the reverse complement.
GGATGGAGTTTCGACGGGCGACCACATCGGCCCACATGCGCGGTCTGCCGTCGGGCGGCTGGCTGCGCTGGAGGGCGTGGTGGATTTCGGCGACATGGCCGAGCTGCGGCGCACTGTGACGTTCGCCTATCAGCTGGTGCCAGGCTGCGTGATTGTCGCGTCGCCGGATTACATCAACATCATGACGTTGATGCCGCAATCGGTGAACCGGACGATTGTGGAGGATTTCATGCTGATTCCCGCGGCGCCGGCGACGCCCAAGGCCGAAGCGCATTGGGCCAAAAGCTGGAAACTGCTCGACCAGGGGGTGTTTGCCGGAGAGGATTTCCGGGCGGCGGCGTTGGGGCAGCAGGGGCTGGAATCGGGTGCGGTGGACCATGTGCTGCTGGGCGGGCTGGAACAGGGTGTGAAGCGCTTTCATGACGTGGTGGATGGGTTGATCGCTTGAAGCGGTCGCAGCGCAGCATCATTTCACCGCAGCGCAATAAATAAGGCGCAAGCGAATCGGATGAGATGTGCGAAACGCGCGAAAGGCTCGCGCGTTGATGCAGTGCCGCCCCATCAGGAGTTTCCCGTTGCGCGTTCAGGTCCAGTCCCGCCTTGCCTATGATTTTGCCGAACCCACGGAAACCATTGCCGTTGTGATGGCGGCGCATGCGCCGGGACAGACGATCGAGAGTGAGACGCTACGCCTGTCGGACGGGGTGCGGCTGGCCGAATCGCTGGACCCGGTTTCGGGGGCGCGGATGTTGCGCGGGCCGCTGGTTGGATCGGTGTGGATCGAATATTCGGCCGTCGTGCGGCTGGCGCCGCAGCTGGTGTTGCCGGCCGGGGTGCAAGTGGCGCCCTGGTCGCAATTGCCGGTGGAGGTCATTCCGTACCTGTTGCCCAGTCGCTATTGCCCGGTGGACCAGTTTTTGCGGTTTGCGCAGCGGCAGTTCGGCCATATCGCGCCGGGCGGGGCACGAGCGCTGGCGATTCTCGATTGGCTGCATGAAAATGTCGATTATGCACACGGGGTTTCGACGGGCAGCACAAGCGCCGCGGGGACGTTCATCGACCGGGCCGGGGTGTGCCGGGATTTCACCCATCTGGGGCTGACCTTGTGCCGGGCGGCGGGAATTCCGGCGCGAGCGGTCGCTGCCTATGCGCTGGCGCTGAACCCGCCGGATTTTCATGCGGTGTTCGAGGTGTTCCTGGACGGCGGCTGGTGGCTGGTCGATCCGACCCGCCTTGCGCCCATCGCCGGCATGGTGCGGATCGCGCATGGCCGGGACGCAGCGGATATCGCATTTCTGACCACATCGGGCATGGCGGTGCAGACCGATTTGCGCGTGACCGTGACGGAAGTTTTGCCGATGGGCCTTGTCAAACCGTCCCACAATCCTAACACAGTAGAGGAGGCGGCGTAGCTCTGCTACAAACGCCACCGGTTGGGACGGAAGGACGAAGATGGCCAAGGTCGAAGCGAACGAGACGATAATCAAGCTGGAGCCGCCAGTGGCGGTGAGCGCGATTGCGCCCGCCAGCGCCGCCGGCCTGGTGCCATTGAAGTCCGAACAGGTGACGGCGCTGGATGCGCGGGTTGACGGATTCATCGACGAATTGGTGGCGACCGATGCATCCAGCCCGGAATTCGGCAAGAAGGTCGATGCGCTGGCCAATCTGGGGGCCCGCGAGATCGCCGCGGCGGCGGGGCAGTCCAACCGGTTCCTCGAGCGGCCGGCGCGGGCAATGGACAAGGAGAACGGCATCGGTGCCGACCTGACCAAGCTGCGCGGCATTGTGGAAGATCTGGACCCCGGCAAGCGCGGCAAGAGCCTGACGCGGAAAAAGCTGTTCGGCATCATCCCGTTGGGCGGCGACCGGTTGCGGAGTTATTTCGACAGTTATGAATCGGCGCAGGGCAACATCAACGCCATCCTGGGCAGTTTGAAGAACGGCAAGGACGAATTGTTGAAGGACAATATCGCCGTCGAGGACGAGCGGTCCAAGCTGTGGGACGCAATGGGCAAGCTGGAACAGATGGTCCATATGTCCAAGACGCTGGATGGCAAGCTGGCCGACAAGGCGACCGAACTGGATGTCGTCGATCCGGCCAAGGCCAAGGCGATCCGCGAGACCGCGCTGTTTTATGTGCGGCAGCGCACGACCGACCTGCTGACCCAGTTGGCGGTTTCGGTGCAGGGCTATCTGGCGCTCGACCTGGTCAAGAAGAACAATGTCGAGTTGATGAAGGGCGTCGACCGGGCATCGACGACGACCGTGGCGGCGCTGCGCACGGCGGTGACGGTGGCCGAAGCGATGACCAACCAGAAGCTGGTGCTGGCGCAGATTACCGAGTTGAACACGACGACGGCGAGCATCATCGATTCGACCGGCGAGTTGCTGCGGACCAATACCGCGACCATCCATGAGCAGGCGGCGAGCAGCACGATCCCGGTGGAGACGTTGCAGCGGGCGTTTCAGAATGTCTATCAGACCATGGACGCCATCGATGCCTTCAAGCTCAGGGCGCTCGATTCGATGAAGACGACGGTCGATTCGCTGTCCATCGAAGTCGAAAAGAGCCGCGGCTATGTGCAGCGGGCGCAGGGCCAGGCGCAGGCGCAGCTGGAAAATCGCGGTGGA
>JANPEP010000046.1:0-20225 GCA_031422995.1 Polymorphobacter sp. | reverse complement strand
GCGGAAAAGAAATCACTCACGCGCTCGCTTGGCGCATTCCAGCTGACGATGCTGGGCATCGGCGGCATCATCGGGACGGGCATTTTCGTGCTGACCGCCGAGGCGGCGCAGGTGGCTGGACCGGCGATGCTGGTGAGTTTCGTGTTGGCAGCGGTGGTCTGCGGGCTGGCGGCGCTGTGTTATGCCGAGCTGGCGTCGATGGTGCCGGTTTCGGGGTCGGCCTACACCTATAGCTATGCGACGTTTGGCGAGATCCTGGCCTGGGTCGTGGGTTGGGCGCTGGTGCTGGAATATGCGGTGGCGGCGAGTGCGGTCGCGGTCGGCTGGTCAGGCTATGCGGTGGGCGTGTTGCAGAATTTTGCCGGCATCCAGTTGCCGACGGCGCTGGTGAACGGGCCCTATGCGGGTGGGTTGATCAACCTGCCGGCGGTGATCATTTCGGTGGCGGTGACGGCGCTGCTGGTGGTGGGCACCAAGGAGAGCGCGACGGTCAACGCCGTGCTGGTGGTGGTCAAGGTGCTGGCGCTGACGGCGTTTGTGGTGCTGGCGGTGCCGGCGGTGCAGGCGAAGAATTTCGTGCCGTTCATGCCCTTGGGTGCGGGCAGTGCGATTGGTGCGGCGTCGATCATCTTTTTCGCGTTCGTGGGCTTTGACGCGGTGTCGACGGCGGCGGAGGAGACGAAGAATCCGCAGCGCAATATTCCCATTGGCTTGATTGCCAGCCTGGTGATCTGCACGATTTTCTATCTGCTCGTGGGCATCGGCGTTATCGGCAGTTATGGCGCGCAGCCTGTGCTGGATGCGACGGGCGCGGCGTTCATGCCGGGTTCGCGCGAATTGACCGCGGCTTGCACGTCGCTGGGCGATGCGCCGGTGGTGTGTTCGAAGGAAGCATTGGCGCATGTGTTGCGCGAAATCGGCCATCCGGGTGTTGGCAATCTGCTGGGGCTTGCCGCAGGATTTGCGCTGCCATCGGTGGTGTTGATGATGATGTTTGCCCAGACCCGGGTGTTTTTCGTGATGTCGCGTGACGGGCTGTTGCCGCGCGGGCTTTCAAAAATCCATCCCAAGTTCAAGACGCCGCACGTGGTGACGATGGTAACGGGTGCGGCAGTGACGATTGCCGCGGCGTTCTTCCCGGTGGGGCAGTTGGCTTCGGTGTCCAATGGTGGCACGCTGTGTGCGTTCTTCTTTGTGGCATTGGCGATCATGGCATTGCGGCGGTCCAACCCCGATCGGGCGCGCAGTTTCCGCACCCCGGCGGTGTGGGTGGTGGCGCCGCTGGCCGCTGCCGGGTGTTTGCTGCTGTTCGGGTTCCTGTCGTGGGTGGCGCAGGCGGTGTTCTTTGGCTGGGCGGCGATCGGTCTGGTATTCTACTTCCTGTATGGCCGGTCGCGTTCGAACGTGGCGATGGGCATTGACGAGGTGAATGAGCTGAACCCGGATATTCCGCCACAGGGAGTCCCGCCGTTGCCGGGGATTCCGACGCCGGGGGGGAAGCAAGCGTAGTCCGTCGAGCGCGGGTTAAAAAAAGGGGGCGGGCACCGATGGTGTCCGCCCCCTTTTCGTTGCGCCACTGGGGCGGGGTTAACTTAGGCGAGCCTTGACCAGCGCCTTCAAGTCGGCCTCTGGCCTTGCGCCATAGTGGCTGATGACTTCGGCGGCGGTGATGCAGCCGATGCGGGCGCAATCGGGGAGGGAGCGGCCCTCCACCAGGCCGGCCATGAAGCCGCCGGCGAACATGTCGCCGGCGCCGGTGCTGTCGACGACCTTGGCAACCTTTTCGCCGGGGATGACGTGGCGGTTGCCGTTTTCGAGGACGATGGCGCCCTTGTCGGAGCGGGTGACGACGGCGATGCAGGCGTGTTTGGCGAGTTCGGCCATGGCTCCGTCGAGGCTTTGAGTCTGGTAGAGCGCGCAGACCTCGTGTTCGTTGCCGAACATCAGGTCGACGTGGGACGCCAGCAGGTCCTGGAAATCGGCGCGGTGGCCTTCGACGCAGAACACGTCCGACAAAGTGAAGGCGACCTTGCGATTGTTGGCGCGGGCGACGGCGATGGCCTTGCGCATGGCGGCGCGCGGGGCGGGCGGATCCCAGAGATAGCCTTCGAGGTAAAGGATTTCGGATGCGGCGACGGTTGCGGCGTCGAGATCAGCCTCGGAGAGTTCCTGGCAGGCGCCGAGGAAGGTGTTCATCGTGCGATCGCCATCGGGGGTGACGACGATGAGGCAACGGCCGGTGGGGGCGCCGGCGGTGGAGGCAGCGGTGGTGTAGGAAACCCCCGACGCGGTGATGTCGTGGGCGAAGACCTTGCCAAGTTGATCGTCGGCGACGCGGCCGACGAAGGCGGGTTTGGCGCCCAATGCGGCCATGCCGGCGACGGTGTTGGCGGCCGAGCCGCCGCTGATTTCACGGCCGGGGCCCATGGCGGCGTAAAGGGTTTCGGCTTCATCGGCGGGAATGAGGCGCATCGAGCCCTTGGCGATGCCGCGAGCGGAGAGAAATTCGGGCGGGGCGGTGGTGATGACATCGACAAGGGCATTGCCGATGGCGAGGACGTGATTGCGGGCGGTCATCGATGGGCCTTGGTTTGTGGCGGACGCCGCCTCCGTAGTCGCAAGCGGGCACCGCGTCACCCCATTGGCGCTTGTGGGGCGGCGGTGGGGCGCTTGTGTCATGGCGGCAGGCCGTTATGGGTTGCGGTGATGACGTTCAGCCTTTCCCCGACGTGTTTCGTTCAAGTGCCAACAGCGCACCGCCGGAAACCGATTGCCATGATGGGGCTGTTGCTGGGGCTTGCCGGGTGCGTGGCCACCGCGCCGCCGCCAGTCGCGCCGCCGGCACCGCCGCCGCCGGGGCTGGACCGGATTATCGGCAGCAGCGCCGCGGGGGTGACGGCATTGCTGGGGGCGGCAACGCTCGACCGGACCGAAGGCCAGGCACGGCAGTTGCAATTCGCCCGGCCGCCGTGCGTGCTCGACGTGTTCCTGTATCCGGGGGCGAATGGCGCACCGGTGGTGCGGACGGCGGCGGCGCGCAAGCCCGATGGCGGGAAGATCGACCCGGGGGCGTGTTTGGGGTTGATTGTGCCGAGTGCGGGCCCGGCGGTGGTGAAGGCGCCGGTGCAAGCGAGGGCGAAACCGCGGCGGCGTTAGAAGATGCCGCCGCCGAGCATGAGGCGGAGGGCGCCGACGGCGATGACGACGATGTTGAGGTTACGGCCGGCGTTTTTGTCCGACATGGCACCGAGCGCGAGGCCGATAACGGCGAACGGGATGATGACCCAGTTCGCCCAGCCGAGCAGCGGGATGAAAGCGAACAGCGCCAGGACGAGGGTGCCGAGGCCGATGATGAGCGACAGGATGTTGAGCATGGACGCGCATATGGCCCCGGTTTTCGCTGCGACAAGAGGCGCGGGCATTTTGGCCGTTGTGGTGCTTGCCGCGAGGGCGAATCGCGGTTAACGTAAACGTCAACCATTCGCGCTTTTGGGGAGATTGTTCGTGGATCTGAATTTTTCGGCCGAGGACATTGCGTTTCGCGACGACGTCCGTGCGTTCATCAAGGATCAGTATCCGCCCGAGCTGAACGGCAAGATCGACGAGGGCGAAGAGCTTTCCAAGGCTGACTTCCTGAGCTGGCACAAGGTTCTGGCCAAGAAGGGCTGGATCGCGCCGGCCTGGCCGGTGCAATATGGCGGCACAGGCTGGACCAGCGTGCAGCGTTATATCTGGTCCGAAGAGACCGCAGCCGCCGATGCCATCCGGTTGATGCCGTTTGGCCTGAGCATGGTCGGGCCGGTTATCTATACATTTGGCACGCCCGAGCAGAAGGCGAAGTTCCTGCCGCGGATTCTTTCGGGCGAGGATTGGTGGTGCCAGGGATATTCGGAGCCGGGCGCCGGGTCCGACCTGGCCAGCCTGCGCACCAAGGCCGAGCGGTTTACCGGCGATGACGGCAAGGAATATTATCGCGTCAACGGCCAGAAGACCTGGACGACTTTGGCGCAGCACGCCGACTGGGGTTTCTTCTTGGTGCGCACCAATTCCGAAGTGAAGGCGCAAGAGGGGATTTCGTTCCTGTTGATCGACATGAAATCGCCGGGGATCACCGTGCGGCCGATCATCACTCTGGGTGGTGAGCATGAAGTCAATGAAGTGTGGCTGGAGGATGTGATCGTTCCCGTCGACCAGCGGATTTATGAGGAAAACAAGGGCTGGACCTGCGCCAAGTTCCTGCTGGCGCATGAGCGCACCGGCATTGCCGGGGTGGCGGCATCCAAGCGCGGCGTCGAGCGGATCAAGAGCATCGCGCGGTCGGAATTGGACGAGGGCGAGATGCTGCTCGCCAATCCGTTCTTCAAGCGCAAGATTGCCGAATTGGAAGTCGATCTGTCGGCGCTGGAGTTCACCGAATTGCGGACACTGGCGGGTGAAAGCTCCGGCAAGGGACCGGGGCCGGAATCGTCGTTGCTGAAGATCAAGGGCACCGAAATCCAGCAGCGGATCACCGAACTGGCGCTGGAGGCCGCCGGCCATTATGGCGCGCCTTATTATCGCGGGTTCGGGGAGGGTGACAATGAGCACCCGATTGGGCCGGATTATTCGCACCGCACGGCGCCAACCTATTTCAACGTCCGCAAGACGTCGATCTATGGTGGGTCGAATGAAATCCAGCGGAACATCATCGCCAAGATGGTGCTGGGGCTTTAAAGCCAGACCGAGACTGACGAGCCGGCGCAGGGGTGCGACACCCCTCGCCGGCAGTTTGCTTTGATGTGATGGCGCCCAACAAGAGCGCCGGGGAGACGGACCATGGATTTCAACACCACCGACGAACAGGGCATGTTGCGCGATACCGTCGCGCGTTACCTGAGCGACACCTACAGCTTTGATGCGCGGATGAAGACCGTGCACGGTGGTGCAGGCTGGAACCCCGGCGTGTGGAAGGCCTTTGCCGAGGAGCTGGGCATTCTGGGGGCGCCGTTTGCCGAAGATCATGGCGGGTTGGGCGGTGGTGCCGTCGAGAACATGATCGTCATGGAGGAAATCGGCCGGGCGCTGGTCATCGAGCCGTATCTGCCGACGGTGGTGATTGCCGGTGGGGCGTTGAAGGCAACCGGCGGCGCGCTGGCGGATGCGGTGATCCCGGAGATCATCGCCGGCAATGCGATCATCGCCTTTGCCTATGCCGAGCCACAGGGGCGGTATAACCTTGCCGACCTGCGGACGACGGCGAAGAAGGATGGCGCCGGGTTTGTTCTGAACGGACACAAATCGGTGGTGTATTCGGCGCCTTATGCGACGCACCTGCTGGTGACGGCGCGGACAAGCGGTGGCCAGCGCGATGCCGGCGGGGTTTCGCTGTTTTTGATCCCGGCCAATGCCAAGGGTGTGACACGGCGCGATTATCCGACGGTTGATGGCTCGGCGGCGTCCGAAGTGTATTTCGAGAATGTCGCGCTGGGGGCCGATGCGTTGGTTGGGGCCGCCGACGCGGCGCTGCCGTTGATCGAGCAAGTGGTCGACGAAGCCACGGCGGCGATCTGCGCCGAGGCCTGCGGCGTGACCAAGGTGTTGCACGCGACGACGCTGGATTATGCCAAGCAGCGCAAGCAGTTCGGCAAGCCGATCAGCGATTTCCAGGTCATCCAGCACCGGTTGGTCGATATGTTCATGGAAGTCGAGCAGGCGGTTTCGATCACCTTGATGGCGACATTGAAGCTGGACACCGCCGAGCGGGCGCAGGCAGTTTCGGCGGCGAAATCCAAGGTCGGCAAGGCGTGCAAGTTTGTCGGGCAGAACGCCGTGCAGATTCATGGCGGGATCGGCATTTCGAACGAGCTGTCGGTGGGGCATTATTTCAAGCGATCGACCATGATCGAGAGCCAGTTCGGATCGGTGGACCATCATTTGAGCCGGTACGAGCGCATCGTCATCGGTTGAGGCGGGAAAGCAGGGTCTTTGGCACCACGGACATGATCCGGGATGTCGGAGGCCCCTGGCCGTCAATAACGCGTCAATCGCTCGCATGGAATCGCCGGCCGGATTGACTCAGGCATCGATTGGGCAGAATTAATCGAACAAATAAAAACGAGTCGCATCATGGTGTTCCGGCCTTGGAGGGTCGAATGGAAACAGTTGATGCCGGAAGATATAATGTAACATGGTGCGGAGCCGAGATTCGCTCGCCGTGTGTTTTGCATGAAATTGGCGTTGCTGCTGTCGGACTGTGGCGAACCATGGATCGTTTACATATATTAGCGAATAGTTAACCTGCGATTGCGGAGTGATGTCTTGTGGCCGAGCATATCGAACTGCATTTTCAGGAGGGGTTTTCGGGCGAGGCCGTCGAGGTGCGGGTTGCGGGCAAGGCGGCGGCGCATTTCGTTGCCCGCACCAGGGTGCAGACCGGGCTGGCGCATATCGAGAAACTTGAGCTGGCCGATGGCACGACAGTGCGGATCACGATGCCGGCGACGGGCGCCGAAGCCAGCTTCAAGGTGAGCAAGGCCAGTCCGCATATCGCGGTCAATGTGGTGAACCAGAAACTCAACGTCGAAGCGAAGAAGGAGTCCCCCGGTTATCTGTAAGAGCAAGAAAAGGGTGTCGCACACCGGGCAATTTCAACTGTTCCACACAAGAGCGGGAGATTGTCATGCCGAAGAAAACTGGCGCCGGATCCATGGGTTCGGATGAGAATATGGTGGTGGTGCCCGATACCGAGCACCCGGATTTCGTCGATGGGCGCATCGATGCCCAGGGGGCTGGCGCCGGTCCGATGATGCCGAACCCGGATGGACCGGACCCCCGGCCATTCCCGTTTCCCAACCCTCTGCCGCCACCGCGGCCATTTCCATTGCCATTTCCCGAGCCCGGGCCGCGGCCGTTTCCGCAGCCGTTTCCCTTCCCGCAGCCTTTCCCCTGGCAGCCGTTCAATTTCTGCGGGCCGGTGAGCGGGCGTTACCGGTATTATTCGCGGCCGACCCTGGCCCCGCCGCAGCCGGGCCCGTTGTTCCCCGTGCCAATTCCGGGCCCGATCATGCCGATCAATTTGATCTTCATTACGGTCCGGGTCGATGTCGACCGGTTTTTCCCACAGAACCGCATCTCGATCGAGGTCAACCGGCGGTTCCCGAGGAGCAGTGCGCATGTGATTGCCGAAGTGACTTCGGATACGTGCCTTGGGCTGTTCCACCGGCGGGTGCAGGCGACGATCAGCTATCGTGACGGTGATGCCACGTTGATTCCGGGCGATACGGTGACGTTCGAAGCGACGCGGACAACAAGGCGTGGCTATGGCGCCTATACACTGACGCTGAGTGGGCCGGGCATCCCGTCACGGACCTATGCCTTGAGCTTTGAGTCGCAATATTTCGATGCGGTGGAGTTCGAGGTCGATCAGGTCGACAACGCCGATGTGCCGACGACGAGCATGGATTCGGCGGCGCACCCGAACCGGCCTGCCGATCTGCCGGCCGAGACATTGTCGTTCACCAACGTCTATCAGCGGGCCGGGTTTGACGTGACGACGTCACCCAATGGCGGGGTAATCCCGGTTGCGGGCGCCGGCGCCAATGGCACCTGGTCGGACGGCGAGATGCACAATGCGATGATCACCCATTGGTCGCGGTTCGCCAACAATCCGAACTGGGCACTGTGGGTGTTGTTTGCGCGCCAGCATGACCAGGGGCGCGGGCTGGGCGGGATCATGTTTGATGACATTGGCCCCAACCATCGGCAAGGCACGGCGATCTTTACCGACAGCTTTATCCAGGATGTGCCGGCGGGGGATGCCAACCCGGCGGCGTGGCGGCAACGCATGGTGTTCTGGACCGCGGTGCACGAGATGGGCCATGCCTTTAATTTGGCGCATGCCTGGCAAAAGGCGTTGAGCATCGCGACCGGTGGGCCCGGGGACCCGTGGATCCCGCTCGCCAATGAACCGGAATCGCGCAGTTTCATGAATTACCCGTTCCGGGTGAGCGGCGGGCAAGCGGCGTTCTTTGCCGATTTCCGTTTCCGCTTCACCGACACGGAATTGCAGTTCATGCGCCACGCGCCGCGGCGGTTTGTGCAGATGGGCAATTCGAACTGGTTCGCAAACCATAATTTCGAGGAGCCCAAGCCGTCGATGCAATCGGGCAATTGGACATTGGCGATCCGGCCCAATCGCGAGGTCAACCAATATGCGTTCCTGGAGCCGGTGAAGGTCGAACTGAAGTTGACGAACACTTCAGGCGTGCTGCAACCCGTGGAGGCCGACATGTTGCAGGATGGGCGGCACATCACGCTGCTCGTGGCGCGCAACGAAGGGCCGGCGCGGCAGTGGCAGCCGTTTGTCACGCAATGCCATGAAAACCATTGGGATGGGCTGGCGCCGGGCGCGTCAATCTATGGCCAGCACATGATCAGCGCGACGACATCGGGCTGGTTGATCGACGAGCCGGGATTTTACCAGATCCAGGCGGCGATCGACATGGGGAATGAAATCCTGGTGTCGAACGTGTTGCGCATCCATGTGATGCCGGCGGCGAGCGTGGCGGAAACCAAGCTGGCGCCGGATTATTTCACCGAGGATGTCGGGCGCGTGCTGGCGTTTGCCGGGGCACCGGAACTGGGCAAGGCCACCGACACGTTGCGCGAGGTGGTGGCGAAGGCGCCGGCGAACCCGGCGGCAACCCACGCCGAAGTGGCGCTGACGACGCCGTTGCTGCGCGATTACAAACAGTTGGTGGGTGGTGACACGCCCAAGGTGCAAGCGACGAAAGCGAAGATCGACGAGGCGAGGCCAGCGCAGATGGCGGCGTTGGTCGACAAGCCGGACGCGGCGGCGGCCACTATGGGGCATATCGATTATTTCGATGCGCTCGATACGCTGGCGACGGCGCTTTCGGCGGCGGGTGACGACAAGGGTGCCATCAAGGTGCTGAAATCGTCGATCGCCACGATGAAGAAGCGCGGTGTGTTGCCATCGGTGATTGCCGAGACCGAAGGCAAGCTCGACAAGACCGGGTGATGCGGGGGGTGGCGCCGGGGTGGTTTTCACCCCGGCGTCGGGGGCATGCCGGCTATGTATTGGCGGATCAGTGCGATACCTTCTGCATGGGCAAGGGTTCGGCCGAATTGCGGCATCATGACGCCGGGTTCGCTGGCTTCCATGCGGTGCAGCAGGATCGAGGAGTCGGGATCGCCGGGAACGATGGAGAATTGGCGGCCGCCGGAGCCGCGACCAGCGGCGACGGGGCGTTTGAGGATGCCCTGATGGGCGGGGCTGGTTTCGTCATGTTGCAGGTAGAGGCCGGAATTTGAGGCGAAGCCGGCGCGGCTGTGGCAATGGCCGCAATTGACGTCGAGATAGGCGCGGGCGCGGGCGGCGACGGGTTCGGACGGATTGTCCCAACGTGCCAGGCGAGGGGCATTGGCGGGGAGGCCGGTGAGATGTCCTGAAGCGGTCCAGGAGGCGAGCTGGTTTTCGCCTTGCCCATTGAGGGGGCCATTGAGGTTGGCGGCGGTGGGGCCGATGGGCGTCGCTTCGCTGCCTTGCTGGTGGCATTGCTTGCATTGGTTGGTGTTGGGGACGGCGTAGTCGACGGCGCGGGATTGGCCGTTTGTGTCGATGAAGGTGACGGGAACGCGGGTGCCGGCGCGTTTGAGGACAGCCTCGGTCTGGGCGGCATTCCAGACATAGGAGAGCGGTACCCAGCCGGAGGCGCGGCGGACGAGGAGACGGGTTTCGATGAGGCGGACGTCGTTTGCGGGCGCGCGGAAATCGGCGGGGTAGGCGAAGGTTTTGACGAGCGTGGTGCCGATGGGGAAATCGAGGACGCCGGTAGGCGTGTAGCGGGCGGCGGTGCCGGGGGGCATCCAGACGTAGCGGAATTTTTCGGCATAATCGCTGAACAGCGGGGTGTTGAGGGTGTAGGGGCGCACGCCGGGAGCAGGGGTGCGGCCGGCGGTATCGGTGAACAGGCCATAGGCGGCGAGGGTAGGCGCCGGCGTTTCGGCTTGCAGGAGGTCGGAGGCGACCTGCGGTGCGGGCGCAGCGCCGAGGAGTAGCAGGACGGCAAGGCGCTTCATCGCGAGGCGAGCTTGCGTGAGGCTCGGGCTTCCTGTGTGGCGGGCAGCACGACGGTGGCGGGTTCGGGGAGCGTGGCCATCATCATGGCGGTGCCGACCGTTGGCTGCGCAGCGCTGGCCGGGGTGCCATGGGTTTTGAGGTTGAGGTTGAGCATGGGGCCGTCGTTGACGAAGATGCCGCCATCGGCGGTTGTTGCCCCGCCGCCGGGGACGGTGAAATTGGTGATGCCGTCCCACATGATCGGCGGCAGGGTGCCGCCGACGGCGGCGGCGATCTGGGCACCGCCGGGGAAACCCGGTTTGCTGCCGTTGCCGGCATAGCGGTTGCCGCGGACGGCGATGGCACGAGGCAGCGGGTTGTAAGCCTTGTCGGTGAAGGCCTGTTGATAGGCGACGAGCATGACGGCGTTGCCGCCATTGTCCCTGATGTCATTGTTGAAGACATGGACGTCGCGGTTGGCCATGACCATGATGCCGGTTCCCGATGGCACGCTGGCGACGATGTTGCCGGGGGCGGCGAAATTCGGGTGGTTGTTGGCGGTGACCTGGTTCTTGAACAGCCGGATGCTGTGGCCGCCCTGTTGTGGCAGGTCGGGAAGGTCGAAGACCAGGATGCCGCCGGTGTTGCCGGTGGCGACATTGTTGTGAACATCGGCATTGTAGCTGTTTTCGATCTCGATGCCGGCGACATTGCCGGTGGCGCGGCTGTTGCGGACAACAATCTGTTGCGATTGGCCGACATAGATGCCGGCATCCGACGCGCCCTTGACCATCACCTTGTCGATGAGGACGTGCTTGGAGGAGACGGGATAGACACCATAGGCGCCGTTGGTGGATTTGGGGCCGCCGGTCCATTCGACGCGCAAATTGACGAAGCTGATGCCGTCGGAGCCCTTGGACTTGATGCCGTTGCCCTTGGCATTTTCGACGGCGAGGTCGCGGATGATGACATCGTTGGAGGTGATCAGCACCCCCTCCCCTTCGCCTTTCTGGCCGGTGAAATCGAGGATGGTCTTTTGGGGACCGGCGCCGGCGATGGTGACGCCGGGAACATCCAATGACAGGCCGTCGGCGAGGATGTAGCGGCCGGCGGCGAGGCGGACGGTATCGCCGGATTTTGCCTCGATCAGGGCAGTTTGCAGGGTTTCCTGCACATTGGCACCGGGGCTGACTTTGAGGGTGCGGGCTGTTGCCGGCGTGATGGCGATGGCAGCGATGAGCAATGCGGGTTTGAGCATGACCGGTCCCCTTGGAAGTCTTTGTGTCACCATCCGCCGGGGCGCCGTGGTTTTCAACCAGCTATTTTGGGGCATTCAGGCCGCCGAGAGATAGCCGTACCAGAGGATGAGCAACAAAAGCCGCGGCGCGAAAGCCGAGCGGCTGATGCTCGCAAGGCCGATGGCGAGCCCCGAGGCGATGGCGCCGGTGGCGGCGGCAGTGGCGAGAACGGCCAGCGGCTGGTTGCCGACCAGCGCCGGCGCGACCAGCAACAGCGACCAGCCGGTGCCGGCGATGAGGAAGGCGGCGCGGCGGGCCCAGGGCGATTGCGCGGTGGTGCGGGTGAGCGCGAGCAGCCCGCGCGCTTCGCTGCGGCCGGCATGGGCGGTGAGGGCGAAGATGAGGAGGAGCAGCGCGGCGGGGCTGGCGATGTGGCGGAAATCCTGGGTGAGTGCAGCGATGGCGACGGCGGCGGCAAGGAGCTTGAACAGGCGGCCGGCACCGATGAGGCGGAATTCGGCAGCGATGAGGCCGAGGGCGGGGGCGGAGACAAGACCAGCGGCGGGCGCGGCGGTGGCGGCAGGCGGTGGTGCGCCGCCGTTGAGCCAGCGGGAGACGCGGCCGGGAAGGATGACGCGATTGGTGGCGCGGTGCGGGGTGTAGAGCACGCCGGCGAGCGCCGCGACGGTGATGGCGACCAGCACCCAGAGCAGGCGCGAGGCGATGTAGCCGGGCGACAGTAGCCCAGCCATGACATCGAGGGCGACATGGCCGGGGAGGAGGTTTTCAACGCCGCCGATGGCGAAATCATCGGTGCCGCCGGGGGCGCCATATTGCAGCGGCCGGATGAAGCCGGCAAAATCATACATGTTGGCGATGACGCCGGCTTCGCGGTCTTGCGCGAACATCGGCGTCATCAGCGACCCCATCCAGAACACGAAGAAGCCGAAATCGCCCCAGCCGCCGCGGGTGAAGGGCAAGGCATCGAACAGGATGCGCAGCGCGGCGAGGCCACACAGGGCGGGGGCCGCGACGAGCCAGAGGGCGAAGGTGAGTTGCGCCAAGTTGCGCGGGCCGGTGAGCGGGATGACAAAGGCGAGGATCCAGCCGGCGATGGTGAGCGCCGCGAGCATGGTGAGGAGAACTGCGGCGTCGGCGGCCCAGCGACCTAGCGCGATGGCGATGCGCGAGGCGGCGGTAATCTCCTCGACTTGCCACGGTTGCTTGCGGTTGGTGTTGGAGCGCAAATAGATCCAGCCGATGGGCAGCAGCAGCGTGGAAACCACAATGCCCAAGGAGACGCCGAGGAACGGCGCAGTCATTTCGGGAAGGCGGTTGCCGATGGCGATGACGGTGCCGCCGCCATCCCCACGCGGGATCATGTACCGGGCGCCGATGGGGGCGACGAGGAGGAGCAGCCACAGGCCCCAGCTGCGGCTGTAGCGCAGCAGCGACGTAGTGAGTGATGAGCGCATTATCGCGGTGGTCATTGCGGGGTGAGCCGGCCGGATTCGACGCGGAGGACGGCGACGGCATGGGGAGCGAGTTCGTCAGACAGGTGCGTTGTCATGATGACGATGGCGGTTTTGGCGCGTTCGAGGATGAGGGCGCCGAGTTTGCGGGCAGTTTCGCCATCGAGTTCGGCAGTGGGTTCATCGAGCGCGAGGAGTTGCGGGGCGCCGAGCATGGCCTGGGCGAAGATGAGGCGGCGCCGCATGCCGCCCGAAAAACTGGCGATGCGGTTGTTGATATCGGCATGAAGGCCGATGGCGTCGGTGATGGCACCGAATTGCGCATCGGCCGCGGCGAGATCGAGACCCTTGAGGGCAGCGATGTGGAGGGCGAATTCGCGGGCCGTCAGGTCTTCGGGCAGATCGACAGCTTGCGGGGCATAGCCGAGGGCGCGTCGCAGGGCGGGGCGGGCGCCGGGGAGCGGGGCGCCATCCCAGGCGATGCTGCCCTTGCCGGGCTTTTCCGCCGTGGCGAGCAAGCGCAGCAGCGTCGATTTGCCGGCGCCGCTGGGTCCGGTGAGCAGCGTGAGGCCGGGGGTGAAAACATGACTGACATCGGCCAGCACCGATTTGAGGCCGTAGCGTTTGGTGAGGCCGGTGATGGCGAGGGTGGGCATGGATGTGTCCTGCAGTTTGGGCGTGTATTGGCGCAATAATACGGATGGAGCAAGGTTTGGGGCAGTAGCGGGGGGCCGAGGGACGCGCTAGACAGGCGGAACAATGGCTTGTGGAGCAACATGACGGACCTGGCGCTTGAATTGACCGGATTGCGCAAGACGTTTGCCAAGGTGGCGGTTGACGATCTGGACCTGACGGTACGCGCCGGCGAGTTGTATGCGTTGCTGGGGCCCAATGGCGCCGGCAAGACAACGACGTTGCGGATGGTGGCGGGGTTGCAGCGGCCGGACGCGGGCGGCATCAAGGTGTTTGGCATCGATGCGTTGGCCGACCCCATTGCCGCCAAGCGGATCATCGCCTGGTTACCCGATGAGCCGTTGCTTTATGACAAGCTGAACCCGCTCGAATATCTGGAATTTGTTGCCGGATTATGGAGTGTGGACCCGGCAGCGGCGATGGCGCGAGCGGAAGAGCTGCTGCGCTGGCTGGATTTGTGGGAACAGCGCGATGCGCGGTGCGAGACGTTTTCGCGCGGCATGAAACAGAAAGTCGCGCTGGCCGGCGCCTTGATCCATGAACCGCGGCTGTTGATCCTGGACGAGCCGTTGACCGGGCTGGATGCCGGGGCATCGCGGCAAGTGAAGAACCTGTTGGCGGCGCGGGTGGCGGCGGGGGCCACGGTTATCCTGACGACGCATATCCTGGAAGTTGCCGAGCGGTTGGCGGATCGTATCGGCATTATTCGGGGTGGCCGGCTGGTGGCACAGGGCACGTTGGCAGAGTTGCGCGACGCCAATGATGCGGGACAAACCGGCGCCGGCGATGCGACGCTGGAGGAGATGTTTCTGGCGCTGGCAAGCGCGGAATGACGGCAGTGGCGATGCAGCCGGGCGGACTGCCGTGGCTGGTGCGGCACGAATTGCGGTTGGCGATCCGCGATCGCAGCCGGGCCGGGCGAATTGGGCGGATGCTGGTTTTGGCGGTGCTGATGCTGGTGCCGGCGGTTCTGGGGGTTGGCCTGGCCTTGCGGGTGCGTGATGCGGCGGATGTGCCGGTGCAGGTGTTTGGCGTGATATCGGCGACATATGCCGGGTTGCTGCTGCTGATGCTTTCAGGCGCGTGTGTGTATGTGTTGCGCAGTTTCCATGATCGCGGCGACCTGGATTTGTTGTTGGCGGCGCCGATTCCGCCGGCGCGGGTGCTGGCGGCGAAATCGGTGGCGGTACACGCCGCAGTGGCGATGCCGTTGATGATCGTCACGGCGCCGTTTTTCCTGTCGTCCGCGCTGATGGGCCATGCCGGCTGGCTGGGCGGAGTGGCGATGTTGATCATCACGGCCATCATCGCGACGTCGCTGGCGTTTGTGATCGCCAGCGGCTTGTTCCGGGCGATCGGGGCGCGCCGGGCACGGACGGTGATTCAGGTGGGCGGCGGGTTGTTTGCCGCCTGTGTTGCCATATTGGGGCAAGCGCCGAATTTCGCGCCGGGGTTTTTTGCCGCCGTGATGGCCCGGTTGGACGGGCGACCCCCGGCGCCGCTGGATTGGCCGGCGCGGGCGGTTTTTGGCGAGATATTGCCGTTGGCAGCGATGATGACCGTGGCATTGCTGTGCGCGGTAGCATCGGCACGGCTGGCCGCGCGGACGCTGGCAGAGGCAGCGCCGGTGGCGGCGGTACACGCGGTGAGCACGGGGCGTGTGCGCGGGTTCCGCAGCGGGCTGGTGCGGATGTTGCTGACCAAGGAATTGCGACTGTTGTGGCGTGACCCGGAATTGACTTCGGTGGTGGCGTTGCAGCTGGCGTACATGATTCCGGCATTCGGGCTGATATTTGCCGGCGGCAGCGTTTCGGCGGCGCGGTTGGCGGCGGCGTGCGTGCTGTTTTGTGGATTGCTGGCATCGAGCCTGGGGTGGTTGACGATTTGCGGCGAGGATGCGCCCGACCTGATTGCCGCGGCGCCGGTTTCGGCGCGTGTGGTCGGCCGGACGAAATTGCTGGCAGCGTGTTTGCCGCCGTTGATCATCGTGGTGGTGCCGGTGATGATAATCGTGTCGTTCGATGCCTGGGCGGGGTTGGTTTCGGCAATTCTTTCGGTGGTTGCGGCCGTTACGGCAGCGGCGCAACAGGGCTGGATCGGGACGCCGCAGCACCGCAAGGCGTTCCGGTTTCGACAGAAATCATCGATTCTGCTGGCGGTGGCGGAATATGCGATGGCCGGAGCCTGGTCGGGAACGGCGACATTGATGGTGCAGAAATCGGCCTGGGCGGTTGCACCGGCGGGGTTTGCCGTGGTGGTCTTGATGTTGTCGCGGTGGCGGGTTGGCGGGCAGGAGGCCTGACGGTTCAGGCGCGCAGAGCGGCGGCGGCGCGGGCGCGGGTTTCGATGGCGACAAAATCCGTTTCGCCGCGCGTGTAGAGCCAGGATCCACCGACGCAGGTGACAAAATCCTCGTTCAGCCATTCGGGTGCGGTGGCACGAGTGATGCCGCCGGTGGGACAGAAGCGCGCGTCGGCGAAGGGCGCGGCGAGGGCCTTTAGCGTTGGCAGGCCGCCGCTGGCGACGGCGGGGAAGAATTTGAAGCGGGTGAGGCCATGATCGAGGCCGCGCATGATGTCGCCGGCGTTGGCGATGCCGGGGAGGAAGGGGATGCGGGCTTCGATCGCGGCTTCGGCGAGCGGTTCGGTGAGGCCGGGGGCGACGATGAAACGGGCGCCGGCGGTGATGGCGGCCGCGAGATCGGCAGGGTTGAGGACAGTGCCGGCACCGACGATGGCGCCGGGGACTTTCGCCATTTCGGCGATGACTTCGAGCGCGGCGGGGGTGCGCAGCGTGACTTCGAGGAGTGGCAAGCCGCCGGCGACAAGTGCCCTTGCGAGGGGCTGCGCATCGGCAACATTATCGACGACGAGCACCGGGATGACTGGCGCGACGTGCATGAGGCGATCGATTTCGGTCATGACGGGTTTCCCTGGGCGAAGGCGGCGGCGGCGCCGTAGAGGCCCGGTTGCGGATGGGTGATGAGTTTGACGGGCATGCGGTCCATCATGGCTTCGAAGCGGCCCTTGGCAACGAAGCGCTGGCGAAAGCCCGAGGTGGCGAGGGTGTCGGCGATGCGGGCGCCGACGCCGCCGGCGATGACGACGCCGGAGGCGCCCTGGGCGAGCGCTATGTCGCCGGCGAAGCTGCCGAGCGCGAGGCAGAAGCGATCAAGGGCGGCGGCGGCGAGGCTGTCGGTGCCGGCGAGGGCGGCGGCCCAGAGCGATTTGTCGTCGATGGCGAGAAGGGCACGGCCTTCGATGGCGGCGAGGACTTCGTGGATGGCGACGAGGCCGGGGCCGGAGACGATGCGTTCGGCGGAGACGCGGTTGTGGCGTTGGCGCAGGTGTTTGAGAAGGGCGTCCTCGATGCTGTCGAGCGGGGCGAAATCGATGTGGCCGCCTTCGGTGGCGATGACGTGATAGCCAGTGGGGGTGCAGTGGAGTTGGGCGACGCCCATGCCGGTGCCGGGGCCGATGATGGTGATGACGCCGGTGGTAGGCAATGGCGCTTCGGGGCCGCAAAGGTGACGAAAGTGCGGCCCGGGATCGGTGCGGTTGAGCTGTGCAACCGCATGAGCGATGGCTTCGAAGTCATTGACGAGATTGAAGCTGTCTAGGCCGAGTTTCTCCGGGATCAGCGCCGGGCGGATGATCCAGGGGTTGTTGGTCATCTTGAGTACATCCCCGGAAACGGGGGTGGCGACCGCGATGCCGGCGGCGCGCGGCAATGGGCGGTCACTGGCGCGGGCAAAGGCTTCCCAGGCGGTTTGCAGGCTGGCGTGATCGGCGGCGCGAATGACGGTTTCGGGGCCGAGGTGCGTGACGCGGCCGTTGGCGATCTGCGCCAGGGCGAAACGGGCGTGCGTGCCGCCGATATCAGCCGTGACAATTTCCGTCAGAGTGTCAGTCATGCCAGGAGACGCCGTCGCGTTCGGTGAGGGCAATGGCGGCGTTGGGGCCCCAATTGCCGGCGCCATAGGGTTTGGGTGGCATGGCGGTGGCGGCCCAGCCGGCGCGGATGGCATCGATCCAGGTCCATTGTGCCTCGACTTCGTCGCGGCGCACGAACAGGGTTTGCTTGCCTTCGACGAGATCGAGCAACAGGCGTTCATAGGCGATGCGGCGGCGGACATCGGCGAAGGCGTTGGCCATGCCGATGTCGAGCGGGACGGAGCGGAGCTTGAGGCCGTCGCGATCGAGGCCGGGGGCCTTGGCCATCATCGACAGGCCGATGTTTTCATCGGGTTGCAGGCTGATGACCAGCTTGTTGGCTTGTAGCGGGGCATCACCGAACATCGAATGGGGGACGGGTTTGAACTGGACGATGATCTCGCTCATGCGTTCAGGGAGACGCTTGCCGGTGCGCAGGTAGAAGGGCACGCCCTGCCAGCGCCAATTGTCGACATGGGCCTTTATGGCGACGAAGGTTTCGGTTTGGGATGTGGTGCCGAGCTCGTCGGCATAGCCTTTCACCGGTTGGCCGGTGATGGCGCCGGAGGTGTATTGGCCGCGGACAGTGCAGGCCTCGACGCTGCTGCGATCAATGCGGCGCAAGGAGCGCAGGACCTTGACCTTTTCATCGCGGACGCTGGTGGGGTCGAAGCGGGCGGGCGGCTCCATGGCGACAAGGGCGAGGAGTTGCAGCATGTGGTTCTGCACCATGTCGCGGAGCGCCCCCATGCCATCATAATAGCCGGCGCGGGATTCGAGACCGACGGTTTCAGCGATGGTGATCTGGACATGATCGATGCCGGCGGCGTTCCACAATGGCTCGAACAGGGTGTTGCCAAAGCGCAGGGCGAGGAGGTTCTGAACGGTTTCCTTGCCGAGGTAGTGATCGATGCGGAAGGTGCGGTCTTCGGGGTAGGCGGCGGCAACGGCATCGTTGATGAGGCGGCTGCTGGCGAGATCGGAGCCGAGCGGTTTTTCGAGCGCGAGACGGACGCCGGGGCCGGCGAGGCCAGCGGATGCCAGGCCGGCAATGGTGGGGCCGAACAGGCTGGGCGCGGTGGACAGGAAGATGGCGAGATGGGCGGGATCGCCGACAGCCTGGGCGAGGGCGGTGAAGCCTGCGGGGCTGGTGGCATCCAATGGCACATAGGTGAGGCGAGCGAGGAAACGGGCGATTTGGGCGGGGTTGCGCCGATCGGCTTCGACGAATTCTTCGAGCGCGGCGGCGGCGAGCGCGGTGAATTCGGCGGTGTCATGGGTGCTGCGGGCGGTGGCGATGATGCGCAGGCAATCGGGCAGCAGGCCATCGGCATCGAGGCCGAACAGCGATGGCAGAAGCATACGTTTGGACAGGTCGCCGGTGGCGCCGAACAGAAGCAGATGGGTGCAGGGATCGTTCATGGCGGGGACTTAAACAGGAAGGCCGCGGCGACGGCAATCATTTGCCTATGGATTCGGGGACAAAACGGACCGCAGCACCGCCGCCGGCAGCGAGGCGCATGGCGAGGCGATCGGCGCTGGTGACGGTGCGTTGTTCGGTGACCATGTCGAAGGGGGCGGTTTGCCAGTCGGCGGCGGGACCATCGCGCCAGATTTCGGCGGTGTAGCGGCGGCCGGGGGTGAGGAAGGTAAGCGGCACGTCGATGTTTCGGGGGCCAGTGCCACCGGCGGCGCCGAGGAACCAGTTTTCGGAGGCGCGGTCCTGGCGGGCGGTGACGGCGAATTTGCCCATTTCGCCGGCGAGGGTGATGGAATCCTGCCAGTCGACAGGGACTGCCTTGATGAAGCGGAAGGCTTCGGGGGATTTGGCGTAGTTTTCGGGGAGGTCGGCAGCCATTTGGAGCGGGCTGTAGAGAATGATGTACAATGCCAGTTGCTTGGCGAGGGTGGAGGGGATGCGTTGACCGTCCTTGCCAGTGAGGCTGACGATGCCGGGGGTATAGTCCATCGGGCCGGCGAGCATGCGGGTGAAGGCCAAGGTTGCCTCGTGTTCGGGGCCGTTCCCGGGGTTGCCCCAAGCGTTATACTCCATGCCGCGGGCGCCTTCGCGGCTGACCCAATTGGGGTAGGTGCGGCGCAGGCCGGTGTCCTTGATCGGTTCATGGGCGTTGATGGCGATGTGGCGTTTGGCGGCTTCGGTGACGACCTTGAGGTGGTGGCGGGCGCTGGCCTGGCCTTCGTGCCATTCGAAGGCGATGGTTCCATCTGGGTTGCGGACCTTCAGGCCACCCGCATCGGCGACATAGCCGGTTTTTACCGATGTGATTCCAAGGCGTTGGTAGAGATCGAGGCCAGCGGCGAGTTGGGATTCATAGTGCGCGATGTTGCCGGAGGTTTCGTGGTGGCCGATGATTTTGACGCCGCGTTGGCGGGCGTGGGCGGCGATTTTGGGGAGGTCGAAATCGGGGTAGGGCTTTGTGAAGCTGAAGCTTTCGCCATTGGCGAACCAGTCACCGTCCCAGCCCTGGTTCCAGCCTTCGATGAGGACGCCGCAAAAGCCGTTGTCGGCAGCGAAGTCGATCATTTTCAAGGCATTGGCGGTGGTGGCGCCGTGTTTGGGGCCGGATGCCCAGGTTTGGATGCCGAGGTGCATGCCCCACCAGATGCCGACGTAGCGGCAGGGTTTGACCCAGGAGACATCGCCCAATTTGTTGGGTTCGTTGAGGTTGAGGATAAGATTGGAGTTCGCCAGGCCGGGAGCATCGTCGGATATCTGGAGGGTGCGCCAGGGGGTGGCGAAGGGGGCCGTGCGCGTGACCTTGGGGCCAGCGGCGGATGGCGTGAGGGCGGCGCGGAGGAGTCCGCCGCC
>JANPEP010000045.1:0-1686 GCA_031422995.1 Polymorphobacter sp. | reverse complement strand
GGCGATGGCGCGGCGGTGGAAGATCTGGGCGGCGGCAGACTGGTGGTGATCGAGACCATGCAGGTGTTGCCGATGGCGCCGCAACCGTTGGCCGAGATCAAGGCCGTTGTGACCGAGGCTGCGGCGCGCGACAAGGCGATGCAGGCGGCGCGGGTAAAGGCCGATACGATCGTGGCGGCGACGAAGAAGAATGGCGATTTTGCAGCGGCAGTCGCGGCGCAAGGGCTGGCAGCACCGCAACCGCTGGCCGGCCGGCGGATCGATGTGTCCCGCCAGCCGAATGTGCCGCCGGTGGTGCAGGCATTCCTGGCGACGCAGGAGGGCACGGTGCGGGTGTTGCCCAGCCCGCAAGGCTGGGTGCTGATCCACGTTGCCAAGATCGAGCCCGGTGACATCAAGGCGGTGCCGGGGCTAGTCGCAGCCGGACGGCAGGAGATTGCCGGGGCCTTGCCCGAGGAGTTTGCCGCGGCCTTTGCCGGGGCGGCGCAGCGGGCGGTGGGTACGACGCGCAACGATGCGACCATCGCTGCGGTGACGCGGCGGATGACCGGCCAGGATGCGGCCGAGTAGCTTGATGGGGTTTGGCCAGATTTCGCCGGAGCGCGAGGCGTTTGCCGCCGGGCTGGCGGACGGTCGCGCGCAGCTGGTGTGGACACGGGTGGTCGCCGATACCGAGACTCCGGTTTCGGCGATGCTGAAGCTGGGCGCGGCGGAGAGCGGGAGTTTCCTGCTGGAATCGGTCGAAGGTGGCCAGGTGCGCGGGCGATACTCGCTGTTGGGGCTGGACCCCGACCTGGTGTGGCGGGCGAGCGGCGACACATCGGAGATCAATCGGGAGTGGCGGACCGACCGCGCGGCGTTTGTGCCGGTGGCGGGGGGTGCGCTGGCGGCGTTGCGTGGCCTGGTGGCGGAGGCACGGGCGGAAGTGCCGCCGGAACTGCCTCCGGCGCTGGCGTGCCTTGTGGGCTATATGGGCTATGAGGCGGTGCGGCTGGTGGAGCCCAGCGTGCAGGCGAATGCGGCGTCGGTATTGGGCTTGCCCGATATGGTGTTCGTGCGGCCGACGCTGATCTTGGTGTTCGACCGGTTGAAGGATGAGCTGTTCCTGGTGGCGCCGGTGTTCGCGGCTGCGGCTGGTGCATATGAGGCGGCCGTGGAGCGCATCGAGACGGCACAGGCGCGGCTGGCGCAGCCGTTGCCGGCGCGCGCGGCGGTGGCGGTGGATTTGCCCGACGGGACGCCGGTGGCGTTGATTAGGGCGGCGCAATATGCGGCGATGGTGGCGCGGGCGAAGGACTATATCCTTGCCGGCGACGTCTTTCAGGTGGTGCTGGCGCAGCGGTTCAGCGTGGAATTTCCGTTGCCGCCGATTGACTTGTATCGGGCGCTGCGGCGGATAAATCCTTCGCCGTTCCTGTATTTCCTCGATCTGCCGGGGTTTGCGCTGGTGGGGTCGTCCCCTGAGATTCTGGTGCGGGTGCGCGATGGCGATGTGACGGTGCGGCCGATCGCGGGGACGCGGCCGCGGGGCAAGGACGCCGTGGAGGATGCGGCGAACAAGGCATCGTTACTGGCCGATGCCAAGGAGCAGGCCGAGCATCTGATGCTGCTCGATCTGGGGCGGCATGATGCAGGGCGGGTGTCCTTGCCGGGGACGGTGACGGTGACGGACCGGGCGGGGGTGGA
>JANPEP010000044.1:0-6656 GCA_031422995.1 Polymorphobacter sp. | reverse complement strand
ATGCCGAGCGCGGTGCAGAGTTTGGCAAGGAGGACGGCGGGGTCGGCGAGGACGTCGGCGGAGTCGATGACGGGCGGGGCGTGGCCGCGGCGGTCGGCCTCCCGATCGAACCAGTCGCGCTGGCGGGCGTAGCCGAGATCGTCCGCGGTGACGGTGATGCGCTTGGCGGCATAACTGTTGATGACGCGATCGGGGGTGCGGATGAGGAAGGCGTGGATGAAACCGCGCAGATCGGCGGGGCCGATGGGGCCGACCATGTGGTGGGCCATGTGTTTTTGATACCAGATCGGGGTTAGGGCGGGGCCGGAGAGGGCTTGGGCGACGCTGTGCCAGTCGCAGTCCATCGAGGCGATGACCGCGTCCTTCATCGGTTGGTCGGCGGCGGTGTGCTTGAGATAGGCGCCGTAGAAGGGTTCGTCGGAGACGATGGTATCGGGGCGGGCGCCGAAGCTGCGCATCATGGCGGTGGAGAGGTTGCGGGGACCGGACCACATGGCAATTCGGATCGTCACGGAGCAGTCTCGTCGGCGATGAGGTCGCGGTAGAGCGATTGCAGGCGTTCGACCATCGGGCCGCGACCGTCGGTGAGCTTGCGGCCGTCGATGCTGCGGACGGGGACGACGCCGGCGAAGGTGCCGGTGACAAAGGCTTCATCGGCGCCATAGACTTCGGTGAGCGAGAAATTTTTCTCGTGGACCGGGATGGCGTTGGCCTTGCACAGGGCGATGACGTTGGCGCGGGTGATGCCGGCGAGGCAATAGTCGCCAGTGGACGTCCAGACCTCGCCTTTTCGGACGATGAAGAAGTGGGTGGAGTTGCAGGTGGCGACGAAGCCGTGGGGATCGAGCATCAGGGCTTCGTCGGCGCCAGCCTCGGTGGCCTGGATGCAGGCGGTGATGCAGTTAAGCTTGGAATGGCTGTTCAGCTTGGGGTCCTGGACATCGGGGAAGCCGCGGCGGACGTGGACGGTGAACAGGGTTATGCCGTTGATGACCGTGGCCGGCAGTGGGTCCTTGTGCTCGGCGATGATGACGATGGTGGCCGGCGAGACGATGACGCGCGGGTCCTGATAGGGGGTCGAGCGCAGCCCGCGGGTGACCATGAGGCGGATGTGGCAGGCCTGCATGGCGTTGGCGGCGATGGTGGCGTGAAGGCGGGCGGTGAGTTCGGCGCGGGTGATGCCGATGTCCATCGCGATGGCCTTGGCGCCTTCCCACAGGCGATCGAGGTGCTGATCCAGAAATGCTATTTTCTGGTTGTGGACGCGCAGGCCCTCCCAGACGCCATCGCCAAGCATGAAGCCCGAATCAAAGACGCTGACCATGGCTTCGGCGCGGGGTTTGAGAGTGCCGTTGATGTTGATGAGGATGGTGTCGTTGCGGGGATCGGCGGTGTGGCCGTGGGTGCCCAAGGATGCTTGCTGGGTCATTTCTTGAACAGGCTGTCGGCGGCGGCGCGGAAAGTTGCGGCACCCTGGCGTTTCTCGCGGGTGCGCAGCAGTTCGGCGGTCAGGGTGTCGATGCGGGTGTCGAGTTCGGCGATCGACAGCTTGTCGAGGTCCTCGCGGGCGAGGTCCGCCAGGAGTTCGGATTTGCGGCGCGGGAGATCGGGTTCATCGAACATCTACACTTGCCCCATTGCCGGCAACAGCTTCCAACTCCTCGCATTCCAGCACCGTTCCTTGAACGCGGAAAACTGCTCGCGCACCTTTATCGAACTGCCAGCCAAGATCCTTGTCATCAAACCGAACGATGAATTGCACCGGACCCTCCAGCCGACATTCGCCTCCCTTGGCCGAGAGTACGCACATATCGTTCGCGCGCTGCCAAGACTTTACATCATTGGGATCGGCGGGTTGCGTTCCGAATGTGATGGCGCTGCCTGAAAACCAACCCTTCAGACCGCTGCGCGTGTCGAGGCGCCAGGCTTTCTGGGTTTTGCCTGGTGGCTCGATAGGCAATTGCTTGGCCAGTTGCGGGCAAATCGGGGCGTTGCCCACGACAATCGGCATTGGGCCGCTGCTCGCGACTGCCGCGACCTGCGCCGCCAATAACCAGACTATCCCCATGCCCAACTCCATCGATGGTCGCTAACAACCCGACAGGATGGGCGCGATGCTGTCAACGGCAGAACGCTGGGTCTGAAAGGATTGACGCATTCGTCTGGCGCGTCATGGTTGGCCGCATGACAATCCCCGCCACCATGACCGCAATCGATCCCGCAGCGCCGGGTGGTTCCGAAGTGCTTGTGCCGGTGGTGCGGCCGGTGCCGGTGCCGGGCCCGGGCGAGGTGCTGGTGAAGGTGGCTGCCGCCGGGGTGAACCGGCCCGATGTGTTGCAGCGGCTGGGCCTGTATCCGATGCCGCCGGGGACGCCGACGGTGCCGGGGCTGGAGATTGCCGGGACGATCGTGGCGGTGGCCGATGATGTGACGCGCTGGCGGGTGGGCGACGCGGTGTGTGCGTTGGTGGCGGGTGGTGGCTATGCCGAATATTGCACGGCGCCGGCGGGGCAGTGTCTGCCGGTGCCGGTGGGCATGGCGATGACCGATGCGGCGGGGTTGCCCGAGACCTGGTTCACCGTGTGGTCGAATGTCGTCGATCGCGGCCATGCGCGTTATGGCGAGACGATGCTGGTGCATGGCGGCACCAGCGGCATCGGGGTGACGGCGATCCAGCTGGGGCTGGTGCTGGGGTTGAAGGTGATCGTGACCGCCGGGAGCGCCGAGAAGTGTGTGGCGGCGCTGGCGGTGGGTGCGAGCCATGCCATTGATTACAAGGCGCAGGATTTCGTGGCGGAAGTGGCGCGGATTACCGAGAAGCGCGGCGTCGATGTGGTTCTCGACATGGTGGGCGGGGATTATGTGGCGCGCAATCTGCAGTGCCTGGCGGAGGACGGTCGGCATGTTTCGATCGCGTTCCAGCGTGGGGCGAAGGGGGAGCTGGACCTGACGTCGGTGATGCGCAAGCGGCTGACGTTGACGGGATCGATGCTGCGGCCGCGATCCGTTGCGTTCAAGACGGCGATTGCCGAGGTTCTGGAAGGTGCGGTGTGGCCGGAGTTCGAGAATGGCCGGCTGCATCCGGTGACCGACATGGTGTTTCCGTTGGCGCAGGCGGCCGATGCGCACCGGCGGATGGAGGCGGGGACGCATGTGGGGAAGATCGTATTGAGTGTCTGATGCCTCCGGCGGCTGGGGCCGCAGGCCCCAGACCCCATTTCATTGGCTGGGACCGCTTGCGGCGTAGATGATACAACCAAGGATTCGGGTGCAGGGCCGCCGGCCCTGCCCGCCGGAGGCTCTACATACAGTGTAAGGGGAACGACGATGCGGGCGATGCGATTGAAGGCAGGCGGCGGGATCGATGGCTTGCATGTGGGGGAGGTCGGGCTGGCGGCGTTGGGGCCGGGGGATATTCATGTGCGGTTGCACGCGAGTTCGCTGAATTATCATGATTATATCGTGGTTTTGGGGGGGATTCC
The DNA here is from genome assembly GCA_031422995.1 of Polymorphobacter sp. GTDB lineage: Bacteria > Pseudomonadota > Alphaproteobacteria > Sphingomonadales > Sphingomonadaceae > Sandarakinorhabdus. The sequence continues at coordinate 3,174 of JANPEP010000044.1, read as the reverse complement.
GACGCCGGATGGGCGCATTCCGATGTCGGATGGGGCAGGCGTCGTGGTGGCGGTGGGTGCGGGGGTGAGCGAGTTTGCGCCTGGCGACCATGTGGTCAGCACGTTCTTTCCGCGCTGGCTGGCAGGGTTGCCGACGTTGGAGGCGCTGGCCGAGGTGCCGGGGGATCGCAATGACGGCTATGCCCGGGAAGAAGTGGTGGCGCCGGCGACGGCGTTTACACGGGCGCCGAAGGGATATTCGCACGCTGAGGCAGCGACATTGACCTGTGCGGCGTTGACGGCGTGGCGGGCATTGTTTGTGGAAGCGTCGCTGTTGCCGGGTGAGACGGTGCTGGTGCAGGGGACGGGCGGGGTTTCGATCTTTGCGTTGCAGTTTGCCAAGGCGTGCGGGGCGACGGTGATCGCGACGTCGTCGTCGGATGCCAAGCTGGAGCGGTTGGGGGCGTTGGGAGCCGACCATCTGATCAATTACAAGGCGGATGAAGCCTGGGGGACGACGGCGCGGGCGTTGACCGGTGGGCGCGGGGTTGACCATGTCGTCGAGATTGGTGGGGCGGGGACGTTGGCGCAATCGATCGCGGCGACGCGGTTGTGCGGGAATATCGCCATGATCGGCGTGTTGGCGGGGTTTGCCGGGCCGGTGGCGACCGCGGCGATCATGGCGGGGAATGTGCGGGTGAACGGCCTGACGGTGGGGAGCCGCGAGCAGCAGGTGGCGATGATCCGGGCGATCGAGGTGAATGGGATACGGCCGGTGATTGATTCGCGGTTTGGGCTGGAGGGGATTGGCGAGGCGTTTCGGCACCAGGCTTCGGCGACGCATTTCGGGAAGATTTGTCTGGAGTGGTAGGGGGGGTACTTCGGTTTCTGGAGGAAGAGCCACCCTCACCCGCTCGCCCAAAAGGGGGCGAGTCGCCTCTCCCGTCAAGGGAGAGGGGTAGAATGCGTGGCCTTCAAGCCCAATTGCCAGCGGGGTTGGAAGCCTTTGAGATTGCCGTCCTTGGGATCGAGGAACTCGGCCTTGGCGGCGTCGTTCTTGAGGGTGAGATCGAGGAAGGCGGTGAGGGTGCGGTAGATGATTGCGTCGGCCATGTCCTTGCGCCAGACGGGTTCGTCGATGGCGTCGCGGAGGCGATGGGTGTCGGGGGCGCTGGCCGGGGGTGGGTTGCCGCCGAGGTTGTGACGGGCGTTGGCGAAGATGAGCATTCGGCGATCGCTGGATGTGGCTTGATCGTGAAGCCATTGGATGCCTTGCGCGCCGGCAATGTCGTCTTGGTCCCCCATGATCCACAGGGTTGGCATTTTGAGGCTGGCGAGCGCGGTGGGGGTGAAGGAGCGGACCTTTGGTTCGCCGCCCCAGGGGGCGATGAGGACGAGGGCGCGGACGCCGGGGGCGGGTTTCGCGCCTTCGAGGACGGAGTCCATCGGGTTGCCGGGGATTTGTGACAGCACAGGGCTTTGCCGGGCATGGCCGGCGCCGCCGGTGGCGAGGGCGCCGAAACCGCCCATGGAATAGCCGATGATCGCGATGTTGCCGGCGTTTATGCGGGCGGCGAGAGGGTCTTTGGTCGTTGCGAAATCAGTGAGATGGGTGATGGCGGCGCGTTGATCCTGGCTGCGGCGGATAAAGGCGGTGGCGAAGGCCATGGGGAGCGTGGCGGGGTTCATCCAGCCTTTGTCGTCATGATCGATGCTGGCGACGACATAGCCCTTTGACGCGAGGTTTTCGGCGATGCCGGACATATGGGTGGACCAGCGGTTGCCGCCGTGGCTGAGGATGATGAGCGGCAACCGAGGCCCGGTCGCGGGGGCGGCATCGGCGCTGGCGATGGCTTCGAACACGAGGGTCGCGGGGAAGCCGGGGGGTGGGTTGGCGGTGGTGTGCAGGTAGCTGGTGGGGGTGCCGGCGGTGGCGGCGGGGTAGAACAACGTGAGGCCGAGGGTGCGCCCGGGGGCGGCGGTGAATTTCAGCTCGCGGACGCCGACCGGGCTGGGGCCGGGGGCGGCGAGTTCGGGGGCATCGGCGGGGACGAGGCTGGGGGCGCGGGCCGCGGCGGGGGCGGCGAGCAGCAGGGCGAGCGCGAGTGCGCGGATCAAGTTTGTGCTCCTGCTGATGGGGTGGCGGGTGCCTTGTGGGGCACCCGCCGAAGGATCAGAGCCGGACGCGGGCGGTGACGCCAGGGGTGCCGGGGAATTCGCGGAACAGTGCTTCGGACAGCGCCGGGACGGCGTTGGTGGCCTGGGCGATGTCTTCATTGGCGGCGACCTGCTTGGTGGCGCGGCCTTCCCATATCTGGGCGCGATCTGCGCGGCGTTGAATCTGCACCGCCAGCGTGGTGGTGCGCAGTGCCGGGTTGCGGCGGCTGCCACCCACAGGAACGGCGACATTGGCACCAAGGCCGGCATTGTTGCCGATGGGCACGCCGACGCCGCCACCGACGGTCACGCCCGGGCGGGTGACATTGCCCTGGGCATCGGCCTGGGTGATATCGACAGTGGCGATGAATTCGGCCTGTGATGCCGGGAGGCCGGTGGAGTAGCCGAGGCGGCGCATTTGAACCGCGACGGTTTCGGCATGGGTGCGGAATTCAAGGCTGGCGCCGACCGAAGGATCGGCGGCGACAATGGCGAGCGTGCCGCGGCTGATGGGCTGGTTTGAATGGAAGCGGGTGACATCGGCATAGATGTTGTTGGAGCAGGCGGTGAGTGCCAGCAAGGCAGCGACCGGGATGGCGGCGAATTGCAAGGTCTTCATGGATGTTACTCCCAAGTATCGACAGGCAGGATATTCGCTGTCTTCCCTATCAGACTGCGATTGAGAGGCAAGTACGGGGTCAGAGATTCAGGATCGCGACGTGCGGGCGATGACGATGGCGGCAAAGGCGAGGAGCAAGATGGCGCCGGCTTCGAAGACGATGTTTTCGGGCGCCATGGTCTTGCCCTGGAGGACGATGAGGCGGGCGAGCGCAGTGATTGCGATGAAGATGGGATAGACGAAGGGCGATTCGCGGCCACCATAGAACACTGCGATCATGCCGATGACTTCGGTGTAGAGGAACATCAGCAGGATATCGGCGAGATTGACCGAGCGGGCCATGACGACGCGCTGGATCTCGATGCCGGCAGCGGCAAGGGTCATGACGGCAATGACCACCAACAGCGCGCGTTCGATGG
>JANPEP010000043.1:0-1827 GCA_031422995.1 Polymorphobacter sp. | reverse complement strand
GATGCCCCGATCGGATGCCCCAGCGCCGTCGCGCCGCCATGCACGTTCACCCGGTCGCGCGAAATCCCCAAATCATGCATCGCGATCATCGCCACACACGCAAACGCCTCATTCACCTCGAACAAATCGACATCGCCCACGGCCCATCCCGCCCTGGCCAGCACCTTCTGAATCGCCGGCACCGGCGCCGTCGTGAATTTCCCTGGCTCATGCGCATGCGCTGCATGACTGACAATTCGTGCACGAACTGTCAAACCGTCACGCGCCGCCACCGACCCGCGCGTCAGCACCAACGCCGCCGCCCCATCCGAAATCGACGATGCATTTGCCGCCGTAATCGTCCCATCCTTGGCAAACGCCGGCTTCAATCCCGGAATCTTGTCTGGCCGGGCCTTCCCCGGCTGCTCGTCCACCGCAACAACCACGTCGCCGCCACGCCCCGAAACCGTTACCGGCGTCACTTCATCGTCAAACGCCCCCGATGCAATCGCCGCACTCGCCCGCCGCAAACTCTCCAGCGCATATTCATCCTGCGCCGCCCGTGTGAACTGGTAATCCCGCGCCGATTCTTCGGCAAAAGACCCCATCAACCGCCCCGGATCATAGGCATCTTCCAACCCGTCCAAATACATCGAATCCTTCACCACATCATGGCCGATCCGCGCCCCCACCCGGTGCTTCATCAACAGATACGGCGCATTCGACATGCTCTCCATGCCGCCAGCCACGATCACCTCGGCACTGCCCGCCACCAACGCATCATGCGCCATGATCGTCGCCTGCATCCCCGAACCGCACATCTTGTTGACCGTGGTGGCCTCCACCGACAATGGCAGCCCCGCGCCCAATGCCGCCTGCCGCGCCGGCGCCTGTCCCAGCCCTGCCGGCAACACGCACCCCATGAAAATCTGCTCGACCTTCGCCGCATCCACCCCCGATCGCGCCACCGCGGCCTTCACCGCCACGGCGCCCAGCACGGTCGCGCTCACCCCCGCCAACGCCCCCTGAAACCCGCCCATCGGCGTCCGCGCAAAGCCGACAATAACGACAGGATCGACAATATTCGGCATGATGCGCTCCTCGAAAAGCCCTACATCCGCGACATAGGCGCCCCGCCCACGGAGTCCAAGCCATGCAGCTCAACCACGCCACCTTGCCAGCGCACAACTATGACGCCAGCATCGCTTTCTACACCGCGCTCGGCCTCCACCAGATCGTTGCCGCCCCGCCCCGCTACGCCCGTTTCGAAATGGAGGGTGGCGCCACCCTCTCGATCGAAATCACGCCCGACGCCCGCGCTGGCACCGCCGAAATCTTCCTCCACTGCGATGATGTCGATGCCGATTTCGCCGCCGCCACCTCGCGCGGCCTCGCCTTTGACCATGCCCCTCGCGACGAAACCTACCTCTGGCGCTGCGCCCGCATCACCGATCCCGCCGGCAACCACATCATCCTCTTCCACGCCGGCCAGAACCAACGCTTCCCGCCCTGGCGCCTTGATGGGAGAACAAGCGATTAAGCCGCCCGCACCCCCTGAACCCCAGACCCCGTAAACAACACGCTCTCCACCCCGTCAACAATCCGGAACACCGTCCCCTGCGGCGCATCCGCTGCCACCTTCACCCCATGCCAATCCGTCCCGCCTGCCAGTATCCCGCGCAAAACCCTCGCCGTAATCCCATGGCTGATCGCCAGCACCGGCCGCCCCGGGTCCAACTGCCCCAGCCAATCCGTCAACCGCGCCGCAATTGCCGGAAACCATTCCCCGTTCGGCGGCACCACCGCAAACAGCCGCCGCTCGGCATCCACGATCGGCCCCACTTCGGC
>JANPEP010000042.1:0-22425 GCA_031422995.1 Polymorphobacter sp. | reverse complement strand
CATTACAATAAGTTCAGGAACACCCACAACGCCAATTCGGTTCCCAGCGACAAGCTGCCCTGGTCACAGGATCGTGGCGCCTCACCGCCCCCTTAACGGCCCCAGCAACTGCCCAGCCATCGTCTCCGGCAACTGCTCCTCGACACCATAATCCGCCGGGAAATACCCCGGCAGCCAATGCGTCCCGAACATCCGGTCGATCCACGGGAATGTCGCGGCAAAATTACGGTCGATATGGTCGGTACGGCTGTGGTGCCAATGATGGAACGCCGGCGTCGCCACCAGCCATTCGATCGGCCCCAGCCGCCACCGCACATTGGCGTGGATGAAAAAGCTCGCAACCGTGCCCACCAACGTCACGATCACCGGCACCATGCTGCCCGCCGCGCCAACACTTGCCAGCCCCAGCAGATACAATGGCACCAGCCCGCACATCCGCACCCACACCAGGTCGATGGGATGCGCCCGGCCATTGACCAGGAAATCGATATGCTCGGCGCTGTGGTGCAAGGAATGGAACCGCCACAAAAACGGCCAGGCATGGCTCGCCCGGTGCCCCCAATAGGATCCAAGATCGGCAACCACCAACCCCAGAGCAATGCGCAGCCACAGCGGCAGGTCATGCACCGCTGCGTGGAATCCGACCGGCACCACCCGCGCGTCGCCTCGCATGGCCCGGCCGCCTCGCACCTAAACCAGCGTCACCCGCCCCGTCGTCACATCATACATCGCCCCGATAATCTTGATCGCGCCCTTGGCCTCCAACGCCGCCAGCACCGGCGAACGATTGCGCGTCATCGCCACCGTCTGCACCACATTGGTTTTCGCCACCGCATCGACAAAATCATGGTTGTGCGATGATTTTTCGCCAACCAGCAGCGTCGCTGCAATCGCTGCCTTGAACCGCGCCAGCAGCAACGTCAGATTGCCCAGCACCACATCGTCAATGGCGCCCTTGATCGCCCCGCACCCGGTATGCCCCATCACCACCACCAACTTGGCGCCCGCCACTGCACAGCCATATTCCAGCGATCCCAATATATCGTCGTTGACGATATTCCCCGCCACCCGTGCATTGAACGTATCGCCGATGCCCAGGTCGCAGACGACTTCCACCACCGCGCGCGAATCAATGCACGACACCACCACCGCCGCCGGATGCTGCCCCTCCGCCGACCCACGAATATCGCCGATGAAATCCGCCTCGCGCCGCTGGTTCGCCATGAACCGCGCATTGCCCGCCAGCATCGATGCGATCACCATGTCAGGCGTCATCGCATCGCGCTCCGCCTGGCCCAGCGTCCGCGCCGCCGCCGGCAGCGGCAACAGCGTCAGCCCCATCACCCCTGCGATCATTCCGCGCCGATGCAATTCGCAACAATCCGTCATGCCATCACGCTCCCGCCCCATTTGCCCAGGATGCTCGGCCCGCCCCCCGTTCCCGTCAAGCCCGCCCCCTTGCGTCCGCCCCCGTCAACCGCCAAATCAGCATCATGTCCGACACACCCCCGCTCCAGGCCGTCATCGTACCCGTCACCGCGCTCCAGCAGAATTGCACCCTCCTATGGTGTACCAAAACCATGCGCGGCGCCTTCACAGATCCCGGCGGCGATCTTGATCGTCTCAAGGCCGTCGCCAAACAGCATGGCGTCACCATCGAAAAACTGCTCATCACCCACGGACATATCGATCATTGCGGCCTCGCCGGCGTCCTTGCTGCCGATCTCGGCGTGCCGATCGAAGGCCCCCATCCCGATGACAAATTCTGGATCGACCAGGCGCCATCGGTGGGCGCACAATATGGCATCCACGGCGCCGCCGCCTTCACCCCCGATCGCTGGCTCTTTGACGGCGACCAGGTCACCGTCGGCGACTTGACGCTCGACGTCTATCACTGCCCCGGCCACACCCCCGGCCACATCGTCTTCCACCACGCTCCCTCGAACCTCGCCATCGTCGGCGACGTGCTGTTCCAGGGCTCGATCGGCCGCACCGATTTCCCGCGCGGCAATCACGCCGATCTCATCCGCTCGATCACCAGCCGCCTCTGGCCACTCGGCGGCCAGACCACTTTCGTCCCCGGCCATGGCCCCATGAGCACCTTCGCCGCCGAACGCCAGCGCAACGCCTATGTCGCCGATCAGGTGCTGGCGGGCGCCTAGGTCGTGAACTCATAAATGGCTGGGGTCGGGATCGCCCGGAGAAGCGTTTTGGCGGTTCCGGGTGCGCGAAAGCGGGCGTTTACGCCCCGCCGAGCGTGCACGGGGCCGCCAAAATGCTTCTCCGGGTGACCGCGCAGCGGCGACGGCGCTTTTGCCGTCTGGCTGCGTCGTGTCGTCGATTGCGATGCGAAGGCATCGCGCGCTCCTAACGTCTTGCCAGACAACAAAATCACCATCGTCACGACCCTAGCCATTTATGAGTTCACGACCTAATTCATCAACACAAACCCCAACCCCAACGCCCACACACTCAACGACACCATTATGATCCACGTCCCCGCTGCGCCAACCACCCGATATGGATTGGCCCCTTCCTTCGCCATGCCGATCGCGTGCGAAACCCGCACCGCCACCAACCCCAGCCCCGCCGCCGCCAGATAGGGCGAAACCGCCAGACTCGAAACCTCGATCGCCCCCATAAGAATCAGGCAGAACGGCACATATTCGGCAAAATTGGCATGCGCCCGAATCCGCTGCAGCAACAACCCGTCACCGCCGTCGCCCAACGAAACCTGTGCCTTCTGCCGCACCTGCACCACCCGCCACGACAGCCAGAAATACAACAGCCCGCACAGTCCGCTGGTAACCAAAGTGACAATCATTTCATCCCCCTCAGCGCACATTTCAGCCCACATCAGGCAACCCTTGGCCGTGCAGTTCGTTCAACACCCGAACCCACAGCAAAGGAAGCCATCATGGACTCGGATCGTATCGAAGGCGCCGCAAAGGTCACCGGCGGCAAGTTGAAGGAAGGCTTTGGCAAGCTCGTCGGCGATACCAAGATCCAAGCCGAAGGCAAGGCGGATCAGGTCGAAGGCAAGGTCCAGAACACCGTCGGCGGCATCAAGGACGCGGTTCGCGGCAAGTAACCGCGGAACGGCTGCTCAAGCCTCGCCAAAAGCCCTGTCGCCACCCGGCGGCGGGGCTTTTTTGCGCCTTACTTTACCCCTTGACCGGCAGTCCCTGCGCCACCGCCGGCGCTTTCTTGTTGATCAAGGCATAGCTGCGCTGATACCAGACTGACCCCGGATAATTCGACCCAAGCACCGCGGCCGCCTTGTACGCTTCCTCGGGAATCCCCAACGCCAGATAGGATTCAACCAACCGGTGTAACGCTTCCGGCGTATGGCTCGTCGTGTCGTAATTCTCGATTTCCGCCCGAAACCGGCTGATGGCCGCCAGATAAAGCCCCTGGTTCTGGTAAAACCGCCCGATTTCCATCTCCTTGCCCGCCAGATGGTCGCGCGCCAGGTCGATCTTCAATCGCGCATCCGCAGCATAGTCGGTGTTGGGATAGCGCCGGATCAATTCTCCCAACGCATCCAGCGCCTGCTGCGTCGTCCGCTGGTCGCGCTGCACCCCAGAAATCTGCTCATAATAACTCGTGGCGATCATGTAATACGCATAAGGCGCCTCACGACTGCCCGGATGCAGCGACAAGAACCGCTGCGACGAGGACACCGCCTCGTTGAAGTCCCCCGCCACATAATAGGAAAAGGCGCTCATCAACTGCGCCCGCCGCGCCCACACCGAATAGGGGTGCTGGCGCTCGACTTCATCGAACTGCGCCGCCGCCAATTTATACTGTCGCTTGTCCAGCGTGGCTTTTGCCGCCGTATACAGCGTTTCCACATCCCGCGCGACGTAACTCTGGTCCTTCTTCTGCTTGTTCGTCGCACACGCCGAAAGCGTCAGCGCGGCGGCCAGAACCAAAACAGGAGCACGAAAAGCACGGAAAAATTGCATGGAAATCCTTTAGCAGCCGCCCCCTTTCCCGCCAAGCACCTTACTTCCCCCTGAACGCCACCTGCCCCAAGGCCTCCCACGGCCCATCGCAATACCGCCACACCCCCACCGCCAGCGCCCGCGTCGAAAACCCCGCAAACCCCGCCTCCAGCGTCAGCAACGTCGCTCGCGCCACACCAGACGTCACTTTGTTCTGCACCGTCACATGCGCCTGAAACCCGGCCCGGTCCTGCGGGATCAACAATGTGTCCCACCCATCCGCCAATTCCGCCCGCACATCCTCCAACTCCGGGGACCGCAACCGATACGCCACGCCCCCACCCAATGATTTCAAACCCGTAACCACCACCTCCGGCGGCGCCATCTGTCCACAAACCGCCTTCAGCCGCCGCCGCACCGCCTCCAGCTCACGTCCCGGCAAATGGTGAAACATCGAAACATGCGCCGGCACCCTGTTCAAGCCGGCAGGATAATGCGCCCGCCGCAACGCCTCGAACCGCGCCATCACGGCGGGCTCCAGCACCGCCGTCAAAATCAGCGGCCGCGCATCGATCACAAGTCCTCCGGGCAAATTCAGACGTCCTGCGGACAACTTCAAACGTCCTCCGGACGGCGCCTGATCACCAAATTCCGAATTTCCGTCATGTCCTCCATCGCAAAGCGCACGCCCTCACGCCCCAGCCCCGAATCCTTCACCCCGCCATAGGGCATGTTGTCCACCCGATAACTCGGCACGTCGTTGATCACCACGCCGCCCACCTCCAGCCGGTCCCAGGCCTTCAGCATATGGAACAGGTCACGCGTGAACACCCCCGCCTGCAAGCCGAACTTGCTGTCGTTCACCTCCTCCAGCGCCGCATCGAAATCGTTGAACACCGAAAAAAACGCCACCGGCCCAAAGGCTTCCTCACGATACAGCTTCGTCGTCCGCGGCACCCCCTCCAACAACGTAGCCGCCAGCATCGCCCCCTCGCGCTGCCCCCCGCACAACAGCTTCGCCCCCGCCGCCACCGCCTCGTCAATCCACCCCGAAAGCCGCGCAGCCTCCTTTACATCGATCATCGGCCCCACAAAAGTCGCCTCATCCAGCGGATTGCCCATCACCAACTTGGCCGTCTTTGCCACCAGCAACGCCCGGAACGCATCATACACCGCCTCATGCACGATAATCCGCTGCACCCCGATGCACGACTGCCCCGATTGGTAAAACGCCCCAAAAACCGTCCGCTCCGCCGCATCCTCCAGGTCCGCATCCCGGTCGATGATCACCGCCGCATTGCCGCCCAGCTCGAGCACGACCTTCTTCTTCCCCGCCCGCGCCTTCAAATCCCAACCAACATCCGGCGACCCGGTAAAGCTCAACAATTTCAACCGGTCATCGGTGGTGAACAAATCCGCCCCTTCCCGATGCGCCGGCAGAATCGAAAACGCGCCCGCCGGCAAATCGGTCTCCGCCAGCACCTCGCCAATGATGATTGCCCCCAATGGCGTCCGCGAAGCCGGCTTCATCACGAACGGGCACCCCACCGCCAGCGCCGGCGCAATCTTGTGCGCCGCCAGGTTCAGCGGAAAATTGAACGGCGACACAAAACTGCACGGCCCAATCGGAACCCGCTTCCACATCCCCTGATAGCCCTTGGCCCGCGGCGAAATATCCAGCGGCTGCACCTCGCCGGTCATCCGCACGCTCTCCTCCGCCGCAATCCGGAACGTATCGATCAACCGCCCCACCTCGCCGCGCGAATCCCGGATCGGCTTCCCCGCCTCGATGCACAGCGCATAGGCCAGTTCATCGGCGCGCTCGGTGAACCGCTTCACGCAATGCATCAGCACCGCCTGCCGTTCATACGCTGCCATCGCCGCCATCGGCCCCGCCGCCAGCACTGCCGCCGCAATCCCACGGTCGATCATCGCTGCATCGGCCATGGCCACCCGAGTCGCCACGGCGCCGGTGAACTTGTCGGTCACCGCCAGATCGGTATTGGGCTGGTCGGCCTTGTTGGCGATGTACAGCGGGTAGGTGTCACGCAGTTTCATAGAGCCTCCGGCCCCTTCTCAAACGTCCAGAACAACCTTCCCCGTGGCCTTGCGATCCATCATCCACCGGATCGCCGCCGGGCCCTCATCCAGCGTGAAATGCTTCGAAACATGCGGTTTCAACTTGCCGCTGCGATACCATTCCAGCAATTCCGCCATATTCTCTCGGTGCAACGCCGGCTCGGCCTGGGTAAACGCCCCCCAGAATACGCCGACGATGCTGGCGCCCTTGATCAACGGCAAGTTCAGCGGCAACGACGGAATCGCCCCCCCAGCAAAGCCCACCACCAGGTACCGCCCATTCCACGCCATGCCGCGAAACGCCGGCTCGGCGAACCGATCGCCCACCGGGTCATATACCACATCGACCCCCTTGCCCCCGGTCAGGGCCTTCACCCGCTCCTTCAAATCCTCGGTGGCGTAATTGATCGTCTCATCGGCGCCATATTGGCGGCACAGTGCCAGCTTCTCGTCGCACGACGCCGCGGCAATCACCCGCGCCCCCATCACCTTGCCCAATTCGACCGCCGTCAGGCCCACCCCGCCGGCCGCCCCCAGCACCAGTAAAGTCTCCCCCGGCGCCAGCCGCGCCCGCTGCTTCAACGCATGGTGCGACGTGCCATAGGTCATGGTGAATCCACTGGCGATATCGAACGGCATGTCGCCCGGAATGGCCACCACCTGCGCCCGGTTGGCCACCACATATTCGGCAAAACAGCCATTACCCGTCATCGCCACCACCCGGTCGCCCACGGCAATGTCGGTCACACCCTCACCCACCGCATCCACGACGCCGGCGGCCTCGCCACCCGGCGAGAACGGCAGTGGCGGCTTGAACTGATACAGGTTCTGAATGATCAGCGTGTCGGGAAAATTCACTCCGGCGGCATGAACCCGCACCCGCACCTGGCCCTTGCCCGGTTCCGGCGTGGCAATCTCCTGCACCACCAGCTTTTCGGGCATCCCATGTTCAACGCAAAGCACGGCCTTCATCGACGCTACTCCCCAGCAATTGCGCGCACCATAGCGGGGGCGACAGCCCGGTCCACCCCGATATCGACCCCAATATCGACAACGGCAAGCCCAGCGGTAACCGCCGCCGACAAGATCGCTTCGCCCAGCAACCGGAACTCCGCTGCCCGCGGGCTCCCGGTCCGCCACACCAGCGCCACCGTCCGCGATGCCCCGCCCGTCACCGGCCGTGCAATCAATCCCGATCCGTCGATGATTCCCGTCTCCAGCGCCAACCCCGGCACCAATGTCTGGCCCAGCCGTCCCGCCACCATCTGCACCAACGTCACCAGCGATGTGCCGCGATGCCCCGGATCGGCGCGCAATTCCGGCCGCCCACACACCGCCAGCGCCTGGTCCTTCAGGCAATGCCCATCCTCCAGCAACAACAAATGCGTGTCATCAATGGCATCGGGCGCAACCGTGGCCGGCGGGTCGATCATGTCATCCGGGTGAAACACCAGGTAAAACGCATCCTCGAACAATGGCATCGCTTCTACCCCGCCGCACTCCCACGGCAACGCCAGCAACACAGCATCCAGCGTTCCCCGCCCCAGCGCTTCGCACGCCGGCCCACTCATCTCCTCGCGCAGATACAGCTGCAAATCCGGCCAGGCCGCCCGCACCCCCGGCAACACCCGCGGCAACAAATACGGCGCGATCGTCGGAATCACGCCCAACCGCAACGGTCCGGCCAGAGGTTTGCCGGCATCCTTGGTCAGGCTGGCCAACGCATCGGCCTCGCGCAACACTTCATAGGCCTTGGCCACCACCCGCTCGCCCAGCGGCGAAAATCGCACCACCCGCCGGTTGCGCTCGACCAATTGCACCCCCAACAGGGTCTCCAGCTCGCGCAGGCCGGCCGAAAGCGTCGATTGCGTCACGAAACACGCATCCGCCGCCCGCCCGAAATGACCATGGATGTGCAAGGCTGTCAGATATTGCAACTGCTTCAGCGTCGGCAAAAACGTCATCGACCCACTCGATATATAAACTCAAAATTATCGATTGGATTTCTAGGCCCGCAATCGCCATCTCACAATCCGCAAAGCAGATTTGCCCGAATCAACCCCCACTGGAGCATCACAATGGCCCTTACCGTCGGCGATACCGTCCCCTCGTTCACCCTCCCGGTTCAGCAGGGTGTTGCTGCCCTTCCCGGCGGCGAAAGCCTCGACATCACCACCGCCTACCCCGGCAAGTGGAAGATCCTGTTCTACTGGCCCAAGGACTTTACCTTTGTCTGCCCGACTGAAATCATCGGCTATGGCGATCTCAAGAGTGATTTCGAAGATCGTGACGCCGTCCTCATCGGCGCCTCGACCGACACCGATTTCGTGCACTTCGCCTGGCGCAAGTCCGACGAGCGCCTCGCCGCCTGCGATTTCCCCTGGCTGGCCGACAATTCCAAGCATCTCGCCGATGCGCTGGGCATCATCGTCAAGGATGCCGGTGTCGCCCTGCGCGCCACCTTCATCATCGATCCGGAAAACGTCATCCAGCATGTGACGATCAACGGCCTCAACGTCGGCCGCAACCCGGCCGAAACCCTGCGCATCCTCGACGCGCTGCAAACCGACGAACTCTGCCCCTGCAACTGGCAGGGCGGCGAAGAAGTCCTCAAGCCGGCGGCGTAGCGCGCACGCGCGCAGCGCTTGCTGCGCGGTGACGCGCAAGCCCGGACGGCGGGGCGGCAGGGCCTTGCCCTGCCGAACCCGTCTGACGGCGCGGGCTTTGCCCGCGCCCCTTTCCTGCGCGCAAGCGCCTTCGCTCTCAAAGGATCCCCCATGATCTTCTCCGAACTCGCCAAAACCCTCCCTGATTACGCCAAGGATCAACGCCTCAACGTCAGCAGCCTGCTCTCGGAGCAACTGCTCACCGACCAGCAGAAATGGGGCACCCTCGTTGCCGTCGCCCATGCCTGCGCCTACAGGCCGGTCATCGACGCTATCGAAGCCGAAGCCGCCGACAAGCTGACGCCAGAGGCCATGACCGCCGCCAAGGCCGCCGCTTCGATCATGGCTATGAACAACATCTACTACCGCTTCATCCACCTCGCCTCGCGTCCCGACTACAAGACCATGCCGGCAAAATTGCGCATGAACGTCATCGGTTCGCCCGGCATCGACAAGGCCGATTTCGAACTGTTCAGCCTCGCAGTTTCGGCGATCAACGGCTGCGGCATGTGCATCGACGCCCATGACAAGGTCCTCGCCGGCCACGGCATGGCCCCTGACAAGATCCAGGCCAGCGTCCGCATCGCCTCTGTCGTCCACGCCGTCGCCCGCACCCTGCAAGCCCTCTGAATCGAAAACCCTCTCCCTCTGGGGAGAGGGCGACTCGGCGCACGCCGAGCGGGGAGAGGGGCCGCACGCACCAATCGTCGAAGCAATCCCCCGCTGGCGCCCGTCCAAAAACCAGTTTACACTCCTGATTAAAGTCGCGCTCAAAGCGCGTCAGGAGACCGTCATGGCGCTCATCGCCTATCTCGATTCGATCAAATCCCGCGATCCGGCACCCCGCTCGCGCTGGGAAGTGTTGCTCTACCCCGGCGTGCTCGCGCTCGGCATGCACCGCATCGCCCACACCCTTTTCAATGCCCGGCTGTTCTTCGTCGCCCGCGTCGTTAACCACCTCGCGCGCTTCTTCACCGCCATCGACATCCATCCAGGCGCTCAAATCGGCCGTAACTTCTTCATCGATCACGGCTTTGTCGTCATTGGCGAAACCGCAGTCATCGGCGACAATGTCACCATCTACCAATGCGTGACCCTGGGCGGCACCGATCCCGCCAACGGCATCGCCGGCAAACGCCACCCGACCCTCCAGGACGGCGTCATCATCGGGTCGGGCGCCCAGGTGCTTGGGCCGATTGTGGTCGGCAAACGCGCCCGCATCGGCGCCAACGCCGTCGTCACCCGCGATGTCCCCGAAGGCGCGACGATGGTTGGCATCCCCGCCAAGGCCGTCCCCATCGACGCCGGCGACTATCAGAAATCCTTCCTGCCCTATGGCACCCCGTGCAGCCAGAAATACGACCCCGAAACCCAGAAACTCGAAATCCTGCGCTGCGAGGTCGAAACTCTGCGCGTTCGCCTCGATGCACTGACCGAGGAAGAAAACCTGCGCCGCGGCGGGGAACCCGGCGTCAAATCGGCCCAAGGCTGCTGATTTCCACCTTGGACAACATATCGTCCCTGCCGGCACGCGCGCCCACACAAGTCGCCTTCACCCGCCTCGAACTCGATCGCATCCTGTCGCTCTACGGCCGCATGGTCGCCGCCGGCCATTGGCGCGACTATGCCATCGACCTTGGCGCAAAATCCGCCAGCTTCTCGGCCTTCCGCCGCGCCGCCGAAAATCCCGAAATCCGCATCGTCAAGGATCCCGCCCTGCGCCTGCGCCAGGGCGAATGGATTCTCTACGGCGAAGCCGGCGTCATCCTCAAACGCGGCCATGACCTCGCCGGCATCCTCGCCCCGGTCGAACGCCGCCTCGTCAAACTAGTCGAGGCGTAGCCCCCCCTCCCGCTTGCGGGAGGGACTGGGGGAGTCTCAGCGAAACTTATTTCCCGCCACCCAGCGCCACGGCCCCCTGCGCCGCCCCGGTATCGGGCACCAATTCCCCCGTCCGATCGCTGATCTCGGCAAAGCGCGCCGCCACCGTCTCCGCCGTCATGTCTTCGGCTGCCACGTGAATCCCGCGCGTCAACGTCACATAGGACCGCTCGAATCCACCACCACCAGCATTGATGCAGGCATTGGTCGGCGCCTCCTCGCTGACCAGGAACACCGAAGCCGGCACCACTGTCTCCGGCCCCATCCGCGACAGCAGTTCGGGCGGCATCAGATCCTCGGTCATCCGCGTCGCCGCCAGCGGCGCCACGGTGTTGACCCGGACGTTATATTTGGCCCCCTCCAGCGCCAGCGTCTTCATCAAACCGACAAGGCCCAGCTTCGCCGCGCCATAATTCGCCTGGCCGAAATTGCCATACAATCCCGTCGACGACGTCGTCATCAGGATGCGGCCATAGGCCTGCGCCCGCATGATCTCCCACACCGCCTTGGTGCAAATCACGCTCCCCATCAGATGCACATCGAGCACCTGGCGGAAATCGTCATGCGTCATCTTCACGAACGTCTTGTCGCGCAAGATACCGGCATTGTTGATCAAAATGTCGATCCGTCCCCAGCGCTCGTGCACGAACGCCACCATCTTTTCCACCGCCGCCGCATCGGTCACGCTGGCGCCATTGGCCATCGCCTCACCGCCGGCCGCGACAATCTCGTCCACCACAGCCTGCGCCGCCGAAAGCGAGCTGCCCGATCCATCGCGCGCCCCGCCCAGGTCGTTGACCACCACCTTGGCCCCGCGCCGCGCCAGATCAAGCGCATAGGCCCGGCCAAGGCCGCCACCGGCGCCCGTCACAATGGCAACACGATTGTCGAAACGCAAAGTCATGGAATAAGCCCCAGCAAGTGATGCGCAGCCTCTAACCGAGCCAAACGCAAACTTAAACCCCTCTCCCGTGAAGCGGGAGAGGGACGGGCCCGCCGCGTCTTCGCGGTGGGAGGGTGAGGGCGACCATCCCCCCTCCGGGACCCCAAAGCCTCTACCCCCGCGCCGGCACCAGATCGACATCCAGCGAATATCCAGCTGACCGCACCGTGCGGATCACATCGGGCAATTCCGCCCCGCCGCCCACGGCCGTATTCACGGCCTTGCGCAACCGCCGGATATGCACATCCACCGTCCGCTGCTCCACATACACATCACGCCCCCACACCGCATCCAGCAGTTGTTCGCGCGAAAACACCCGCCCCGGATGCTCCAGGAAATGCCGCAACAGCCGAAACTCCGTCGGTCCCAATTGCACCGTCCCGCCCTCACGCGTCACCTTGTGCGCCGATGTATCCATCACGATTCCGGCATATTCCAGGTTCGCCCCCGAAAGCGCCGGTCGCAACCGCCGAAGCACCGCCCGCACCCGCGCAATCAATTCGCGTGGGCTGAACGGCTTGGTCACATAGTCATCGGCGCCGGTCTCCAGCCCGCGGATGCGGTCGGCCTCCTCGGCCCGGGCCGTCAGCATGACGATCGGCAGATTGGCCGTCGCCGTCGCCCGCCGCAACCGCCGGCACACTTCAATACCTGACAAATTCGCAATCATCCAATCCAGGATGACCAGATCAGGCTTGTCCTCCTGCGCCAGCACCAGCGCTTCCTCGCCATCATCGGTGCGCACGACATCAAAGCCCTCACGCTCCAGATTATAGGTGATCAGCTCAACCAAATTGGCATCGTCTTCAACCAGCAAGATCTTCGGTCGCATCGGCTATTGTCTCCGCAGTCGAAGTGGCAACACCGGATCAGCCGGCGTTGGAAAATGTCGATGTGTCGTCAGACTTCGGCCGGTCGACCAGATGCTCACCGGTCACGGCGAAATGCACCATCTCGCCCACCGATGTTGCATGGTCGCCAATCCGCTCCAAATTCTTGGCAACGAACAACAAATGTGTCGAGGTCGTGATGAAATGCGGGTTTTCCATCATGAAGGTCAGCAACGACCGAAACAGACTGTTGTAAAAATCATCCACCGTCTGATCGCGCTCGTAAACCGCCCGCGCCAACGCCGCATCGCGGTCCACAAAAGCATCCAGAACATCGCGGATCATGCCGATAACCACCCGCGCCATCTCGGGCACAATCACCACCGGCTCGATGGGATGGCTCAACGCCACCACCGATGCCCGCTTGGCGATATTCTTGGCATAATCGCCAATCCGCTCCAGAACGCCGGCGATCTTCAACGCCGCCACGATCTCGCGCAGATCCCCCGCCATCGGCGCTCGCAGGGCAATGATCCGCACCGCCAGCGCCTCGGCCTCGGCTTCCAACGCGTCAATGCGCACATCCTCGCCCACCACCCGCAACGCCGCCTCGACATTGCGCGTCACCAACGCTTCGACCGCAGCCGAAATCTGCGCCTCGCACAGCCCCCCCATCCGCGTGATGATCGATCGCAGTTGGGCAATGTCCTCGTCGAACGATTTGACCGTATGTGCGGTGTTGTCAGACATGGGCAATCCTCACCTCAGCCGTAACGGCCGGTAATATAGTCCTTCGTGCGCACCTGCGTCGGGTTCGTGAAAATCGCCGACGTATCGCCATATTCGACCATCGTCCCAAGGTGGAAAAACGCCGTCTTCTGGCTCACCCGCGCCGCCTGTTGCATGTTGTGCGTCACGATCACGATCGCATACCGCCCACGCAACGCATCGATCAGTTCTTCGATCTTCGCCGTCGCAATCGGGTCCAGCGCCGAACACGGCTCGTCCATCAGGATGACTTCCGGGTCCACGGCAATCGCCCGCGCAATGCACAATCGCTGTTGTTGCCCGCCCGACATCGCCGTGCCGCTTTCGCTCAACCGGTCCTTGGCCTCATCCCACAATCCGGCACGGCGCAAACTGCTCTCGACGATCACATCCAGATCGGCCTTGCTGCGTGCCAGCCCATGAATGCGCGGCCCATAGGCAATGTTCTCGTAAATCGACTTGGGAAACGGATTGGGCTTCTGGAACACCATGCCAACGCGAGCGCGCAGCTGCACCACGTCCATGTCGTCACCATAAATATCGGTGCCATCCAGCTTGATTGCGCCCGTCACCTTCGCCGAATCCACCGTATCGTTCATCCGGTTGAAACAGCGCAGGAACGTCGATTTCCCGCACCCGGAAGGCCCGATGAACGCCGTCACATTCTCGCGGCTCACATCAATCGAAACATCCTTCAACGCCTGTTTGGCGCCATAGAACACGTTGACGTTGCGCGCCGTCATCTTGGTGGTCACCGTTTCGGCGCCACGCCCCTTGGCCTCGGGCACATTATGCCCGATCGGCGCCGAACTCAGGTCAGATTGCTCGGTCACCAGCGCCTCTCGAACTTGTTGCGAAGATAGATGGCGACGCTGTTCATCAACAACAGGATGATCAGCAACACGATGATCGCCGCCGATGTCTTTTCAATGAACCCGCGCTGCACATCATCGGACCACAAAAACACCTGCACCGGCAACACCGTCGCCGGCGACGCAAACCCTTGCGGTGTATCGGTCACAAAAGCCCGCATCCCGATCAACAGCAGCGGCGCCGTCTCGCCCAGCGCCCGTGCCAGCCCAATGATCGTCCCGGTCATGATGCCTGGCAACGCCAGCGGCAACACGTGCTGAAACACCACCTGGATCGGCGATGCCCCGATGCCCAATGCTGCATCGCGGATGGACGGCGGCACCGCCTTGATCGCCACCCGCGCCGCAATCACAATCACCGGCAACGTCATCAACGCCAGCGTCAACCCACCCACAATCGGCGCCGATCGCGGCATGCCAAAGAAATTCAGGAACACCGCCAGCCCCAACAGGCCAAAAATGATCGACGGCACCGCCGCCAGATTATTGATCGACACCTCGATAAGGTCGGTCCAGCGATTGCGCGCCGCAAACTCCTCAAGGTAAATCGCCGCCAGCACCCCGATCGGAAACGACAGCCCGATGGTCACGATCAATGTCAGCAACGACCCCAGCGCCGCACCCCAGATCCCAGCCAGTTCGGGATTGGTCGAATCGGCGCTGGTCAGGAAAATCCGGTTCAACCCGGTCCGCAACAGCCCCTGTCCGCGCAGCTGCTTGTACATCGCCACATCAACATCGCTGACTCCGCGGGTCAATTCCGGCTCCGCCAGATCGAACTTGCCCTTGGCCAGCAAATCGATGCTGCTCTTCACCGGCACCCACACCGCCTGCGTCGTGCCCAGCAAGCCAGGTTCAGCCTGCAACCGATCGCGCAGCACCAACCAGGCACCCTCGCTCACCACATCCGCAGCTTCGCCCAGCTTGCCCACTGATTGCGTCATCACCGCCTGGTAATCCGCTGCCTGCAACGCCGCCGCTGCGCCCGATGTCTGCAACAGCGCCGGATCGATGCCGAGCAGCACAGGATCGAACGTCACCGAAACCTGCACTTCAGTGCTCTTGAATCCCGTCCAACCGTCCCGGCCGATGGTGAACAACAAAAACGCCAGGAATGTCGCAGCCAGCAACAACGCGCCCAGCCCGACATATTTGAACAGGCGCTCTGAACGATAACGCCTGCGCACCCGCGCCCGCATCGCCGGCGACGACCAATCTGTCGGCGCCCGCGCCGGCGTGGCCACCATGTCGACCACGCTATTCATACGCTTCCCGATATTTCTTCACGATCGACAACGCATAGATGTTCAGCACCAGCGTGATGACAAACAACACCAGCCCCAAAGCAAAGGCCGAAAGCGTCTTGGGCGAATCAAACTCCTGGTCGCCGGTCAGCAGCGCGACAATCTGCACCGTCACTGTCGTCACGCTGCTGAACGGATTAAGCGTCAAATTCGCTGCCAGCCCTGCCGCCATGACGACGATCATCGTCTCGCCAATCGCCCGGCTGATCGCCAGCAACACCCCCCCGACAATGCCCGGCAGCGCCGCCGGAAACAGCACCCGCCGCACCGTCTCGGACTTTGTCGCCCCCATCGCCAGGCTGCCGTCACGCATCGCCTGCGGCACCGCCGTCAACGCATCATCGGCCATCGACGAGACGAACGGGATGATCATCACCCCCATCACCAGCCCGGCGGCCAGCGCGCTTTCCGAACTCGCATCGGCCATGCCCAGCCCGACGGCAAAATTCCGCACCGCCGGCGCCACCGTCAACGCCGCAAAAAACCCGTAAACAACCGTGGGAACCCCGGCCAACAACTCCAGCAACGGTTTCAGGTAACGCCGCAACGCCGCCGGCGCATATTGCGTCAGATACACTGCCGACATCAGCCCCAGCGGTATCGCCACCACCATCGCTATGATCGCGCCGATGAAAATTGTGCCCCAGAACAACGGCACCGCGCCAAACGACCCAGACGACCCGACCTGGTCATCGCGTATCGCTGTCTGCGGTGACCATTTCGTCCCCGTCAAAAATTCCACCAGCGATACCGACTGGAAAAACCGCACCGATTCAAAAATCAGCGACATGACAATCCCGAACGTCGTCAAAATCGCCACCAGCGACGCTCCAACCAGCAACCATTTGATCGACCGCTCGACCTTGTTGCGCGCCCGAAATTGCGGCCGCACGCGCGAAAACGCCCATAATCCGCCCATGGCGAACAGCGAAACCGCCAATGCCCCTACAATCAGATTGGCCGTCGTCCGCGTTGACACATATACTTTGGCAGCAGGCTCGGCGTCCGGATTGAACGCCGCTTCCATCTCGCCCGAAACCAGCCCTTTCACTTCGTTCATGAACGAACTGCGATCCAGCGCCGTTGCCGGCCGCGTCGCCGCCGGCACCGATGCAATCACCCGGTCGGCAATCACCCCATCCGCCACCGCCGCCCAGCCAGCAAGCACCAGCAGGGCCGGCGCCAGCGCCACCAGCGCCACAAAGGCACCGTGGTAATTCGGCCGCGAATGCACATCGCCAATCCGCTCGGCACCCTTCAGGCCCGGCGTTATCATTGCCGCTCCCTTGGCGCGGCCCAGCCAAAAGGCCAACAGCCCCAGCCCGAGCAGCGCCAGAAAGATAACCGACAATGGCATCCGGCTTATCGGATGGTCGCCGGGTTCAACACCGCGCCCGTCCGGGCAATCTCGGCATTCTTCGCCCGCACAGCATCCGGCGCGGCCACCAGGCCGCGCTTGGCCAGCGTGCCATTCTTGCCCCAGGTCGATTCCTTGCTGTACTCGGCCAAGAACTCCTTCATGCCGCGAATGGCGCGCATATGCTGCGCCTTGACGTACAGGAACAACGGCCGCGAAGCTGGATATTTGAAGCTGGCGATATTGGGATAAGTCGCAGGAATGCCATTGATCGGCACATCCTTGATCTTGTCCAGATTCTCCTCAAGATAGGAATAACCGAACACCCCCAGCATGTTAGGGTTCGCCGCCAGCTTCTGGACGATCAGATTGTCGTTCTCACCTGTCTCGATATACGCACCATCCTCGCGCAATTTGGTGCAGATGGCCTTGAACTTGGACTCATCACTTTCCTTCAATGCTTTCATCGCCGCATTGGTCTCGCAACCCTTCAACATGTACAGGTCATTGAAGGCATCGCGCGTCCCCGATGTCGGCGGCGGGCCTAGCACTTCGATTTTCGTCGCTGGCAGCTTGGGGTTCACATCCCGCCAGGTCCGCGCCTTGTTCGGCTGGCCAAACGGCATCGCCGCCAACGCCTTGTAAACATCGGCTTCGGACAGGCTGGCAAAAACGCCCTTGCGCGATTGCGCAATGGTCAAACCATCAAGCCCGATCAGCAGCTCGATGACACCGTTGACACCATTGGCCTTGCACGCCTTCAACTCGCTTGCCTTGATGCGCCGGGATGCGTTGACCATGTCCGGAAATTGCTCGCCAACTCCGGCGCAAAACAGCTTGATGCCCCCGCCCGTACCCGTCGATTCGACGATCGGCGCCGGAAACTGCGGGTTGGTGCGCTTGAACTGTTCGGCAACCGCCGTCGTGAATGGATACACTGTCGACGAGCCAACAATGCGAATCTGCGTGCGCGCCTCGGCTGCCACGGCACAACCCAAACCCAACACCGCCAAAGCGACCGGCGCAACAACCCTGATTTTCACTGCAATGTCTCCCATGGCCAGCATAAGGCCGGCAACGCGGTACCATCCCGGTCTCTAAGGACCGACAATGAGGCCTGTATGACACTCCGATGACAGTTTCATGACATCGTTCCGCCCTGGGCCTGGGCTTGGGGCAAGGTAAAGGACACCCGCGTCCCAACCCCTTGCACACTCTCGATCTCCAGCCTTCCGCGGTGCCGTTCGACGATATGCTTGACGATCGCCAGTCCCAGCCCCGTTCCCCCCATCTTGCGCGATTGCAGCGAATCGACCCTGTAAAACCGCTCCGTCAATCGCGGCAAATGCTCGGCCGCGATCCCATCGCCAACATCGCTTACGCTCAACCGCACCACCGCCGGCAACCCGGCACGCGCGGCCTCCGCCGCCGCCGCCACCGTGATCTGTGTCCCGCTGCGGCCATATTTCAATGCATTGGAAATCAGATTGTGCAGCACCTGCAAAATCTGGTCGCGGTCGGCAACAACCTGCGGCAAGTCTGCGGCTTCCTCGATGACCAGCGCCCGCTCATCGGCCTCCAGCCGCATCGCCAGCGTCTTGCCGACATCGCCGATAACGCCCTCCAGATCCATCACCGCCACCGGTCGCACATGCTTGTCCAGCTCGATCCGCGACAGCGACAACAAGTCATCAATCAATCGCGACATCCGGCTCGCCTCGCGCGCCATGATCTCCAGAAACCGCAACCGCGCCGGCTCATCCTCCGCCGCCGGTCCCTGCAACGTCTCGATAAAGCCGGATAATGTTGCCAGCGGCGTGCGCAATTCGTGGCTGGCGTTCGCCACGAAATCGACTCGCATGCGCTCGGTCAACCGCGTCTGGGTCACATCGTCCAGAATGACCAGCGTCCGCCCCGCCCCGGCATCGACAGCCCGCAACCGATAGGCACTGTTGCCGCTGCCCAGCCCGGTCATTTCGCGCTCCACCGTTACCCCACCGCGTCGCGCCTCGGCCAGCGCATCAAGCACCACCGGATGCCGCACCGTCAGCCGCAAATCGCCGCCCGCCACCCGCTCGCCAAACACCCGCCGCGCCTCGGCATTGGCTGCCACCGCCAGATCTCCCACCACCACCAATGCCGGGTCCGCCAACGCTTCAATGCTGATCAGGTCGGCCGGCAAAGGCTCGCTCTCTACTGCCGCCGGCGCAGAAAGCGCCTCTTCCCCACCGCTCCACCGCCCCAACAAATAGGCCACACCCAGTGCCAGCAGCGAAATCACCACCACCAGCACCGTCGTCATCGCATCAGCCCCCGCAACGCCGGCACCAGCGCATCATAGTGATCAATCACCACATCAGCGCCCAATTCGGCAACCGGCCGGTCCGAAAATCCGAAACTCACCGCCACCACCGGCACCCGCGCCGCCTTCGCCGTCGTCGTGTCGGTGATTGAATCCCCCACGAACACCGTGGTTTCCGGCACACCCCCCGCCGCCGCAATGGCGGCAAACAAATGCCCCGGATCCGGCTTGGCCCGCGGCACCGAATCAAACCCCAGATTCGCTGCAAACCGCCCGCTCCACCCCAACGCCGCGATCAGTTTCACTGAAAGCGCCACCGGCTTGTTGGTGCAAATCGCCAACACACACCCTGCCTCCGCCAACGCCTCCAGCGCTGCCTCAACCCCCGCATAAGGCCGCGACCCAACGGCAATATGCGCCGAATAATAGTCGAGGAAGTGCGGAAACCCCGCTTCCACAAGGTCAGCACTGGCCACCCCCGACGCTGCCAGCCCGCGTTCCAGCAGCTTTCGCGCCCCATGCCCGACCAAATGCCGCACATCCGCCGCCGGCACACCCGGCCGGCCCAGCACCCCCAGCGCATGGTTCAACGCCGCGCACAAATCCGGCGCAGTATCAACGAGCGTCCCATCAAGATCGAACACAACAGTGGCGGGCAAGACTTTCACTCCCGCCCCATGCGTCGGCAATGCTTCCCAACGCAAGTCCGATATGGCACGTCGCAAGCTGTGACCGACACCCCCCGCCCCCTCGCCGCCATCATCCTCGCCGCCGGCCAGGGCACCCGCATGAAATCGGCGCTGCACAAGGTTCTCCACCCCATCGCCGGCAAACCCATGCTGCTCCACCTGCTCGACAGCCTCGCCGCCCTTTCGCCGGCCCACAAGGTCGTCGTCGTCGGCTCCGCCCGTGAACAAGTCGAAGCCGCTGTCGCCTCCCACGGCGTCACCGTCACCGTCGCCGTCCAATCCCCGCAACTCGGCACCGGCCACGCCGTCCTCCAGGCCCAATCCGCCCTCGCCGGCTTCGATGGCGACATCCTCATCCTGTTCGGAGACGCCCCCCTCGTCACCGCCACCACCATGCGGGCGCTGCAATCGGCCCTCACCGCCAATGTCGCCGCCGTCGTCCTCGGCTTCCGCCCCGCCAACCCAGGCGCCTATGGCCGCATCATCGCCCATGACGGCGCCATCACCAAAATGGTCGAATTCAAGGACGCCACCCCCGCCGAACGCGCCGAAACCCTGTGCAATTCGGGCCTCATGCTCGTCCGCGCCGCCGATCTCTGGCCACTCCTCGCCCGCGTCACCAACACCAACGCGGCACAGGAATATTATCTCCCCGATATCATCGGACTCCTCATCGCCGATGGCCGCACCGCCACCGTCATCGAAACCGCCGCCGATGAAGTCGCCGGCGTCAATTCCCGCGCCGAACTCGCCGCCATGGAGGCCGGCTGGCAATCCGCGCGCCGCGCCGCCGCCATGGCCGAAGGCGTCACCCTGATCGATCCGGCCAGCGTCTTCTTCGCCCATGACACGAAAATCGCCCGCGACGTCACCATCGAGCCCTTTGTCGTCTTCGGCCCCGGCGTCACCATCGCCAGCGGCACCACCGTCCGCGCTCACAGCCACATCACCGGCGCCACCATCGCCGAAAATTGCGACATAGGCCCCTTCGCCCGCCTCCGCCCCGGCACCAAACTCGCGACAGGCGCCAAAATCGGCAATTTCGTCGAAACCAAACACGCCAGCTTCGGCCCTGGCGCCAAGGCCAACCACCTCAGCTACATCGGCGACGCCACCATCGGCGCCCGCGCCAACATCGGCGCCGGCACCATCACCTGCAACTACGACGGCTTCGCCAAATACCAGACCCACATCGGCGACGGCGCCTTCATCGGCTCCAATTCCGCCCTCGTCGCCCCCGTCACCGTCGGCGCCGGCGCCATCGTCGCCGCCGGCAGCACCATCACCGCGGATGTCGAACCCGACGCCCTCGCCCTCGTCCGACCCCCGCAAACCGCCAAGCCAGGCTGGGCCATCCGCTTCCGCGCTGCCAGCCTGGCCAAGAGAAAGCCTCCGGCAACTGGGGCCTGAGGCCCCAGACCCCTATCATTTCCCGTCATCCAGGCCTTGACCCGGGACCCAGCTTCCTTCGACCCCAACTAGTCGCCATAAGGATCACAACGACCAAATGGGGTCTGGGGCCAAGGCCCCAGCCGCCGGAGGCCCTGTTACCCATCCTTCCAATCGCGAGACGAACCCCATGTGCGGCATCATCGGCATCCTCTCCTCCGACCCCGTCACCAACCGCCTCGTCGAGGGCCTGCGCCGCCTCGAATATCGCGGCTATGATTCCTCCGGCCTCGCCACCCTCCATGATGGCCAGATCGAGCGCCGCCGCGCCGCTGGAAAGCTCGACAATCTCGTCGCCGTCCTGGCCACTGACCCGCTCCCCGGCACCGCCGGCATCGCCCACACCCGCTGGGCCACCCATGGCGCTCCCACCACCGACAATGCCCACCCTCATGCCACCGAGGATGTCGCCCTGGTCCACAACGGCATCATCGAAAATTTCAAGGCCCTGCGCGCCGAGGTCCTGGCCGCCGGCCGCACCCTCACCTCGGCCACCGACACCGAAGTCGTCGCCCATCTCATCACCATGGCGCTGCAAGCCGGCGCCACCCCCGACCAGGCCGTCGCCCAAACCCTCAAACGCCTCCACGGCGCCTTCAGCTTCGCGATCCTCTTCCGCCAATTCCCCGATGTGATGTACGGTGCCCGCCGCGGCTCGCCCCTCGTCCTCGGCTATGGTCAGGACGAGATGTTCCTCGGCTCCGACGCCCTTGGCCTCGCCCCCTTCACCAATCGCATCGCCTATCTCGAGGAAGGCGATTGGGTCCGCCTCACACGCACCGAGGCCCAGGTCTTCGACACCGACGATCAACCCGTCACCCGCCCGGTCATCACCTCTTCCGCCTCGGCCGCCGTCATCGAAAAAGGCAACCACCGCCACTACATGGAAAAGGAAATCCACGAACAACCCATCGTCGTCGCCCAGACCCTCGGCGCCTATCTCGATCCGCTCGCCGAAACCATCAGCCTCCCTGCCCTGCCCTTCGACCTCGCCGGCATAAAGCGCGTCCAGATCGTCGCCTGCGGCACGGCATTGCTCGCCGGCCAGGTCGCCACCTATTGGCTCGAAAGCCTCGCCCGCATCCCCGTCCAGATCGAGAATGCGTCGGAATTCCGCGACCGCGATCCGGTCTATGAACCCGGCGGCCTCGCGCTGTTCATCTCGCAATCGGGCGAAACCGCCGATACGCTCGCCGCGCTCCGTCACGCCAAGGCCGGCGGTCAACACATCGCCGCCGTCGTCAACGTCGCTTCCAGCACCATGGCGCGCGAGGCCGATCTCCTGCTGCCCACCCACGCCGGCCCCGAAATCGGCGTCGCCAGCACAAAGGCCTTCAC
>JANPEP010000041.1:0-4082 GCA_031422995.1 Polymorphobacter sp. | reverse complement strand
ATCGATGTGGCGAACAGCCAGCTGGAGCTGATCGAGCCATTGGGGGCGGATTCGCCGATCCATGGGTTTTTGAAGAAGAATCCCAATGGCGGGCAGCATCATGTGTGTTTCGAGGTGGCGGATATCATCGCGGCGCGGGATGCGATGCGGGCGCGGGGGGCGACGGTGCTGGGGACCGGGGAGCCGCGCATCGGGGCGCATGGGGTGCCGGTGATTTTTGTGCACCCGCGCGATGCGGGGGGAGTGTTGGTGGAGTTGATGGCGGAGCCGCACCACTGAAGGAAGAAGCGCGGGCAAAGCCCGCGCCGTCGGACGGGTTCGGCGGGAGTCCCCGCCGCCCCGCCGTCCGGTCTTGCGCCCGCTCAAAAGCCAGCCGATGACGAAGCCCAGCGCGATGCCGCCGGCGAGGACGGCGACGGGCTGTTCCTGGACGGTCTGGCGGACCTTGGCGGTCGATTCCTCGGCGATGCGGGTGGCGCGTTCACGGGCTTCGCGGGCGACTTCGGGGGCGTGGTCGGCCCATTCCTTGGCTTTTTCGCTGGCCTTGGCATAGCTGTCCTTGGCCTTGCCATAGACTTGCTCGGCCTTGCCCTTGAGCTCGTGAATCTTGCCATCGACCTGGGTCTTGGTGTCACCAAAGGCTTCGCCGACGACGCCTTCGACCTTGCCGCCGAATTCGTTGAAGCTGCCTTCGATGGTTTCCTTGTTGATCGCCATGGGTATTTTCCTTTCGGGGGCTGAATGACGCAGCAGACATGGGGATAACTGCTGCGGTTGTGAAGAGGAACCTGTTAAACGCCGTTGCGGCCGATGGGTTCAATCGTCTGACCGCACTTTTGTCCGGGCTTGCTTTACACCGGAACGCACCGCCTTTCCAGCCAGCCGGCGTTCCTTTGACCCGGTGCTGGGCTTGGTTGGGCGGCGCTTTACGGGGCGGATTTCGGCCTGGGCGATGAGGGCGTGGAGGCGGGCACGGGCATCGGCGCGGTTCTGGGCCTGGGTGCGGAAGCTGTCGGCAGTGATGACGAGCACGCCATCGCGGGTGAGGCGGCTGCCGGCGAGGCGCATGAGGCGGACGGCGACATCATCGGGCAGGCTGGGCGAGGCGCGGACGTCGAAGCGCAGTTGCACAGCAGTGGAGACCTTGTTGACGTTTTGCCCGCCGGGGCCCGAGGCGCGGATGAAGCTTTCGGTGAGCTCGGTTTCGGGGATGGTGATGGGCATGGTGCTGCTTTAGGTGGTTTCCGTGAGCGGGGAAATGCGGCTAGGGTCGCGATGTCTTTGGGAGAGCAGCATGATTGTCGTCCATCACCTGAACAACAGCCGGTCGCAGCGGATTGTGTGGTTGCTGGAGGAATTGGGGCTGCCGTACGAGATAAAGCATTATGCCCGCGACGGGGAAACGAACCTGGCGCCGCCGGAATTGAAGGCGGTGCATCCGTTGGGCAAATCGCCGGTGATTACCGATGCCAATGGCTCTGGGGCCCGTGTTGTGACCGAGAGTGGCGCAATTACCGATTACATCATCCGGCGGCATGGTGGCGGGCGGATGGCGCCGGCGCCGGGGACCGATGCGCATGAGACCTATCTGGAATGGCTGCATTTTGCCGAAGGGTCGGCGATGACGCCGTTTTTGCTGGCGCTGTATACGGCGCGGCTGGGCGAAGCGGCGGCGCCGTTGCAGCCGCGGATCCAGGAGCAGATCGGCGCGCATGTGGCGTATTTTTCCGCCCAGTTGGGGGAGAATGACTGGTTGGTGGGAAATGCGCTGACGGGGGCGGACATCATGATGAGTTTCATTGCCGAGATTGCGGTGGCGCAGGGACTGGGGGCGCATTTTCCCAATCTGGTGGGGTATGTGAAACGCTTGCAGGGGCGGCCGGCCTGGCAGGCGGCGATGGCGAAGACGGAGCCGTATCAGTTCACGATGAAGTAGGGGGGACTTCGTCGGTCGAGGCGGGAACGCCCACCCCGCTCGGCTGGCGCCGAGTCGCCTTCCCCCGGAGCCGGAGGCGACCACAGGTCGCAATGGGGAGGGAGTTAACGAGCCGGGAGCCGAAGATGTTGACGGCGAGGCCGCCGATGATGAGGGCGGCGGCGAGGAGTTTCCAGGGGGGGAGCGGTTCACCGAGCCAGAGGGCTGCGCCGCCCATGCCGAAGACGGGGACGAGGAGCGCCATGGGGGCCACGGATGCCGCCGGGTAGCGGGCGAGGAGCCAGCCCCAGGCACCATAGCCGAACATGGTGTTGCCGACCGCCTGCCAGGCAATGGCGAGCCAGACCATCGGGGTGGCGGCGGTGAGCGCCTGGACGATGCGGGGGGCGCCTTCGAAGAGGAAGGCGAGCGCGAACAGTGGCGGGACGGCAAAGAGACTGGACCAGATGACGAAGCCGAGCATATCGACCTTGCCGGCGCGGCGTTGGACCATGTTGCCGAGCGACCAGGCCAGCGCGGCGCCGATGACGAGCACGACGCCGAGGACAGTGGTGGTGCCGCCGGTGTGGGCGAGGATGATGGCAAGGCCGGCGAGGGCGAGGGCGAGCGCTGCATATTGGCTGGCGACCAGCCGTTCACCGGTGCCGCGCATGGCGAGGCCAATGGTGAAGACGACCTGAACCTGAACGATGAGGCTGGCGAGGCCGGGGGCGATGAGGCCATCGATGGCGATGAACAGCAGCCCGAATTGGCCGACGCCGATCAGGAGGCCATAAGCAGCGAGATCGCGCCAAGGGACGGGCGGGCGTTTGATGAAGAGCAGCGCGGGAATGATGACGAGGGTGAAGCGCAGCGCGGCGAAGAGCAAAGGCGGCAGTGCATCGAGGCCGAGACGGATGACGACGAAATTGGTGCCCCAGACGGCGACGACAGCCAGCGCGAGAAGAAAGGCACGCAGGCCGAAGTGACCATCGGTCATTTGGCGAGTGCCGGTCGCGGGCGCGCCAGGCCGTAGTAGGCGGCAGCAGCGAGAGTCAGGCTGATGGCGATGACCAGCGACACCGGAACGGGGGTATTGTCATGCAGGGCGGCAGCGGTGGCGCTGGCGGCGGCACCGAGGGCGAAGTTTGCGGCACCGAACAGCCCGGAGGTGGTGCCGGCGCGGAGTGGATCGACATTGAGGGCGCCGGCCAGCGCGTTGGCGGCGATGAAGCCGTTGGAGGTGAGGACGGCGAACAACCCGGCCATGATGACCCATTTGGAAGCGTCCAGCATGGCGGCGGCGAGTAGCGCGGCGCCGAAGAGCACGGCGAAGATGCAGGCGACACCGAGGATTCTGTCTGGAGCGTAGGTGAGCAGCAGGCGGCGGTTGACCTGGCTGGAGCCGATGACGCCGACAGCGATGATGGCGAAGATCAGCCCGAACTGGCCCTGGGTGAAGCCCCAGATGTCCATGATGAGGTCGGGCGCGGTGGCGATGTAGCTGAACAAGGTGGCGCCGTTGAAGGCCGAGACGAGGATATAGCCGACGAGGCGCCGGCTGCGCAGCAGGTCACGATAGGAAGCGAGGGCCGATTCGCCGCGGGCCTTGGCCTCGGTTTCGGGGGAACGGCTTTCATCGAGACGGAACCAGACGGCGGTGCCGACGGCGGCGCCGAACAGCGCCAGCGCGACGAAGACGGCGCGCCACGAGATCGCCATGGCGAGCCAGCCGCCGACGGTGGGGGCGACGAGCGGAGCGACGGCGAGGACGAGGACGAGCAGCGAGAAGATGCGGGCGGAATCGCGGTGATCGTAACGATCGCGAACGACGGCGCGGGCAACGACCATGCCGGCGCAACAGCCGAGCGCCTGGGCAAAGCGGCCGGCGACGAGCCATTCGATGCTGGGCGCCATGGCGCAGCCGAGGCTGGCGATGACATAGACCACGCAGCCGATGAGGATGGCGGGGCGGCGGCCAACCCGATCGCTGACCGGGCCATAAACGAGTTGGCCGAGCGCCATACCGATGAAAAAGGCGCTGAAAGTGAGTTGCACCGTGGCCGGGGAGACGGCGAAATTGCGGGCGATGCTGGGGAGTGTGGGGAGATAGAGATCGATGGTGAGCGCGCCGAACGCGGTGAGCGTGCCGAGGAGTAGGATTTCG
>JANPEP010000040.1:0-1540 GCA_031422995.1 Polymorphobacter sp. | reverse complement strand
TATCCTCCATCACATCGGCCACCACCCGCACTTCGCGCAATCGTATCCCCTGCACCCCCAGCCATTTCGCCAGATAGGCAATATTGGCATCCTGCGTCCGCCCCGACAGGATTTCATCGCCGATGACAAGCAGCGCGGCGGTCCAGATACGATCATTGGTCATGCCCCGCCCTAGCCCAGCCACGCCCCGCCAGCAATCGCGCAACATGGACTTCAACCCCCACAGCGCCTATCTGTCACGCACCATGACCACCACCGCCCTCGACTATGAAACCATCACCGATCCGTCGGAAGGCGCCATCCGCCTGCACAGCGCCGCCGGCTTCGAAGGCATGCGCCGCGCCGGGCATCTTGCTGCCCGCGTCCTCGACATGCTGACGCCGCACGTCGTGCCCGATGCCGTCACTCTCGATCTTGATCGCCTGGCCTATGATTTCGTCCGCGCCCAGGGCGCCGATTCGGCCACCATCTTCTACCGCGGCTTCAGTCACAGCCTGTGCATCAGCGTCAATCACGTCGTCTGCCACGGCATCCCCTCGGCGCGAAAGCTCAAGGACGGTGACATCGTCAATATCGATGTCACCGTCGTCGTCGATGGCTGGCACGGCGACACCAGCCGGATGTACCTCGTCGGTGACGTCGCGCTAAAGGCCAAAAAACTCGTCGAAGTCACCTACGAATGCCTGATGCTCGGCATCGATGCCGCCCGCCCCGGCGCCACCCTCGGCGATGTCGGCCACGCCATCCAGACCCATGCCGAAAAACACCGCATGTCGGTCGTCCGCGATTTCTGCGGGCATGGGTTGGGCCGCGTCTTCCATGATGCACCGAACGTCGTCCACCTCGGAAAGCCCGGTCGCGGCGTCACCCTGCGCCCCGGCATGTTCTTCACCATCGAGCCGATGATCAATTTGGGCCGCCCGGAGGTCAAACTCCTCGACGACGGCTGGACCGCCGTCACCCGCGACCGCTCGCTCTCCGCCCAGTTCGAACACAGCATCGGTATCACCGACACCGGTGCCGAAATCTTCACCGCCTCCCCCACCGGCCTCAAGGCGCCGCCCTACTCCCTGTGAGCGAAGACGCGTCCGGCCCCAATAGTTCCGGCCATCGCGAACGCCTGCGCGCCCGCCTCCTCGCCGGCGGCGGTGAAGGTTTCCACGATTACGAACTCCTCGAATATCTCCTCGGCCTCGCCATCCCCCGGCGCGATACCAAGCCGCTCGCCAAGCAACTCCTCGCCGAATTCGGCAGCCTGCCCGTCCTCCTCGCCGCCACTCCACTCGAGCTGAAACGCATCGATGGCCTCGGCGACGGCGCCATCGCTGCCCTCAAATTCGTCGAAGCCGTCTCCCTCCGCTCGCTCAAAACCGCCGCGCTCGATCGCCCTGTACTCTCTGGCTGGCAGGCGCTCACCGATTATCTTCACGCCGCCATGGCGCACCGCGTTACCGAAGAATTCCGCGTCATCTTCCTCAACAATCGCAATGTCATGATCCGCGACGAAGCCATGGGGCAGGGCACCGTCAACGCCGCCCCC
>JANPEP010000039.1:0-1975 GCA_031422995.1 Polymorphobacter sp. | reverse complement strand
AGCCATTTGGGGAACAGCAGCGTCATCGCGCCGGGGGTGGCGGGGATGGTCTGCTGAACCTTGAAGATGCCGCGGGTGACATCGGTGGCGTCGATGCGCAGCACCATGGTGCCGGGGAAGGGGGTGTCCTTTGCGACGGGGATGGTGCTGGAGATCGGCAACGGTTGCGGGAACGAGCGTTCGGCAGCAGGTGCAGTGGTGGCGAGCAGGGCGCAAAGGCCCGTCAGCAGAAACGATTTCGACATGGAATCCCCTTTGGGCGCACGATAATCGCGGTGCTGCGGTGATGACAAGCGGGCGCGTGTCGCCTAACCGTCCGCACCATGAGCAAGCAGCAACGCCCCCAGCAACGACCGCGCGGCACCCAGGACATGATCGGCGAACAGGCGGCACGGTTCGACCATGTGATCGAGACGTTCAACCGGGTGCGCAAACTGTATGGCTTTGGACGGATCGAGGTGCCGGTGTTCGAGGCAACTGCGGTGTTTGCGCGGTCCCTGGGGGAAACTACGGACGTGGTTTCGAAGGAGATGTATTCGTTCGAGGATCGCGGCGGGGATTCGCTGACGTTGCGGCCGGAATTCACGGCGGGGATTGCGCGGGCGTATATCGAGAATGGCTGGCAGCAGCTGGCGCCGTTGAAGGTGGCGGCGTGGGGGCCGCTGTTCCGGTATGAACGGCCGCAAAAGGGGCGGTTCCGGCAGTTTCACCAGCTGGATGCGGAGGTGATCGGCGCGGCGGAGCCGGCGGCGGATGTGGAGGTGATTGCGCTGGCGCAGCAGGTGTTGAGCGAGCTTGGGGTGGCGGATCGGACTGTGTTGCAGCTGAACACGTTGGGGGATGCGGAGACGCGCTCGGCGTGGCGGGCGGGGCTGGTGGCGCATTTTTCGGCGCATCTGGATGTGTTGAGTGCAGAAAGCCGCGAGCGGTTGGAGAAGAACCCGCTGCGGATTCTGGATTCCAAGGCGGAGGGTGACAAGGCGCTGGTAGCGGATGCGCCGCGGATCGATGCGTATATGACGGCGGAGGCGGGGGCATTCTTCGAGGCGGTGCAGAAGGGCTTGCAGGCTTCGGGGGTCGGGTTTGTGCGGGCGGATTCGCTGGTGCGGGGGTTCGATTATTACCGGCATACGGCGTTTGAATTCGTGACTGATGCTCTGGGGGCGCAGGGGACGGTGATTGGCGGTGGGCGCTATGATGGGTTGATTGGCGCGATGGGCGGGCCGGAGACGCCGGCGGTGGGCTGGGCGGGAGGGATTGAGCGGTTGGCTATGCTGGTGGATGAGCCGGTAGCCGGCGCGGTCGTGGCGGTTGTGCCAGATGCGCCAGAGCTTGAAGGCCGGGCAACGGACGTGCTGCTGGGGTTGCGCAAGGCAGGGATCGCGGCAGAAATGGCCTACAAGGGCAACGCCAAGCGCCGGATCGAAATCGCCCGCAAACGCGGTGCGCGGGCGATCGTCATCGTGCGGGCCAGCGATGCGCCACAGCCGCTCTATGTCCAGCAGCTCGAGGACGATGGCGCCGCGCGGGACGCGACCATGGCCGAACTCGCCGCCGTGCTCGGCGTAACGGCATGATCATCTCCCCCGAACGCATCGCCCAGATCGAGCGGCGCCATGCTGACCTCGCGGCCCAGATGGGCAACCCCGCGCTGGCGGCGGACAAGTTCGTTCAGCTTTCCAAGGACTATGCCGAGCTGACCCCGGTGGTGACGGCGGCGGCAGCCTTGCGGGCGTTGCGCGAGGAGGCCGAGGGCTTGAAAGCCATCCCCGCCAGCGATGAAATGCACGAGATGGCCCAGGACGAACTGCGCGAAATCGAAGCACAGCTCCCGGCCGCCGAACGCGCGCTGGCATTGAAATTGCTGCCGCAGGACAAGGCCGATGCCAAGCCCGCCATGCTCGAAATCCGCGCTGGCACCGGCGGCGACGAGGCCGCCCTGTTCGCCGGCGACCTTTACCGCATGTACGAACGC
>JANPEP010000038.1:0-1728 GCA_031422995.1 Polymorphobacter sp. | reverse complement strand
TCGCGGGCGTTGCGCTCGACGTGCTGGCGGTAATAGTCGGGGTAGGCGTATTTTTGCAGGTAGGAGCCGAAGACGGCCTGGGGTTCGCCGAATTCGGTGACGCGGACGGCTTCGATGCCGCCGTCCAGACCGACCCAGGCGTGCATGCCGATGAAGTTTATGTAGTTTGTGCCGGTGAGGAGCAGCTGGGCCATGATGGCGTTGTTGTCGTTGGCCTTGCTGACATGGCAATCGGAGCAGGTCTTGGTTTCTTCGCGGCGTTCGGTGTGGGGGTAGTGGGGGGCGAAGGCCTGGCTGGAGAAGCCGGCGGCGGAGATGGGCGGCTGCTGGATATAGATGCGTTCGCGGTTGATGTTGGTACTGGTGAGCATGAGGGCGGAGGAGGAGCGGACGGGGGCGATGATGTTGGCCTTGGTGGTCTGGTGGCGGCCGAGCTGGAACATGTCGTCGCGGGCGATTTGCGGGTTGTAGGTGGCGTAGTTGCGGGTTTCCTGGTCCTCGAACTTGTTTGTGGTGGTTTTCCAGTTTGCCTCGATAGGGAGGTGGCAGCCGCCGCAGCTGGTGGTCCAGGACAGGTGGCAGGTGTAGCAGGCCATGCTGTCGTCTGCGTGGGCGCGGTTGGCGGCGGGGACGCCGGGGCCGAAGGCATAGCCCGTCTTGGCGAGGAGTTTGGCGCGGGCGGATTTTTCGTTGAAATTGGGGTGGCCGCGGGTGACGCTGTCCTTGGTGAGGTGGATGCGCCATTCGAGTTTCGGGTTGCTGGTGGAGCGTTGCAGGAGGACGGGGCGACCGGCCTCGGTGGTCCATTCGAAGCGCGGGCGGCCATCGGGGTTGCGGATGAGGGTGAGATCGGTGCCGCTGGGGCGGGCGGCGATGTTGGAGGTGCGCAGGGTGGGATAGGCGTCGGCGGTGCCGTGGCAGTCCTTGCAACCGATTTCGACGGCGTTGGCGACTTCGCCGTGGATGAAGCCGTTGCCATGGCCATCCTGGGCGAAGTGGCAATCGGCGCATTGCATGCCGACCTCGGCGTGGATCGACATCATGTGGACGGCCTTGCC
This sequence comes from Polymorphobacter sp., assembly GCA_031422995.1. Lineage (GTDB taxonomy): Bacteria > Pseudomonadota > Alphaproteobacteria > Sphingomonadales > Sphingomonadaceae > Sandarakinorhabdus. The sequence goes on along the minus strand of JANPEP010000038.1, from coordinate 670 downwards.
GGGCTGTCCGGGGCCGGGGGTGGCGGCGGGTTCGACGAACTGGGGATTGGATTTGAGGCGGAATTTTTCGGGGTCGGTGTTGGGGACGATGTTGCCCTTGGCGTCCAATAGGTTGCCGTCGCGATCGCGCTTGTAGACGGCGCGGAAGTTCCAGCCATGGCCGTGGTAATCGGCGAATTGCGTGTCCTTGTTGGCGGGGTTGCGATCGGCGACGGTGCGCAGGAATTCGGGATCGGACCAGAGCCCGCGGGCGGCGGCGGCTTCGGGGTTGCGGTCGTTTGACTCGCGGACCTGGGCGGCGGTGGGGTAGCGTTGTTTTTCCGGCCACATGCGCGGGGCGTCGGATTCATAGTCCCACATTGTGTAGCCATAATAGGAGTTTATGAACATGTTGGGCTGATGCATGTGGCAGTTCATGCATTGCGCGCTGGGGATGGCGCGGGTGAATTCATGTTTGATCGGGTGGCCGGATTGGCCCCGCGGGATGGTGGGATCGTTGGTGGCGGTTTCGCCGTCGCGGCCGAATTGAGCGTAGACCGACGAATGGCGGGGCTCGCGATCATTGGCGTAGACGACGTGGCAAGAGGCGCAGCCCGAGGTGCGATAATCGCCGGGGCCGTCGTTGGTGCCCATGAACCAGGTGAAGGGGTCGTTGAGGCGGGTCTTGTGG
>JANPEP010000037.1:0-3961 GCA_031422995.1 Polymorphobacter sp. | reverse complement strand
ACGATTGCCGATTTGCTGCGCGACTTGGTGCTGGAGACGCCGCCGAACATGACGGGTGGCGGGTGGCGCGAGGCCATACCCGAATTGTTGGGAGCGGCGCGGCTGGGCAACCGGTTGCGGCGGTTGTCGATAGAGGAGCGGCGGGTGCTGCTCGAGTTGTTCGCGACGTCGGCGGGCGAGTTTCTGGATGGCTGGTTCGAGAGTGCGCCTATCAAGGCCGTGCTGGGGTTTGACGGGATCGTCGGGAATTATGCGTCGCCCTATGCGGCGGGGTCGGCCTATGTGTTGCTGCACCATGTGTTTGGCGAGGTGAATGGCGTCAAAGGCGCCTGGGGGCACGCAATTGGCGGCATGGGGGCGATTACCCAGGCGATGACACGGGCTTGCGAAGCGCTGGGGGTGGAGATCCGGACGGATTGTGCAGTAGCCGAAGTGCTTGTCGAGCGTGGTCGGGCTGTGGGTGTGGTGACGGAAGCAGGGGATACGATCCGCGCGGCGCGGGTGGTTTCGAATATTCATCCCAAGCTGCTGTATGAAAAATTGATCGATCCGCACCATCTGGGGGCGGATTTCCGGGCGCGGGTGGCGCGGTGGAAATCGGGTTCGGGAACGTTCCGGATGAATGTCGCGCTGTCGGAATTGCCGAGCTTTACCTGCTTGCCGGGGCCGGGCGGGCATTTGTCGGCGGGGATCATTTTGGCGCCGACGCTGGAGTATATGGAAACAGCATGGATTGATGCGCGGCAGGCTGGGTGGTCAAAGGCGCCGATTGTCGAGATGTTGATCCCTTCGACCTTGGACGACAGCCTGGCGCCGGCGGGGCAGCATGTGGCGAGCCTGTTTTGCCAGCATGTGGCGCCGGAACTGCCGGGTGGGGTGTCGTGGGATGTGCACCGCGAGGAAGTGGCGGATCTGATGATTGCGACGGTCGACAAGGCAGCGCCGGGTTTTGCGGCGAGCGTGCTGGGGCGGCAGATCAAATCACCCTTGGACCTGGAGCGCGATTTTGGCCTGGTGGGGGGGGACATTTTCCATGGCAAGCTGACGCTCGACCAGTTGTTTTCGGCGCGACCGATGCTGGGCCATGCGGATTATCGCGGCCCGCTGGCCGGGCTGTACATGTGCGGGGCGGGGACGCATCCGGGCGGCGGGGTAACGGGGGCGCCGGGGCATAATGCGGCGCGGGCGATTTTGGCGGACGGGGGCAAGCGGGTCGCGGGGTGAGGCCGGGGCGCAAACCGGCTTGCAATCGTTAACCTTGCGTGGGCGGCGCCGTTGCGTCACCTTGTTGTCGGCCAACGTAACTGTTGGCTGACGGGGACGAACACCGGGGGGGCAAAAGCCGGGTCGATGCTGATCGCGCAAGTCACGGATATCCATCTGGGGTTCCAGCCGGACGACCCGGCGGAGCTCAACCGCAAGCGTTTCGATGACATCATCGCGACGTTGCTGGCGATGGATCCACGGCCTGATGTGTTGCTGGCGACCGGGGATCTGACCGAGACGGGGTCCATAACATCATACCGGACGTTGAAGGCGATTTGCGACGAACTGCCGTTTCCGGTGCTGCCGGCGCTGGGCAACCATGACAATCGAGCGAATTTTTGCACGGTGTTCGGCGATGTGCCGGTGGTCGATGGGTTCGTGCAGTATGTTGCGGAGGCCGGGCCGATGCGGATCGTGGTGCTCGATACGCTTTGCGAGGGGCATCATGGCGGGAGTTTTGATGCGGGGCGGGCGGCCTGGCTGGAGACGGCCCTGGCGGAGTCGACCAAGCCGACCATCGTGGTGTTGCACCATCCGCCGATCGAGACGGGCAATGGCTGGATGACCGAAAGCCTGGATGCGGATTGGGTGCAGCGATTACGCGGTGTGATTGCCGGCAAGGACCATGTCATTCGGCTGGTGGCGGGACATTTGCACCGGGGGATCGTGACGGGGTGGGGCGGGACGGTGCTGGCGGTTTGCCCATCATCGGCGCCGCAGGTGGCGATCGACTTCCGCGGGCTGGACCCGGAGGCACCCGATGGGCGCGACATGATTGTGGCGGAGAGCCCGGGATTTGCGCTGCATTATTGGACCGGGCGGGACCTGGTGACGCATTTTGGCGCCGGGGGGGAGCATCCAGTGCTGGCGCGGTATAATGTGCGGATGCAGGGGACAGTGCGGCACATTTTGGCGGAGCGGGGAGCTTAGGTTGTTCCTTCCAAAAAAAACACCCCTCTCCCGGGCCGCCTTCGGCGTCTCTCGACCTCTCCCTCAAGGGGAGAGGTGAAGGTCAGACGCGCATGGGCATGAGGACGTAGAGGGCGCGGCTGTCGTCGCTTTCGCGGATGAGGGTGGGAGCGGCGGCGTCGGCGAGGTGGACGTCGACTTGGTCACTGCCAACCTGACCGAGAATGTCGAGCAGGTAGCGGTAGTTGAAGCCGACTTCGAATTCCGGCGAATTGTATTCGGCGGGAACTTCTTCGGCGGCGGTGCCGTTTTCGGGGCTGGTGACCGAGAGAGTCACCTTGTCACGGCCCAGCGCCAGTTTGACGGCGCGGGTTTTTTCGGTTGTGGCAATGGCGGCGACGCGATCGACGCCTTCCGATAGCGAACGGGTGTCGATCTTGAGGATGCGGTCGTTGGCCGTGGGGATGACGCGGCTGTAGTCCGGGAAGGTGCCATCGATGAGTTTGGAGGTCAGCGTCGCCTGTTCGGAGAAGCGGAAGCGGATTTTTGAGGTCGACAGTGCGATTTCGATTGCGGTGTCGTCGGCATATTCGTCGAGGAGCTTGCGCACTTCGGCGACGCATTTGCGCGGCACGATGACGCCGGGCATATCGGCAGCGCCATCGGGCAGATCGAGCTCGATACGCGCAAGGCGGTGGCCATCGGTGGCGACGGCGCGGAGTTTGGGCACGGCGCCTTCGATGGCGTGGATGTAGATGCCATTGAGATAATAGCGGGTTTCTTCGGTGCTGATGGCGAAGCGCGTGCTGTCGATGAGTTCGCGCAGTTCCTTGGCGGAGAGCGCGAAGCTGGTTGGCAGTTCGGTTTCGGCGATGACCGGGAAATCGTCGCGTTTAAGCGTCGCGAGGCTGAAGCGCGAGCGATTGGCGACGATGGTCATCTTGTCCCCGGCGACGGCGAGTTCGACCTGGCTGCCTTCGGGAAGTTTGCGGACGATATCGAACAGCGTGTGGGCGCCGACGGTGGTGGCGCCGTTCAAGTCGATGGCGGCGGGGATGGTTTCGACGACCTGAAGATCGAGATCGGTGGCCATGAGGCGCAGGCCATCGGAGCGTGCCTCGATGAGGACATTCGACAGGATGGGGATGGTGTTGCGGCGTTCCACAACCGATTGGATGTGCGCGAGGCACTTGAGCAGCGTCGCGCGTTCGACCGTCGCCTTCATTTACAGTCCTTGCTTGCCCGTGAGGGGATCGTTTGCGTGGCGACTATAGCGTGGTGCGCGACGGGCGGTAGTGGCGAAGTGTTAGCAAACTGGTAGAGAATGGCGTTTATGGACATCATTCTCGCCCGGCACGCCGAAACTGTGTTCAACGCCGCGGCAAGGATGCAGGGGCATATGGCGCACACGCCGTTGACGCGGGCCGGCATTGCCCAGGCCGAGGCGATGGGAGCGGCGCTGGCAGGGGTGCTCGGGCCGCGGCCGGACCGGGATTTGTGGGTGTCGCCTTCGGGGCGGACGCAGCAGACGGCGGCGATCGTTGGCGAGCATCTGGGGCATGGGTTTTTCGATTGGCGGCAGGACAAGCGATTGCTGGAAATCGATGTCGGGGATTGGGAGGGGCGATATTATGCCGATATCGTCGCCGAAGTGGGGCCGATCGTGGATGCCGAGCGGCGGCTGTTTGCGGTGGTGCCGCCGAACGGGGAATGGTTTCCGGCAATTGCGGCGCGGTTGACGGATTGGCTGGGGCAGTTGGACCCGGGGCGGCCGGTGCTGGCGATC
>JANPEP010000036.1:0-2805 GCA_031422995.1 Polymorphobacter sp. | reverse complement strand
AGTCGCTGCAGGACATCATCGCGATTCTCGGCATGGATGAGCTGTCGGAAGAGGACAAGCTCACCGTCAGCCGCGCCCGCAAGATCCAGCGCTTCCTGTCGCAGCCGTTCCACGTCGCCGAAATCTTCACCGGCACCCCTGGCGTTTTCGTCAACGTGGCGGACACGATCAAGGGCTTCAAGGCCATCGTCGCCGGTGAATATGATCACCTGCCCGAAGCCGCCTTCTACCTCGTCGGCACCATCGAAGACGCCGTCGCCAAGGCCCAGAAGCTGGCAGCGGAAGCCGCCTAACGAAACCCTCTCCCCTTGCGGGAGAGGGCGACTCGCCCTCTTGGGCGAGCGGGGAGAGGGGTTTCTCCTCCTCCCACCAAAGCAGGAACGAACCAATGGCCGACACCTTCACCTTCGAACTCGTCTCCCCCGAACGTCTGCTCTCCAGCGGCCCGGTCGCCATGGTCGTCGTCCCCGGCACCGAAGGCGATTTCGGCGTCCTCCCCGGCCATGCCCCGATGATGAGCACCATCCGCCCCGGCGCCATCGCCATCTACGAAGCCGATTCCAACACCCTCACCCGCCGCATCTTCGTCGACGGCGGCTTCGCCGAAGTCAGCGCCACCGGCCTGACCATCCTCGCCGAATCCGCCACGCCCACAAGCGACATCGACCCTGCAAAAGTCGCCACCGACCTCGCCGCCGCCCGCGCCGCCAAGGACGAGCTCAGCATCGCCCGCCTCGAAGCCATGCAAGCCGCCGTCGTCAACTAAACTGACTCCCTCCCCCCTGTGGGGAGGGCGACTCGCGCTCTTGCGCGAGCGGGGTGGGGGTCCCCCGCAATCCGCGCCTCAGTGCATCTCTTCGCCGCCACTCACATTGATCGCCTCGCCCGTCACATACACCGCATCGGCAGACGCAAGCCACGCACACGCCGCCGCCGTATCCGAGCCCAATCCCGGCCTTCCGAGCGGGTTCCGCGCCTTCATGTTGGCCAGATACGCCTCCACCGAATCGAACCCCAACAGCTTGGAAAAATAGGCATTTTGCGCCTCACCCAGCCCCGTCGTCACATGGTTCGGACACACCGCATTGACCGTGATCCGATGCGCCCCCAGCTCCACCGCATTCGATCGCGTCAACCCCACCATCCCGTGCTTGGACGCCACATACGCCGCCATATGCGGAAACCCCGATTTCGCCGCCTGTGAAGCAATGTTGATGATCCGCCCCGCGATCCCGTCAACCCCTTGCCCCTGAACGATAAATTGCCTCGCTGCCGCCTTCGACGCCAGAAACGCCCCCTTCAAATTCACATCGAGCACCCGGTCCCAATCCGCCCCCGATGTCTCCAGCAACGGCTTCATGACAAAGCCGATGCCGGCATTGTTGACCAGCACATCCACCCGTCCGAACCGCGCCACCGCCGCCGCAATCAACCCCTCGCACTGCCCCTCATCCGAAACATTACACTCCCGAAACAAAACCGCCGCCCCCCGCCGCTTCAGGTCGTCAACAACGTCAAGAACGTCCTCCGACGTCGCCAACCCCTCGCCGCCACCCCCGACATCGGAAACCACACACGCCGCCCCCTCATCGGCAAAGCGCTGCAGGATCGCCTGCCCCAACCCCCTCGGCCGCCCCGACCCGGTCACGACGACGACTTTGCCGGCAAACCGCATCACGCCACCGACAACTGCTCGGTGGTCATGAACACCACATTCTCGGCAAATTGCCCCATCTCCGGCGCCAGCCTCTGCACCAGATCACCAGCGCAATCCTTCAGAAACCCGTCCATCGTATCGATGTCGAGCACCTCGACATATTGAAACGGCGCAGGCCCTTCCGTGAACAACAACCCCGTCGTCCGATACACATTGAAATCATTCACCGAAACCAGCGACCGCACCCCTGGCAAATCGCGGGACTTCGCCCACCCCTCATAATCCTCCCGCGCCACACCGGGCTTCAGATTGAACAACGCTATGATTCGCATTGGGCTCTCCTCTCATCCAAAATCCGCCGGCCGCCGATATGTTCCCAGCACCACATCGAGCCGCGCCGCCAGCGCCAACAGCGTCGCCTCGCTCCCTGCCCGCCCGACCAGCTGCACCGCCACCGGCATCCCATCATCATCGCACCCCGCCGGCAGGGACAGCGCCGGCAGTCCGGCAATATTGGCCAATGCCGTGAAATCCGCCTGCGTCACCGGCGCCCGGCCATGGGCAAACGCCACCTGCGGCGCCGTCGGCATCAGAATCACATCGGCAGTTTCAAGCACTTGCAAAAGTGCCGCCTTCGCCGCTGCCATCGCCGAGGCTCCGCCCGCAACCGCTTCGTCGGATGCTCCCGCGCCGAAATCGAGCATCGCCGCAAAACCCCTGCTGATCCCGCCAGCAGCGCGATCGGCAGCAAAGCGCCCCGCCGCCTCCCGCGCCGATTCGATGAACCCAGCCATCCGCACCGCCGTCAGGTCGAGCTCCGGCGTCGAAGCCTGCGCAACCGCCAGCTCCATCCCCCGCAACGCCGCAATCGCCGCCAGAAACCCCTTCGTCACCGCTGCTTCGCATTCCGTCGCGTCCACTGCCTGCAAGGTCGCCACCCGCGTAACCGTCTGCACCTCACCCAGCGGCGCCAGCACCGCCATTACTGCCGCCAGATCGGCCACCGATCGCGTCAACGGCCCGATGCTGTCCAGGCGTCGCGCCAGGAACACGAGCCCATCGTCCGGGACCAACCCGTGCGTCGGCTTCAACCCGTAAACCCCATTATACGCCGCCGGAATCCGCACCGACCCCAGCGTATCGGTGCC
>JANPEP010000035.1:0-7062 GCA_031422995.1 Polymorphobacter sp. | reverse complement strand
GGGCGGGCGTGGGTGACGACGGCGGGGGCGATTGCCGATGCGTATCGGGGGCAGTCGTGAGTCTCGACCCGGCGTATCTGGCGTATCCGCAGCGCAAGCGCGGGATGGACCATGGGCTTTACCCCTGGTCGAACCTGTTCGCGCGGGCGCCGATTGCCTGGCCCGACGGCAAGCGGGTGGCGGTTGTCATTGTCATTTCCTGCGAATTTTTTCCGCTGACGCCGGTGGATGTGCCGTTTCGGGCGCCGGGGCATATGGCGACGGCGTTTCCGGATTACCGGCATTTCACGGCGCGGGATTATGGATCACGATTGGGAGTGCCGCGGTTGCTGGCGGCGTTGGAAGCAGTTGGCGCCACGGCGAGTTTTGCGATGAACAGTGCCTGGGCGGAGCGGTTTCCCGATATGGCGCGGGCGATCGTGGTGGCGGGGCATGAGGTGGTGGCGCATTCCACCGACATGAACGGCACGATTGCGACGGGGCTGTGCGAGGATGACGAGCGGGGGTTGATCGGGGCTTCGCTGGATGGCCTGGAGGCGGTTACGGGGGTGCGGGCGGCAGGCTGGTTGTCGATTGCGAGGTCGCAAAGCTGGAACACGCCGCGGTTGCTCGCCGAGGCCGGGGTTGGGTATTGCCTTGACTGGGTGAATGACGAGCTGCCGTACCGCCAGACAACGCCGTCGGGCGATATCGTCAACCTGCCGCTGAACCATGAGCTTTCCGATCGGCAGGTGATCGCGACGTGCCAGCAGTCGGCGGACAGTTTTGCCGAGCAAGTACGTGATGCCTATGCGTGGCTGGATGGGGAGGCGGATGGCGGCGGGCGGATGCTGCCGATCCATCTGACGCCATATATCAGCGGGCTGCCGTATCGGATCGATGCGATCGAGGCGTTGCTGGCTTGGCTGGCGGCGCAGCCGGGGGCGTGGTTTGCGCGCGGGGATGCGGTGGTGGCAGCGAGCGGGGTGTAAATCGCCGTTTCGTGCGTGATCGCCAACGAACCAGCCGCGTGCGTGAAATTATTTTTGACCGATGGCATGATTTCAGGCGGGCTTTGGCGGGTGATCCGCCCAACCTGTATATTGTAAGCAGTGCATTGCTTTGAAAGGATAAATACGTCCATTTCGGATGGGACAATGGCGCAAATGGCGAAAACTGGCGACCGAATGTTAACGCATGTCTAATATATTGCGTTAAAATGCCGCGCTAACATACAGAAGTTGTTAACTATGACGCGATACGATTCTGATTGTTGACGGGGGGCCGTCGCAAACAGGGAGCGACGCAACATGCGTTTTGGGACTTTTTGCCGCCATTTGGCCGCCGATCGCCGCGGTGGTCTGGCGATGATAACAGCGCTGTCCATGCCGGTGCTGATCGGCAGCGTCGGGATGGCCGCCGATACCATCCAATGGACGTACATGAAGCGGGCGATGCAGCGCCAGGCCGATTCCGGGGCATTGGCAGGGGCGTTTGCCGTATCCCAGCAGCGACCGGTGAATGCGACGGTGACCGCCGACCTGGCGCGCAACAACAATGTTGCGATGACAGTGACGCCGGTGATCGAGAATGCGCCGACAGCGGGTTTGTTCGCCGGCAACATGCGGGCGGTGCGGGTGCTGTTGTCGACCGAGGTTCGCCTGCCGTTTTCAGGTTACATGATGGGCCGCGCCATCACCATTCCCGTTGAGGCGACGGCGCAGATCGTGTCCGTTGGCCAATATTGCGTTCTGGCACTGGAGACCACGGATACGCCCGGCATCACCATGGGGGGCAATACGACGCTCGATCTGAAATGTGGAATGATGTCGAATGCGCCATCGGCAACGTCTGTAACTGCCGGCGGCAGCAGCAGTGTCAATGCCAGCCCGATCGCTGCCGTTGGTGGCGTGCCGACCAGCAGCAATTACGCCATTGGCACGCAGCTGGTGCCATATTCGGTGCCGCAGTTCGATCCGCTGGCCAGCCTGCCCGATCCCGGCATCACGAATTCGTCGAACAACGGCAATGTCAATTCGAACCAGTCGAAAACCCTGTCACCGGGCAATTATTCGGGGATGAACCTGAAGGGCAATGTGACGTTGTTGCCGGGGGTCTATTATGTCGACGGCGGGCAATTTTCGGCCGGGGCGCAGGCGGTCATCAACGGCACCGGGGTGACGATCATCCTGACCAGCAAGACGGCGGCCACAAACCCGTCTTCCATCGCCACTTCGGACATGAACGGCGGCGCCACCATCAACCTGACGGCGCCGACCAGCGGCACCTATGCCGGGGTGTTGTTCTATCAGGATCGGCGGGCGCTCGATTCCGGGGTGAACAAGATCAACGGCAATTCGGCATCGAAATATCAGGGCGCGATCTATTTTCCCAAACAGGCAATGCAGTTCAACGGCACCAGCGGCATGGACATCAAATGCATCCAGTTGATCGGCCGGCGACTGGATTTCACCGGGAACAGCACGATCACCAATGTCTGCCCGGCAAATTCGGGCACAGGCTCGTTTTCGGGCACGCGCGTGAAGCTGGTGGCGTGATGATGAACCGTTTGCGCGACTTGCGACGGGACAGGAGCGGATCGACCGCGCTTGAGCTGGCATTGATGTCGCCTTTCCTGTGCGCGCTGCTGTTCAGCGCCATCGATCTGGCCAATGGCTTTGCCATGAAGCTTGCGCTGGAAGCAGCGGCGGGGCGCACCGCGGAGCTGGCGACGGCGCCCGGGACGGTTTCGGGCAGCTATGCCAATCTGAATGCGGAAGTTGTTTCGGCCTATGGCAAGCCATACAAGAGCGCCAACGTGGACAATTGGCTGGAATGCAATGCCGTGCGCAATGCCTCCTTCACCGGCATTTGCGCGCCCAGCCAGCAAACGGCGCGTTATGTCGCTGTCAACATTTCGGCGGAATATGTGCCATATTTCAACTATGGTGGCCTGCTGACCGGATCGGGTGTTAATGGCGGGTTCGTGGCGGTAGGCGACGCGACGGTGCGGATCCAGTGATGCGCAGGTTGTGCCGGCTGGGCCGTGGCGGATCGATGACGGCAGAATTTTCGCTGACCATTCCGGTCTTGCTGGTGATGTTTTTCGGGTTGTTCCAGGTTGGGACCTTGTTCATCGCCAATGCCGGGTTGAAGAACGGCATTGGCGAGGCGGCCCGGCTGGCGACGCTGTATCCGCGCCGATCGGATGATACGATCATCCAGCGGCTGCGCAGTGCGAGTTATGGCATCAATTCGGCAAATCTGACGAATGTGGTGATTAGCCATGGCATCGCGCAGGGCACTGATTATACAGAGATTTCGGCGAGTTACACGGTGCCGATGAATATGCTGGTGGTCACGCTGCCGTCGATCACGTTGAGCGAGAGCCGCCGGGTTTACGTGCCCTGAGGCGCCTAAGCCCGGGGATGGGCATTGCGATAGACATCGAGCAATTGGGCGGCGTCGACTGCGGTGTAGATTTGCGTTGATGAGAGGCTGGCGTGGCCGAGGAGTTCCTGGATTGACCTGAGGTCGGCGCCGCGGGCGAGCAGGTGCGTGGCGAAGCTGTGGCGCAGCGCGTGGGGGGTGGCGGTGTCGGGCAGGCCGAGCGCCGGCCGGGCGGCGCGGATGGCGGAGCGGACGATGCCGGGATCCAATGGCCCGCCGCGCTGGCCGCGGAACAGCGGGGCGTCGCGGCTGGGGGGCCAGGGGGTGAGTTTCACATAGGCTTCGATGGCTTCGGCGACCACGGGCAGGAGGGGGACTTGCCGGGTCTTGTTGCGTTTGCCGGTGACGGTGATGGTTTGCCCCAGGGGCAGGATGGCGCCGGTGAGCGACAGCGCCTCGGCGATGCGCAGGCCGCTGCCGTAGAGCAGCAGCAGCACGGCGGTGTCGCGCGCCGCCGTCCAGGGGTGGCGGGCGTCGTCCCCCACGGCGGCGATCAGCCCAGTGGCATCGGCGGGGGAGACCGGGCGCGGGACGCGGCGCGGGATCTTGGGGGATTTGAGGCCGGCGATGCCATCGCAGGTGATGGCGTGGTGGCGGCGGGCGAAGGCGAAGAAGGTGCGCAGCGCCGAGATTTCGCGGGCGATGGAGACATTGGCGAGCGTTTGGCGGCGGGCGGCGAGGAAGGCGCGAAAATCTGCCGGAGTGAGGGCGGCGAGATGGGCGGGGGTTATGGCGCCGCCGAGGTGAAGGTTGAGGAAATCACCGAAGTTTTCGAGGGTGGAGGCATAGGCGCGGACGGTGTGGGGAGAGAGGCGCCGGGCGTTTTCGAGGGAGGCGAGCCAGAGGGGCGTCAGGGTGGGGAGGGTTTGGGCTTTTGCGGCGGGGGCGGGACCCCCACCCCGCTCGCCTTTGGCGAGTCGCCCTCCCCACAGGGGGGAGGGAGAGGAAAGCTTGTCAGACAATCGTTTGTCCGGTCTTGGCCCAATCGGCGAGGAAGGTTTCGAGGCCCTTGTCGGTGAGGGGGTGATGGGCCAGCGCGCGGATGACCGACGGCGGCATGGTGGCGACATCGGCGCCGAGCTTTGCGGCCTGGAGGACATGGACCGGGTGGCGGACGCTGGCGACGAGAATTTCGGTGTCGAAGGCGTAATTGTCGTAGATCATCTTGATGTCTTCGATCAGCGTCATGCCATCGAAGCCGATGTCGTCGAGACGGCCGACGAAGGGCGAGATGAAGGCGGCGCCGGCCTTGGCGGCGAGCAATGCCTGGTTGGCCGAGAAGCAGAGGGTGACGTTGACCATCACCCCTTGGTCGGCGAGCGCCTTGCAGGCCGTCAGGCCATCCATGGTCAGCGGCAGCTTGATGCAGATATTGTCCCCGAGTTTGCGCAGCACTTCGGCCTCGCGCAGCATGTCGGCGGTTTTGGTGGCGACGACTTCGGCCGAGACGGGCCCATCGGTGAGGGCGGCGATTTCCTTGATGACTTCGAGGAAATTGCGGCCGGACTTGTGGATCAGCGATGGGTTGGTGGTGACGCCATCGAGCAGGCCCGTTGCAGCGAGCGCGGCGATTTCGGCGGTGTCGGCAGTGTCGGCGAAGAACTTCATCGGGGGGCTTTCTGTTTTGCAGGGCTGGTCATAGCCAAAACTCAGGCGGAGCGCAGCACCCAATCATAATCGAGCGGGGTGATGACGGCGTTGTAGCGTTCGGCCTCGACGCGTTTCATCGTGGCGTACATTTCGGTGGCGCGGCCGCCCCAATAGTCAGTGAGCAGGCGCGACCCTTCGAACAGCGCCAGCGCATGGGCCCAATCGGTGGGCAGGCGTTCGCCGGTGGTTTGGCCGTCGCCGGTGACCGGCGGGCCGGGATCGATCTTGTGGGTCAGGCCATGGTGGATGCCGGCAAGCACGGCGGCGACGGCGAGATAGGGATTGGCGTCGGCGCCCGAAAGCCGGTGTTCGAGGTGGCGGCCGGAGGGCGGCCCCGCCGGGATACGCAGCGGCACGGTGCGATTGTTGGTGCCCCAGCCGGCACGAACGGGGGCATAGCTGTTGGGCTTGAAGCGGCGATAGCTGTTGGCGTTGGGAGCGAACACCGCGATGCTGGCGGGCATGAGGTTGGCACAGCCGCCGATGGCGTGGCCGAGCGCGGTGGAACCATGCGGCGCTTCGCCGGCAAAGATGTTGCGGCCGGTTTTGTCGAGCACCGAGACATGGATGTGTAGGCCCGAGCCCGAAAGGTCGGCAAAGGGCTTGGCCATGAAGGTGGCAGTGCGGCGGTGATTGTCGGCCACGCCCTTGGCGGCGCGCTTGAAGCGCATGGCGTCGTCACACGCCGCCAGCGCATCGGGTTTGTGGGCGAGGGTGATTTCATACTGCCCGGCGGCATATTCGCCGATGGCGGCACCGCTGGGCAGGCCAAGGGCGTCGCAGGCACTCCAGAGGTCGCGGATGTATTCGCCGTCGAAATCGGCGGAATCAAGGCCATAGACCTGGCGGTGGTGCGGCGTGCGGCCATCGGCGCCGCGCGGCAGGCGCACCGTGCCGTCACGGTTGCGGCGGGCATCGAGCAGGTAGAATTCAAGCTCGCAGGCGACCACCGGGGTCAGGCCGTCGGCGGTGAAGCGATCGAGGACATTTTGCAGGATGCGGCGCGGATCGAGATCACACGGCCGGCCATCGAGTTCGTGCATCGACAGCATGACATCGGCGCTGTCGGCCCCCAGCCAGGGCGCGCGGGCGAGGGTGCCGGGGACCGGCCAGGCGAGGCGATCGGCATCACCATCTTCCCAGACCAGCCCGCCTTCTTCGACATCAAGCCCGGTGATGTCGACAACGAGGATTGAGCCGGGGAGATAGCGGCCGGATTCAAAGGCGGCGGCAAATTCATGGGCGCGCAGGCGCTTGCCGCGCGGCACGCCGGCGAGATTTGTGTACCAGATATCGAGAAATTCGACCTGGGGATTGGCGGCAAGGAAGGCCACCAATTCGGCAGGATCGGCAGCGGTGGCTGGGCGCGTCATCGGCAGCGGGGTAGCCTGCCATCGCCTGCGCCGCAACTATCGCAGGACGAAGATGTACAGCAGGATGATGATCGGGATGGGAACCCCGACGAGCCAGAGAATGCAGCCTTTGCCCATGATGTGATCCTTTCGATTGACAAACAGTCAACCGATTGGCGGGCGATGGGTTCCCGATTCTAGGCGCCCACCAGCTTTTTCAGTTCGGTTTTCAAGATCTTGCCATTGGCGTTGCGGACCAGCGGCTCGTTGGAAAAGCTGATGGCGACCGGCACCTTGAAGGCGGCGAGGCGAGCGGCGACAAAGCTGCGCAATTCGTCCTCGGTGGCGGTGGTGCCGGGTTTCAGCGTGACAAAGGCGAAGGGTTCCTCCCCCAGCGTCTTGTGCGGGCGGCCCACCAGGGCGGCGTCCATGATGGCGGGGTGTTCGTACAGGGCGTTTTCGACTTCGACGCAATAGATGTTCTCGCCGCCGCGGATGAGCATGTCCTTGGCGCGATCGATGATGAAGCAAAAGCCTTCCTCGTCGAGGCGGGCGAGATCGCCGGTGCGAACCCAGCCGTCCACAAAAGTTGCGGCGCTGGCCTCGGGCTTGCGCCAATATTCCTTCACGA
>JANPEP010000034.1:0-7918 GCA_031422995.1 Polymorphobacter sp. | reverse complement strand
GCCCCCAGCGCGACGATGATCCGCGGTTTCAGCGCGGCGCGCTCGGCATCGAGCCACCAGCGGCAGGCGGTGACTTCGCCGGCGCCGGGCTTGGCGTGGATGCGCCGCTTGCCGCGCGGCTCGAACTTGAAATGCTTGACGGCGTTGGTGACATAGGTGCGGGCGCGGTCGATCCCGGCCTCCGCGAGCGCTGCATCGAGCACCTGCCCCGCCGGGCCGACGAACGCCCGCCCGGCCAGATCCTCCTGGTCGCCGGGCTGCTCGCCGACCAGCATCAGCACCGCGTCCGCCGGCCCTTCGCCGAACACTGTCTGCGTCGCCGGCGCCCATAGCGCGCAACGCTGGCAGGCGCTTGCCTCCGCCCGCAGTTCCGCCAGCGACCCCGCCGCCGGCCGTTCGCTGCCGGCGTCGATCATCGACCGCGTCCGTGCTGCGGCACCGGCGATGAGATCGGGGATCAGCGCGGCCTCGGGCAGGTTCTTCCAATATTTCTTCGGCATCTCGCTGGTCATGGCCGAAATCTTCAGCCGCGCCGGGTTGAAGATGCTAGCGTAATAGGTCTTCCATGTTGCCTCGAGCGGGTCGCCATCCGGCACATCGGCCTTGGTCGCGCCGGGGGTGAAGCTGGTCATTTCGCCGTCCCAGTGCAGGCATAATTCCGGCGTCAGGATCGAAAAGCGCATCGTCGTGAAGCGCCGCACGAAAAACCCGGCGTTCAATCGCACGATATGATGCTCGGGCTCGAACCACGCCGCAAAGCGTTCGCCGGTGTCGTCAGGCACCTCGCGAAACCGCACGAACGCCCGCATCTTGTGAACATCGCGCCCCACCGCCTTGGCCAGCATGTCGAGCCGGCGGACCTGCCGGTCGGCGCTGTCTTCGAGCAGCTTTGGCCGCGATTGGAGTTCGACGAGCGCGCGGTGGAGGAGCGCGAAGCGTTCGGGGTCGCTGTGACAGATTACCCGCCGCGCCAGATCGGGGAACGCCTTGGGCACGCGCAGTTCCGGTGCGTCGACCAATAGTGGGGCGCCACCGCCGAGCAGGTCGTTTGCCTCGCCCTTGACCCGCCACACCACGGCTTCGGGCGCAACCCCGGCAGCGATCAACCGCCGCGCGGCAGCGCGAAAGCCGTCGAGGTCATCGGGGGATGCAAGAATGATCGTCGTCAAAGACTGCCTCCGGCGGCTGGGGCCTTGGCCCCAGACCCCATTTCATTCATTTAACGCCCCTCAACGACAAGGGGTGCAAGGGACGAGTCACCTGCCCGCCGGAGGCGCTTCAAAACAGCTCCAGTTGTTTCGCCGCCGCCTTCACCAGCCCGGCCCGCAAATCGCCGCGATCGCCCAGCGCCACCGGTCGCCAGTCCGCCGCGATCACGAACGGCCGCAGTTTCTCGATGCCCCGCGTCAACCGCCCCAAGTCAGCCAGTTCCAGGCGACGTTGGCGCCGCACGCGCAGCACCGCATTGACCGATTTCACCCCCAGCCCCGGCACGCGCAGCAGCATTTCGCGCGGCGCCCGGTTGATATCGACGGGGAATTGCCCGCGGTGCTTAAGCGCCCAGGCAGTCTTTGGGTCGATATCGAGCGGCAGATGCCCATCATCGGTCGCGTCCTGCACCTCCGAAACCGCGAAGCCGTAAAACCGCATTAACCAATCGGCCTGGTACAGCCGATGCTCACGCAGCAGCGGCGGCGACACCAAAGGCAGCACGGCGCTGGCATCGGGGATGGGCGAGAAGGCGCTGTAGTACACTCGCCGCATCCCGAAGCGCCCGTAAAGCCCGCTTGCCGTCGCCACGATGGCACTGTCGTCGGCGGCATCGGCGCCGACAATCATCTGGGTTGATTGCCCCGCCGGGGCGAATTTCGGCGCCGATCGGTAATGTTTGCGCGCGTCCTTGTTGTCGTCGATGGCGGTTTTCAGGCCGGTCATCGCGCCGCGGATGCGCACGCCGTTCTTTTCCGGCGCCAGTTTCGCCAGCCCGCTTTCGGTCGGCAGCTCGATGTTGATCGACAGCCGGTCGGCATAGAGCCCGGCCTCCGCCAGCAATTCCGGCGCCGCATCGGGGATGGTCTTCAGATGGATATAGCCGCGAAAGTCGTGATCCAGCCGAAGGGTGCGCGCCACCCGCACCATCGCCTCCATGGTGTAATCCGACGACCCGATGATCCCCGAGGACAGGAACAGCCCCTCGATATAATTGCGTTTGTAGAAGGCCAGGGTCAACCGCACGACCTCGTCAACCGTGAACCGCGCCCGCCGCACATTCGATGACCGCCGGTTGATGCAATAATGGCAATCGAAGATGCAGCTGTTGGTGAGGAGGATCTTCAGCAGCGATATGCAGCGACCATCGGGGGCATAGCTGTGGCAGATGCCCATGCCTTCGGTGCTGCCCACCCCCTTGCCGCCCAGCGACGAGCGTTTCGACGTGCCCGACGAGGCGCAGGACGCATCATATTTCGCTGCGTCCGCCAGGATCGCCAGCTTTTCGCGTGTGTCCAGATGCGCCATATGTTCGGTATATGTTCCGAATCCTCATGGCGCAATGCGGCGTTTCAGCTGAGCAGCCAATGCCCCAGCAACCGGTTGAACGGAAAGGTGAAGAACCCCGCGACCAGCAGCGCGCCGATAACCATGCCACGCACCGCGCTTTCATGGCCGCTGCGGTCGTGGCGGCGGGCGCGGGCGACGATCACCGGCACCATCAGCAGCACGAACACCGACAGGATGTGGATGAAGGAGAAATCGCCGGTGAACACCCCCCAGCCGCCGTTCACGCCCGTGTTGAAAAACAGGCTGGTGATGGCGGTCAACAGCATCGCGCTCACCCAGACATAGCCCAGCTTGCGGTGGCGGCCATCGCCTTTGCGGCGGAGCAGCATCACCGGCGTCAGGCCGGTGGCGACGAGGATGCTGGCCAGATGCACCCACACCAGCAGCGGCACCTGCGCCCAATCGGCCCGCCCCTTGGCCACTGCGACGACAGCGCAGGCGAACAGGATGGCGCTGGCCACGGCGAGCAACTGGTTCGGCAACAGCCGCTCCAACCAGCCTTGCCGCACCGCTTGTGTCGCCGTTGTTGCCATTGCGCTTCCCCCGCCGCTAGGTTCTCACGATAAACAAGCAGCAACAGGCGTCACCATGAAATTGCACTTCGCCAGAATAATCCTCGCCGGCCTGCTGCTCGGCGCCGCGCCGCTGCTCGCCGCCCCGGCCGATGATCTCAAATCGGTCATTGGAGATCATTGGGCGTGGAGCCTGTCGGTCGATCCCTTCCTCGCCACCCAGGTCGGCGACAAATCGGGCGACGGCAAGCTGCCGGACCCCAGCCTCGCCGAAGCCGACCGCCAGGCCGCAACCGCCCAGACCTTCATCGACCGGCTCGACCGCATCGACGACAAGGCGCTGTCGCCCGAGGACGCGATCAACCGCGACGTGCTGCGCCGGATGCTCAAGGACCGCGTCGACGGCAATCGCTTTGGCCAGCGCGCCATGACCTTCACCACCTATTCGGGCTGGCACACGGGGTTCGCCGGCTATCCCGAATCGGCGAAGCTCGAAACCAAGGCCGACTATGACGCCTATCTGGGGCGGCTGGCGGCCTATCCGGCGTACAACAAGGCGCAGATCGCCGTCACCCGCACGGGGCTTGCCGGCGGCTATGCCCAGCCGTGTGAGCCCTTGAAGGGCTTCGACAAGTCGATTTCCACCCATGTCGTCGCTCGCCCCGAAGATTCGGTGTTCTGGGCACCTTTTGCCGCCAAGCGCCCTGCGATCATCACCGAAACCGACTGGACCGCGCTCCAGACTCGCGCCCGCGCGCTCATCACCACCGGCGTCGTGCCCGCCTATGCCGAGCTGCTCGCCTTCTACACCGCCGAATACGCCCCCAAATGCCGGCAGACGGTGGGCATCGGCGCCACCCCCGGCGGCACCGATTATTACGCCTATCGCGCCCGCGAAATGACCACCACCGATCTTACCCCCGAAGCGATCCACGAGATCGGCCTGTCCGAAGTCGCGCGCATCAACGCCGCCATGGACAGGGTGGCGGCCGATGCCGGCTTCCCCGATCGCAAGGCCTATGTCGCGCACCTGCGCAGCGACCCGAAATATTACGCCAAAACCCCGCAGGAACTGCTGGAGAAAACCGCCTGGGTCACCAAGCAGATCGACGACTGGATGCCGAAAATCATCGGCAAGCTGCCGCGCCTGCCGTTCTCGGTCAAACCCATCCCCGCCGATCAGGCCGAGGGCACCACCACCGCCTATTCCGAATGGGGCAGCGTCGCCAACGGCCGCGCCGGCGTCTATCGCGTCAACACCACCCATCTCGATCAGCGGCCGCTGTATGAACTGCCGGCGCTCTCGCTCCATGAGGCGGCGCCGGGCCACCAGACGCAAGGCTCGCTGCAACAGGAACTCGCGGTGCCGGATTTCCGCCGCCACCTCGCCTCGTTCACCGCCTTTGTCGAAGGCTGGGCACTTTATGCCGAAAGCCTGGGTGACGAGATGGGCCTGTACGACACGCCCGAAAAGAAAATGGGCCGCTACAGCTATGAAATGTGGCGCGCCACGCGCTTGGTTGTCGATACCGGCATGCATGTGAAGGGCTGGAGCCGCGACAAGGCCATCCAGTACATGATGGCCAACACCGCGCTCAGCCAGCACAATGTCGAGGCCGAGATCAACCGCTACATCACCTGGCCGGGGCAGGCGCTGGCCTACAAGATCGGCGAATTGCGCATCAAGCAGCTGCGCGCCAAGGCCGAAACCGCATTGGGGAATCGCTTCGACGAGCGCCGTTTCCACGACACGCTGCTGGAGAACGGCCCAGTGCCGCTCGACGTGCTGGAGGCGCATGTCGATCGCTGGATCGCCAGACAAAAGGCCTGACACTGGAACCGACCATTGTTGCACAGCAAGATCGTGCCGGGCGGTTTGCTGGGTAGGAGGGGCGTGGAGCGCAGGCCTTGGGCCTGGGCAATCGCGCCGACGCCCCCAACGGGCCGCCAGGCGCGAGAAGGATGTGCAAATGTGGTCGGTTCCGGGTCTAACTCTGGAACCTTGGCGCCAGTCGCCTATTTATGCCGACAAGGAGACGATGATGGCATTGCTTGGAAACATGATCTCGGCGGTCGCAGGCCGCACGCTGGCCCGCACCGTCGGCGGCGTCGCCGCGGGGCCAGCGGGCGCCGTCATCGGCATGGCGCTGCCGTTTGTGGCCCGGCGCCTGGGACCGATGGGCATGATCGGGATGGCCGTCGGTGCCTGGGCGATCGGGCGCATCCTCAAGGACCAGGCCGACAAGGACGCCGCCGAAGCTGCGGCGGAGCTGCCGGTCACGATTGATGTAAAAGCGGGCGATGTGAAAACTGCGACGTGAAACCCGGCTAGACCACCAGCGACCGCTCATTCACCACGTCATAAAGCTTCGCATCCATCGATCGCACTGCGCCAATGATGGCCGTTTGGAACGCCGCCATGTGCGGCGCCGTGAAATGCGATTTCAGCGCGGCCTCATCCTCCCAGCGCTCGACAATGGTGCAGATGCCTTCCGCCCGATTCTCGATCGCCATCGAATAGGACAGGCAGCCCGATTCCTCCCAGGTCGCCCGCATCATCGCATCCAACGCCGGCTCGATCGCCACCAGCCGATCCGGCTCGAACTCCAGCCGCGCGATGACGATGATCACGCTTTAGCCCTCGCCACGCTGACCAATGCCGGCCGCAACAACCGATCCTTGATCAGGTACCCGGCCTGCAACTCATCGACGATGGCGCCCGGCTCGTGCGTCTCATGCTCCACCTCGATCATCGCCTGGTGGCGATTGGGATCGAGCTTTTGCCCGGCGGTCTCCACCTTGGTGATGCCGTGGCGGCCAAAGATCGCCGTCAACTCGCGCTCGGTCGCTTCGATACCGGCACGCACGCCGTCGAAACCTTCGGCCGGCAAGGCGGCAACGGCGCGGCGCAGATTGTCGGCCACCGCCAGCAAATCCCGCGCAAAGCCCGTCATCGCATAGGCTGCCGTATCGGCCTTGTCGCGTTCCAGCCGGCGCCGGGTGTTCTCGGTCTCGGCCGCCTGGCGGAGCAGGCGATCCTTCAAGTCCGCAATATCCTTGTCCCGCGCGAGAAGTTCCTCGGCGTAGTTGATTTCAACTGCGGGAATTGCGTCGTCCTGCTCCGTTTCCGGCGCGTCATTCACATCTGTCATGCTACCAACCTGCTGAGTGTTCTTGCGGTGTAATCCACCATGGGTATGACGCGAGCATAGTTCAACCGCGTCGGCCCGATAACCCCCACTACGCCGACAACGCGGCCACCGGGTCCGCGATAGGGCGCGGCGATGACGCTGGACCCCGAAAGCGAGAATAGTTGCGATTCGGCACCGATGAAAATCTTGGTCGCTTCGGCGCCGCGCGCCAGTTCGAGCAGCCGGACAAGCTCCTCCTTGTCCTCCAGATCGTCGAGCAACAGCCGCACCTTTTCCAGATCGACGCTCGATTCGACCAGATTGGCTTGCCCGCGCACAATCAGCACCGGACGCGCCGCACCATCGGATGACCACGCCGCCAGCCCCGTCGCGACTGCACCCGCCGTGATCGCATCGAGCGCCGCGCGATCGGCCGCTACCTCCGCCGACAACCGATCCGCCGCCGCCGCCAGCGTCAAGCCGACCAGCCGCGCATTGATGTAATTCGCCGCGGCCTCCAGCGCCGTCGGCGGCAGGCTTTCGGGTAAAACCACCAGCCGGTTTTCCACGCTGCCATCAGCGCCGACCAGAATCGCCATCGCACGCCCCGGCGACAGCGGCACAAAATTCAACTGCCGAATGATCATCTCGGTCTTGGCGACCAGCACCAGCCCGGCGCACTGCGACAGCCCCGAAAGGACCGCAGTGGTCCGTGCCAACGCATCCTCGATGCCGGCGCCCCGGGTCAGGCCCGCATCGATCAGGCTGCGCTCGTCCTCGCTCGGCTCGCTGGCCTGCATCATGCCGTCGACGAACATCCGCAGCCCCAATTGCGTCGGCAGGCGGCCGGCCGATGTGTGCGGCGCCGCTAGCAGGCCCAGTTCCTCAAGATCCTGCATGGTGTTGCGAATCGACGCCGGCGACAGGCCGAGCGCGCCCAACTTCGAAAGGGTGCGCGAGCCGACGGGCGCACCGCTGGCCAGGTAGGAATCGACGATCTGCCGAAAGACCTCGCGGGCGCGGTCGTTGAGTTCGGCCACGGAAGGGGACTGCATGACCGCAATGTAGGCTGTCCGACGCCTGTTGTCATCCCGCCCGCACCCCGCTACCCACCCCCCGAACATCCAAAGGACCCCTGCCCATGCGCCCCTCCGGCCGCGCCCCCGACCAGATGCGAACCATCGAGATGATCCCCGGCTTCTCCGCCCATGCCGAAGGCTCGTGCCTGGTCAAATTCGGCCAGACGCACGTCCTCGTCACCGCCAGCGTCGAAGACCGCCTGCCGCCGTGGCTGCGCGGCAAGGGATCGGGCTGGGTGACGGCCGAATATGGCATGTTGCCCCGCGCCACCCACACCCGCGGCAGCCGCGAAGCCGCCAAGGGCAAGCAATCCGGCCGCACCCAGGAAATTCAGCGGCTTATCGGGCGCAGCCTGCGCGCCGTGACCGACATGAAGCTGCTCGGCGAACGCCAGATTACCCTCGATTGCGACGTCATCCAGGCCGATGGCGGCACCCGTACCGCCTCGATCTCCGGCGCCTGGGTCGCCCTGCGCCTCGCCATCGACGGCATCATGGCCAAAACACCGCTGGCCGGCGACCCCTTGTCGATGCAGGTCGCCGCCATCAGCTGCGGTGTCCACAACGGCAACCCGGTCCTCGATCTCGACTACATCGAAGACAGCGACGCCGGCACCGACGCCAATTTCGTGCTGAC
>JANPEP010000033.1:0-6412 GCA_031422995.1 Polymorphobacter sp. | reverse complement strand
ACCACCCGCGCACTTGATTGCGACGCCGCCGTTGCGCCCCGCGCCGTCAATCTCACCCTTGCCGAAACCCTTGAAGTCGCCGGCCCCTATGGTCAGGGCTGGTCACAACCTCGCGTCGCCTCCGGGCCGTGGACGGCGGTTGATTGCCGCATCGTTGGCGAACACCACGTCAAATTGGTCCTGTCGGGCGCCGATGGCGCGCGCTGCAAAGCCATCGCATTTCGCCACGCCGACACCGCGCTCGGCGCCGCCCTCGCCGGCGCCCGGGGCCGCGCCTTCTACCTCGCCGGCCGCGTAAAACGCGACGATTGGAGGGGCGAACCCAGCGCCGAAATCGAAGTCGACGACATAGCTTGGGTATAAGACTTGACGGAAACCCACGCGCCCTCTAGCAGCCCTTCTCCCGCCGGTCCCTTCGTCTAGCGGTCTAGGACGTCGCCCTTTCACGGCGAAAACACGGGTTCGATTCCCGTAGGGATCACCACTACCCAATGGGCGGTGTGGCAAGCGAGGCAAACCGATGAAGAACCGGCCGTTCCGCCAACGCATTGGCTTTGCCTTGGCCGGGCTGCGCGCTGGCTGGCAACGCGAAAACAGCTTTCGCACCCACTGTGTTTTTGCCATCCTCGCCGTTATTGCGCTGGTCATCCTTCGTCCGGAAACCATCTGGTGGGCGCTTGTTGCTGTGGTCATCGCCCTCGTCATGGCGCTGGAACTGGTCAATTCCGCCATCGAAGGCATCATCGACCTGCTCCATCCGGAACTTCATCCTGAAATCAAGATCATCAAGGACATGGTCGCCGGCGCTGTACTCATCATCAGCATCGCTGCCCTTGGCGTTGCGCTCGCGTTGCTCATCGCCAGCAGGCACCGTTTCGGCCTCTGATCGGCCAACATTACCGGACATTACATTGCGTCAACGCCACAAGCCGTTACGTCATCCCCGAATCGAACGGGAAACCCATTCATGCGCTCGAAAATCGCCGCCATTGCCCTTGGCGCAGCCATTGTCACTGCGCCTGCCCATGCCAGTGACAGTTTCTGGCGTACTTATGCCGATATCGGTGCCATCGGCATCCCGGTCGCCGCCGGCGTCATCGCCATCGACAAACATGATCGCGAAGGCGCCTATAAACTCGTCGAAACCGGCTTCGTCGCTCTCGTTTCCACGGAAATCCTCAAATACAGCATCAACTCCGAACGCCCCAATGGCGGAGACCACAGCTTCCCATCCGCGCACACAGCATCGGCCTTTGCCGGCGCCGGCTATCTCCACGCCCGTTATGGCTGGAAAACCGCCCTGCCCTTCGAAATCCTTGCTGCAACAGTCGGTTTCGCCCGCGTCCAAAGCCATGATCACCATTGGTATGATGTCGTGGCCGGCGCTGCCATCGGCGAAGGCTCGGCATTTCTGCTCACCAAACGCCTCGATGATGATCTCCGCGTCAGCGTTGGCGGCGACACCCAGGGCGGCATGGTCTCGCTCGCCGCGCGCTTCTGAACGGCATGCCAGCGTACAAGCGACATCGGCAGCCCAACGGGGTTGAGACCCCCGACACAAGTCGCTATATGTCACCCAAGGCGGTCGCTCTGGGCCGCCTTTTTGCGTTGGCGGTTTTCAAGCCCGCCCCGGAGTCGAGACAATGACGATCACTGCCCTGATGCCCGTCTATGGCCGCTGCGAGGTCGAGCCGGTGCGCGGGGACGGCTGCTATCTGTACGATGCACAGGGCAGGGAATGGCTGGATTTCGCCAGCGGCATCGCCGTCAACCTGCTCGGCCACAGCCATCCGCATCTCATCGGCGCCATCCAGAAACAGGCCGCCACGCTGATGCACACGTCAAATCTCTACAAGGTCCCGGCCCAGGCTGCCCTTGCGCAACGCCTTGTCGATCTCACCTTCGCCGATACGGTCTTTTTCACCAATTCCGGCGCCGAAGCGCTCGAATGTTCGATCAAGACCTGCCGCGCCCATCACTACGCCGCCGGCCGCCCGGAAAAATATCGCATCCTCACCTTCTCCAATGCCTTCCACGGCCGCACCCTCGCCACCATCTCGGCGACCGACCAGGAAAAGCTGCGCAAGGGCTTCGAGCCGCTGCCGGACTGGTTCCACGTCCTGCCCTTCGGCGATCTCGAAGCCGTAAAGGCCGCAATCGATCCCTCGATCGGCGGCATCCTCGTCGAACCGATCCAGGGCGAAGGCGGCATTCGCCCGGCCACCCAGGAATTCCTGCGAGGCCTGCGCGACCTTTGCGATGAATATGGGCTTTTGCTCATCCTCGACGAAGTCCAATGCGGCGTCGGTCGCACCGGCACGCTGTTCGCCCATGAACAATATGGCCTCACCCCGGACATAATGGCGATCGCCAAGGGCATCGGCGGCGGCTTCCCCGTCGGCGCCTGCCTCGCCACCGAACATGCCGCCTCCGGCATGGTCGTCGGCACCCATGGCAGCACTTATGGCGGCAACCCGCTCGCCATGGCCGCGTGCGAGGCCGTGCTCGATGTTGTCACCGAACCGGCCTTCCTTGCGCATGTCACTGAAATGGCCACCCGCCTGCGGGCCAGCCTCGAGCAGATGATTCCCAACCACGACAATCTGTTCGAAAGCGTCCGCGGCATGGGCCTGATGATGGGCCTCAAGATGAAATCCGACAGCCGCGCCTTCGTCAATCATGCCCGCAGCCACGGCATCCTGCTCGTCGCCGCCGGCGACAATGTCGTCCGCCTGCTGCCGCCCCTCATCATCACCGAATCCCACATCCGCGAGTGCGTCGAAAAACTCTCCGCCGCCGCAAGGGCTTACACCCCCGCCATAGCCGCCTGACCTCTTCTCCCCTCCCGGTTGACCTCCGGTCGCCTTCGGCTGCGGGAGGGGCCGGGGGTGGGGGAGTCCCGCCCAACGCCAAGCCCCCTCCCCCTTAGGAGGCGCCCAGGAATCACCCGATGCCCCATTTCCTCGATCTCGCAACCGCCAAGGCCGCCGGCCTGCGCACCATCCTCGACGAAGCCCATCGCCGCAAAGCCGCGCGCCGCACCTCCGGTGCCAACAATGGTTGTCTCCCCAAAGGCACACCCGACGCCGACACGCCGCTGGCCGGCCACACCTTGGCGATGATATTCGAAAAACCCAGCACCCGCACCCGCTTCAGCTTCGACATGGCGATCCGCCAACTCGGCGGCACCAGCATCGTGACCTCGGCGGGCGAAATGCAGCTCGGCCGCGGCGAAACCGTCGCCGATACCGCCCGCGTTCTCGGCCGCATGGTCGATGCGATCATGATCCGCACCAACACCCACGCCACCCTCGAGACCCTCGCAGAAAATGCCGGCGTCCCAGTCATCAACGCCCTCACCGACATCAGCCACCCGTGCCAGGTCATGGCCGACATCATGACCTTCGAAGAACGCACTGGCCGCCCAGTCGCCAACAGCTGCTGGGCCTATCTCGGCGATGGCAACAACATGGCCAATTCGCTCATCGAAGCTGCCTCCGTCCTCGGTTTCGACCTCCGCCTCGGCGTCCCCCACGGCTATGATCCCGACCAGGCGGTGCTCGCCACCGCCGGCTGCCGCGGAGGCAGCATCGATCTCGTCCGCTCTGCCGCCGCCGCCATCGAAGGCGCCGAAGCCGTCGTCACCGATACCTGGGTGTCGATGGGCCAAACGTCCGCCAAGGACAAGATCGCCGCCATGCTGCCATTTCAGGTCAATGCCGCCCTAATGGCCAAGGCCGCCCCCAACGCCCTTTTCCTCCACTGCCTCCCCGCCCATCGCGGCGAGGAAGTCACCGATGCCGTCATCGATGGACCGCAATCCGTAGTCTGGGACGAAGCCGAAAACCGCCTCCACGTCCAAAAGGCCATCCTGCTCTGGTGCATGGGGAAACTGTGATGACTGAAGGCCCAAGGGAGGGCCTCGCCCCCATCGCCGATCGCAGCCTCGGTTTCACCGTCGCCGCCCGCAACGTCCGCGGCCAGATGGTCCGTCTCGATGCCGCGCTCAACGCTGTCCTCTCTGCGCACGATTACCCCGCCCCCCTCGCGCACCTCCTCGCCGAAGCGCTCACCGTCACCGCGCTCCTCGGCGCCACCCTGCGCCCCGGCACCGGCCCCGATGATGGCCAACTCACCCTCCAGGCCCAATCCAGGGGCGGCGCCATCGATCTCCTCGTCTGCGACTATCGCGCCGGCGCTGTCCGCGGCTACCTGAACTACGATCCTTCGTCCGCCATCACCCCCGGCATGACCCTGCCGCAACTCTTTGGCGACGGCCACCTCGCCATCACCCTCGATCAAACCGCCGCATCCGAACGCTACCAGGGCATCGTCCCCCTCGAAGGCGACAACATCGCCCACGCCATCGAAGGCTATTTCGCCAATTCCGAACAACTCCCCACCATGATCAAATTGGGCATCGCCGGCAGCCGCGACACTGGCTGGATCGCCGGCGGGATCCTCGTCCAGCACCTCGCCCGCCGCGAACTCGGCGGTGAACGATTGGACGTCGTCGAACTCCACCCGGATTGGCAACACATCGCCACCCTCGCCGGCACCACAAAACCCGAGGAACTCACCGATCCGGCCCTCGCCGCCGAATCGCTCCTCTGGCGCCTGTTCCACGAGGAGGAAATCCGCATCACTTATGGCGTCACCCCCAGCCGCGGCTGCCGCTGCAACCTCGCCCACATCCAGGGCGTCATCGAAAGCTTCCCCGAGGCCGAACGCATCGACATGCGCGGCCCCGACGGCAAAATCAGCGTCGACTGCAAATTCTGCGCCAAAATTTTCGCCATCGAAGCGTAATGCCCACAACCGCCCCTCTCGCCGTCGTCCTCCTGTCCGGCGGCCTCGATTCCACCACCGTCGCCGCAATGGCACGTGCCCAGGGCTATCGCCTCCTCGCCCTCACCATCGACTACAACCAGCGCCATCGCATCGAACTCACCCACGCCGCCCGCGTCGCCGCGGCCCTGGGCGCCGAGCGTCACATCACTCTCCCCCTCGATCTGCGAGGCTTCGGCGGCTCCGCCCTCACTGCCGACATCGACGTCCCCAAATCTGGTGTCGAAACGTCTTTAGCGTCTGGCATCCCCGTCACCTACGTCCCCGCCCGCAACACCATCTTCCTCAGCGTAGCGCTCGGCTGGGCCGAAGCCGCCGGTGCCCGTGACATCTTCATCGGCGTCAACGCGCTGGACTACAGCGGCTACCCCGATTGCCGCCCCGAATTCATCCAGGCTTTCGAAGCCATGGCCAACACCGCCACCAAGGCCGGCGTCGAAGGCCAAAAATTCCGCGTCCACACGCCCCTCGCCGCGATGACGAAAGCCGACATCGTCCGCGCCGCCAGCACGGTAAACGCCCCCCTCGCCCTCACCTGGAGCTGCTACGACCCCACGCCCGCGGGAACCCCATGCCACCAGTGCGACAGTTGCCGCCTCCGCGCCAAAGGCTTCGCCGAAGCCGGCCAGGAAGACCCCGCCCTCTAAACCCTATCCCTGTGGGGAGAGGGCGACCCGCGTAGCGAGCGGGGAGAGGGGTCCCACAGCACCCAATAACCGACTAAAGCCCTCACCATGACCTACGCCGTAAAAGAACTCTTCCTAACCCTGCAAGGCGAAGGCGCCCAAACCGGCCGCCGCGCCGTCTTCCTGCGCTTTGCCGGCTGCAACCTCTGGACCGGTCGCGAGCAAGACCGCAGCCAGGCCGTCTGCACCTTCTGCGACACCGATTTCATCGGCACCGACGGCCCCGGCGGCGGCAAGTTCAAAACCGCCTCATCGCTCGCTGAAACCGCCGCCCAAAGCTGGGGTCCCACCCCTCACCACCGCCTCATCGTCTGCACCGGCGGTGAACCCCTCCTGCAACTCGATTCCCCCCTTGTCGAGGCCCTCCACGCCCATGGTTTCGAAATCGCCATCGAAACCAACGGCACCCAGGTCCCGCCCCCCGGCATCGACTGGATCTGCGTCAGCCCAAAGGCCGCCGCGCCCCTCAAACTCACTGCCGGAAACGAGCTGAAACTCGTCTATCCCCAGCCCCTCGCCATGCCCGATCGCTTCGAAGCCCTCGCCTTCGACCATTTCTTCCTGCAACCCATGGACGGCCCCGATGTGCAGGCCAACACCCAGGCCGCCATTCGCCACTGCCTCGACAACTCGCGCTGGCGCCTCAGCCTCCAGACTCACAAAATGACCGGCATCCCCTGAACTACCCGGCGAATCGCACTGCGACTCCCACCCGACTCCCCGCCAACGCCCCTCCAAATCCCACTCAACCCCGCCCCCGATACCCAGCAACCCCCTGTTCCGGCACCCACAGCCCCGCAGGCTGCGGCCCCGAAGCCCAGAACACATCGATCGGAATCCCTCCCCGCGGATACCAGTACCCGCCAATCCGCAACCAC
>JANPEP010000032.1:0-13312 GCA_031422995.1 Polymorphobacter sp. | reverse complement strand
CTGGCTCAACGGCTTTTCATGGCCGATATCGACCAGCGAATGCCGCACATTCCACACCACTGGCACCGCGCGCCCTGCCAGCCGCGCCGCCAG
This sequence comes from Polymorphobacter sp., assembly GCA_031422995.1. Classification (GTDB taxonomy): domain Bacteria; phylum Pseudomonadota; class Alphaproteobacteria; order Sphingomonadales; family Sphingomonadaceae; genus Sandarakinorhabdus. The sequence continues at coordinate 13,219 of JANPEP010000032.1, read as the reverse complement.
CGAGGCTGCCAGATTGCCATGGTGCATCCAGCCTTGCAGCAGCACCGGCCGCGCCGCCCGAACCTGTTGGCGCAACCGCGATACCGCCGCCAGCGATGCCCGCCCCTGCGTCATGCCCAGCGTCTCAACCGGCACCCCGCACGCAGCAATTCGCGGCGCCACGCGGCCCAGCGGCAGCAACGAAAGTACCCGCGGCGACAGGTCGGCATCGCCAACCCCCTGTTCGACCAGCTTGGCCAGCATGGCCTCGGCCCCGCCGACATTCAGACCGGTGATGACGTGCAAGACACTCATCACGCGGCCAGTTGTCGATAAATGTCGCTGATCGAGCGCACATGCCCGGCAATGCCATACCGCGCCAGCGCCTCGGTCCGTGCGGTCGCCGCCAGCGCCGCCGCCGCCATCGGCTCCTCCAGCAAGGCGATGATGGCATTGGCAAAGGCTTCGGGGCGATCGGGCGGCACCAGCACGCCGGTTTCGCCATGGCGGATGGCCTCGACATTGCCGCCTGATGCCGCCGCCACCACCGGCGTGCCCAGCAACATCGCTTCCACCAACGTCCGGCCATAAGGTTCGTCGACGGCGGTCACCACCAACACATCGCACGCCTCCAGCCAGGGCTCGGGCGGCGTGCGAAACCCCATCAGCCGGATGCGGTCGGCCACGCCCAGTTCGCGCGCCCGTTCCATCACGGCAACATCCAGCCCAGGCTCCAGCGCTTCGCCGAACATCAGTCCGGCCACCGGCATGCCGGGGCATCGTGCCGTGATCGCCGCCACCGTCTCGACAAATTGTATGGGCCGCTTGCGATCGATCAGATGGCCGAAAAACCCCAACAGGCGTGCTCCCGGTGGCAGGCCGAGTTGCGCCATTTCCACCAAGGGTGCCAACGCCGTCGCCGGACGGGCGTCCATGCTGGCGGCATCGGCAATCGAGGTATCGAACGGGCTGTGCACAACGCTGTTGCGGTTCGCAGCCGAAATCAGCCCCGGCGGCGGACTGGCAAAGCGCGACACCGAAACCACGCGGTTGGCAAGCCAGGGCGCCAGGAAGCGCAGCCCGGCGGCGCGCGGATTGCCGCGATGGTGCCACAACAGCTTGGCCCCGGCCAACCGGGCCGGCAACGCCCAGGTGGCGTGCATCGGGCCATCATTGGTATGAACAATCCGCACATTGCGTTGGCGCAGAAACCGCTCAAGCAAAAATGTCCGCCGCGGCACCGCTGCCAATTGCCGCAATTTGTCGGGACCTACCGGATCGAAACAATCCTCGGTCGGCGCCCGTTCAAAGGAAATGCCTTCCGATTCCAGAAGGTCGATCGTCGGCGCCTCGGCACGGTGCAATATCACCAACGGCTTGAACTCGCGCGGGTCCAGACCCGTAATCAACTTAACCGCCGAAATATGACTGCCGCCAACAGCCCCTCCGACAAAGGGAAAGGCAATCGTAACCGGTCCCGCTGCATCGCCGTGCCAAAGCTCATCTCGAATGTCGCCCAGTTCGCTGGCAGGCATTGCCCTAGCCCTCCTGATATTGGCCCCGAATTCTCTGCTGCCTTTCTAGCGGCTTGGCCACGCGGCGACGGACGGTATTTCGGACATAGTCCTTTTGAGGTGGATGGCGCTTATGGATGATAATGAGGATTAGCCCGGTTGCGCAGCACATATCCAACATGGGCAAAATTCATCACCGATGTTCCATGAACGCCCACAATATATAATCCGAAAATACCCGACCCTATTCGGATGACGCTGGTCGCCCATACCGAAACGCGTCTTCTTGCCCTGGCAGTTCAGGACTAGTTTACCTTTACGTTTTGCAATCACTGACAATGTCTTGGGTGTCTGCGTACAAAAAAGCTGGGTGGCAGCGCAGGCACATCACCAAGGCAAAATCAGGCAACAACCCAAGGGGGCGTGTAGTGCTGCCAGTGTTATTCGGTGACCGCAATTGGCGCATGCTGCGCTGCGTGATCCTAACCGGCCTTGATGCCGGTGCCGCCGCATTCGCTTTCACCGCGGCTGTCGGCCTGCGCATGAACGGCGCCTTGCCACAGATGATGCGCGATGGCCTACCCGGTGCCATGCTGCTGGCCGCAGGTGTGACTATTGCCGTGCTACTTGGCCTGCGCGCTCATCGTCGCGCCTGGCGCTATGTGTCGGTTGCCGATCTCGCCTTCCTTATCCAGGTGGCAACAGTCTCTGTCGCCGTCACCTTCGTCACGCTTCGACTCAGCGGTCGCGGCGATTGGGTCCCGGCCTCGGTGCCGATCATTCAATGGTTCATCATGATGGCGCTCATGGCCGGCATGCGCATTTCGCGCCGCGCCTGGCGTGAAAACGCCTCAGCGCGCCAAACGCCGCCGGCAGATCCTGTCAAACGGGATGCAGGTACACAGCGCATCCTGCTCGCTGGCCCTTCGGATCGCGTCGACGCGGCGCTCCGCAGCCTCGAAACCGCCCGCCATACGCACTTCATTCCAGTCGGCATCCTCGACATCACGGGCCGCGAACTCAATTTGCGGCTGCGCGGTGTCCCTGTGCTCGGCACCATCGAGGCACTGGAAACCGTCGTCAACAAGCTCGATGCCAGCGGCCAACGCCCCGATTGCCTGTTCCTGGTCGGTGGTCCAGAGCATCGGCCGGGCGCCGAAATGGTGCATCTGGTCAACAAGGCCGAAAGCCTCGGTCTCACAGTCGGCCGCATGACGGGCAGCATTGGCGTCGAAGCAGCAGCGCCGGGCGCCCTCGACCCAGGCTTCATCGACATGGCGGATCTTCTCGGCCGTCCACAACGCAAGCGCGACCGCAGCGTGGCAAAGGCCGCGATTGCCGGCAGCCGCGTTCTGGTCACCGGTGCCGGCGGCACCATCGGTTCCGAACTGGTCCGGCAGATTGCCGCCTTGCAACCCGCCGAAATCGTCCTGCTCGATCACTCGGAATTCAATCTCTACACCATCGACATGGAGATGCAGGAAAATTTCCCCCATCTTCCCCGCCGTTCGGTGCTTTGCTCAATCCGCCAGCGCGAGTGTCTCATGCAGGCCTTTGCAAGCCATCGCCCGGAACTTGTGTTCCACGCCGCCGCGCTCAAACACGTGCCGCTGGTGGAAACCAACCCTTGCGCCGGCGTTCTCACCAACGTCATCGGCACCCGCAACGTCGCCGATGCCGCGCTCAAATACGGCGTCCGCGCCATGGTGCAGGTTTCGACAGACAAGGCCGTCAACCCGGTTGGGCTGATGGGGGCCACCAAGCGGCTGGGCGAACTCTATTGCCAGGCGCTCGATCTCGCCGGCCACCGCGAAATGGGGGCGCCACGCTTCATGACCGTACGCTTCGGCAATGTGCTGGGTTCGTCCGGTTCACTGATCCCGCTGCTGCAACGCCAGTTGGCACGCCGTGGACCGCTCACTATCACCCATCCCGATATCGAACGTTTCTTCATGACCGTCCACGAAGCCGTGCAGCTTATCCTGCAAAGCAGCGCCCAAGCCGTCGCCGAAAACGCCCGTCGCGGTCGCATCTTCGTTCTCGACATGGGTGAACCGATAAAGGTGATCGACATTGCCCGGCGCATGATCCGCCTCGCCGGTCTCGAGCCCGATGTCGATATCAAGATCGACATCGTCGGGTTGCGACCGGGCGAGAAACTCTATGAGGAGCTTTTCGACTCCGGCGAGGAACGCCTGCCATCAACCGTGCCCGGCATCTTCGAAGCCGAGCCTCAGGCAGTACCAATTGCCGAGCTCGACCATGTCTTCGATCAACTCGAAACTGCCAGCCTGCGCGACGACGAAGCCTTTGTCCGCCACATGGTCCGCTCAGTCGTGGACCGCAAACCAACGCGGATCGACGCCCCGACGCTGGTGCCGACAATGCGTCCGACCCGCCCGGCGCGCAGCCATGCGCCGGCTGCCATGGCCATAGCGCCATCGGTTGTCCAGCAATGACGGCCCTGCTTTCCGCGTCACGCCCGGCCGATGTCCGTTCACACTCCCGCGCGACCCCCGCCAAGCCCCGGCCGGCCCCCCGCTCACTACCGCCGATCTTGTCGAAATGGCCCCGCCATGACCCCGACGAAATCGCCGCAGTCACCGCAGTACTCCAGGCAGGACGCACCAACAGCCTTGTCCACGGCGAGCAAAACAAGGCCTTCGAAGCCGCCTTCGCCACCCTATGCCACCAACCCCACGCCATCGCACTTGCCAACGGCACCCTCGCGCTAGAGCTTGCGCTACGCGCCCTCGGCATCGGTCCAGGCGATGAAGTCATTGTAACGCCACGCAGTTTTTTCGCCTCGGTGGCCGTGGTCGTCGCTGTAGGCGCCGTGCCGGTGTTCGCCGATGTCGATGCCGTCAGCCAGAACATCACCGCCGCAACCATCGCTTCGGCCATGTCGGACCGCACCCGAGCCATTATCGCAGTCCACCTCGCCGGATGGCCCTGCGCCATGAATGAAATCATGGCCTTAGCCGAAGGCCATAGCCTAAAAGTCATCGAAGACTGCGCCCAGGCACACGGCGCCACCATCGAAGGCCGCCCAGTCGGCAGTTTCGGCGACGCCGCTGCTTTCTCCTTCTGCACCGACAAGATCATGTCCACCGGTGGCGAAGGCGGGATGTTGGTCCTGCGCGATGCCGACATCTGGGATCGCGCCTGGTCTTACAAGGATCATGGCAAGTCACTTAAAGCAATGCAAGAACCCAGCACCAACCGCTCGTTCCGTCACCTTCATCACAGTTTCGGCAGCAATTTCCGCCTGACAGAAATGCAGGCCGCCATCGGTCTCGTACAGCTCGAAAAACTACCCGATTGGCTTTCAGCCCGGCGCGGCAATGCCGCAGCCCTCAACAATCGCCTGGCTTCCGTGCCAGCGCTACGTCTCACACGTCCCGAGCCCGAAATTGGGCATGCCTATTACAAATTCTATGCTTTTCTACGCCCCTATCGCCTTCGTCCGGATTGGAGCCGGGATCGTATAGTCGCAGAAGCAAATGACGCTGGAATCCCGTGCTTTAGCGGCTCCTGCCCTGAAATTTATCTGGAACGCGCCATTCAGGATGCCAGGCTTGCCCCGGTAAATCCGTTGCCGCTGGCGCATATGCTCGGCCAGACCAGCCTGATGCTGCCGATAGATCACACCCTTTCTGCCAATGACATCGACCGAATGGGCAATACGATAGCCGCCATCATCTGCACTGCTTCAAACTGAAGGACCATGGCAATGAAAGATGGTCCTACTCCACGCCTGCCCGATTTCATCATTATCGGCGCTGCAAAAGCGGCAACGACTTGGATTGTGCATCAACTGCAGCAACATCCCGATGTTTTTCTGCCGAGCCCTGAACCGCATTATTTCAGTACCGAATATGAGCGTGGCGATAGTTGGTATGCGCGCTGGTTCGCCGATGCCACGACAGGACAGATTGTTGGCGAAAAATCCGCCGACTACCTTGCGCACCCGCTGGCTGCGCGACGTATGCGGTCCCTGCTTCCTAGTGTCCGACTGGTCGTGCAACTGCGCAACCCTGTCGAGCGCGCCTATTCCGACTATTGCATGTTGTTCCGGCGCGGCACAGTTGGGGCTCCGCCGGAAAAATACCTGCTGAAAAGCGCCGAACGGCCACGATTCCTTGAGGACGGCCTCTATCATCGGCATTTATTGCGCTTCCTCGATATTTTTCCCCGTGAAAGTCTCGCTTTCATCCTGCACGAGGATATCCGACGTGAGCCCGAGGATGTCATTGGACGGATTTCGAACCACCTTGGCCTTGCCCCACGCATTGCCACGGCCGAAGTCAGCGCCCGGGTCAACGACAGTGAGGCACCCCTTTTGCCACTGGCGCTGCGGCGGTTGCTCGCCCCGATGAAGCCCATTGCCGCCCCGCTGCGCCGTCAGCCGTGGTTCCAATCGGTGCATTCGGCGCTCGCTCGCCGGCCCGACTATCCACCCTTGACCAGTGAGCTGCGCAGGCGACTTCGTGACTTTTACGCCACTGATATCGAAATGCTGGGGCCACTGGTTGGCCGCGATGTCAGTGGCTGGCTTAATGTCGAGGATGCACGTTGACAACAACGCTCGCTTTGTCTGCGCCTACTCAAGGCGGCATAAAGCCGTTGGCTCGACGCATCGGCCTGGCGGCTCTGCTGCTCGCGGTGTTCTTTGCGCCTTATCTAGCCTGGCGGCCGTTCGAAATCATGTTCACCGCCAGCGATGCGCTGTTTTGTATTGCGGCGCTGTTTCTCGGCTTGGGAGGCGCTGTTACAACGCGCCCGCTCGGCGCACTGACGCCTTGGTGGATGCTGGCGTTTGTGATCATGGTGGCCGGGCTGTTTATCGGCAGCATCGTCAATGGTGAGCCGCTGCGTTGGGCGATTGCCGTTGCGCAATATGGGTTTGCCCTGATTGTGTTGCCTTTCCTTCTGATCGGCCATGGTATCGACAAGACCAACATGCTGGCGCGCACCATGTTGGCAGGACTGGTGGCCATGGAAACTTTTGGAATCGCAGTGTATTTCCTGTCTTCTGGCAGTTTTGAAGATCATCAGAAGTTCGGGCAGGAGTTCATAAGTGGCACCAGAAGGCTTGGTGCTTTCATGATGGACGCCAACTGGAACGGCGCCTTCATCGCCATGTTGTTGCCGTTCGTGCTGTATCTTCATGCCAAGCGGCAACTCGCTGGCTGGCAGGCATTGATAGCCGGCGCGATCCTGGTGGAGGCACTGGTGCTGGCGGCATCTGTGTCGGCACTGGCCTGTGCCGTTTTTGGTGTCATCGCGATGCTATTGGTCAGTGGCCGACGGCTCAACATCTGGCCGATACTGGCCGGCATTACCGGCATCGCCGTCTATCTGGCGGCAGGCGGATCGCTGCCTCAGGCGTTCAACACGCGCATCGCGCCAGCGATCGACACCGGCAATATCGCGGCCGCAGGCACATTTTCTGGCCGTTTCAGCCTTATCGAGGAAGCCTGGCACATGGTCGGCGACACGATGTTTGTCGGGCTTGGCGTCGATCAATATCGGGTCGTCAGCGCAACGGGTGCGCCTGTCCACAATATGTATCTGCTGCTCTGGACCGAAGGCGGCCTGTTGGCGTTGTTTGGCTGGATGTTGCTGCTCGCGGTTCTCGTTGCCGCGGCGGCGCTTGTTTACAAACGCGACCGAATGACAGCTGCACTGGCGCTATCGGTTGTCACCGCATTGGTGGTATCTTCCACCGCCAGCCCGCATATGTATGCGCGGCTGTGGATGGTGCCAGTGATGGTGGCGATGGCGTTCGTGCACGAACATGCGAACCGGGGGAGTCGACCATGATCTTGAAATCATCTGCAAAATCACTGCTTGCGGCCTTGATGTTGCTGACGACAGCCTGTGCGTCTTCATCGGCCACCATGGCGCCGCTCACGGCGACACCGCAGGGAGCCTATCGGTTGGGCGCCGGCGATGAAGTGCGCATCACGGTTTTTGGGCTCGATGCAGCGAGCAACACCTATGTCGTTGGCGACGCCGGTACCATAGCCGTGCCGTTGCTGCCCACAATGACTGCTGCCGGCCAGACTGCCGACGAATTGCAGGCGGCGCTGGTAGAAGCGATCAAGACTCGCGAACTTTTGCGCAACCCCAGTGTCAGTGTGCAGGTGCAGAAATATCGGCCGTTCTTCATTCTGGGCGAAGTCCAGCGGCCTGGGCAATATCCCTATGTGCCCGGAATGTCGGTGTTGACGGCTGTTTCGATTGCCGGCGGCTATACATTCCGCGCTGACACCAAAAAGGCCGCGATCCTCCGGCCATCGGGCGGCAGCGTGTCCAAGGGTGGCGCAAAGCCCGATACCTTGGTTCAGCCAGGTGACACGGTGAACATTCCCGAGGCCTGGTTCTGAACGGCGTGGTCCGCCCTGGAAGCTGTCGGCGTGTCGTTTGTGGCGCCATGGCCGCTGCACTTGTGACTTGTGCGCCGGCTGTGGTGCGGGCGCAAAATGCCGATGGATCGAACGCGACGCAGACCATTTCCGACAAATTGCCGCGACCGGGCTATGAGCCGCGCAATTTGCAGATTGGCGCTGCGACATTGGCCAGCGAAATCGGTGTTGAAGCCCGATATGACAGCAACGTCTTTGCGGTTTCGACCAAGCCGATATCGGATTTCATCTTCATCATCACGCCACATCTGCGGCTGGAGGGCGTTGGCGACAGATTGAAATATCAGTCCGATATCTATGCCGACATCCGCGAATATGCCGACAACAATTCCGAGAGCCACACGACCTTTGGCTTTGCCGGATCCGGGAGTTATTCGATAAACGACAAGAACCGTTTTGCGGCAGGGGCGCATTTTGACCGGCTTGCCGAAACGCGCAACGATCCGGAGGCTAATACCAATCGCGATATGCCGCCGCGGTTGCTCGATTCGATTGGCGGCAATTTCGAATATGGCTATCAGACTGGGCGCATCGGCCTTGAGCTTCGCACGGCTGCGGGGCACCTTGGCTATCGATCACCCGAAGATGCCGAACGTTCGCTGGCCACCTATTACCTTGCAGTGCGGGCGACGGTCATCGCGACGCCGATGCTGGCCTTGTTCGTCCAGCCCTATGTCAATCGCCGTGATTTTGACCAGGCGTTCGACAGTGGTGGCGTCGACAGGGACATGACGACGACCGGGATCATAGGCGGCGCGCGCTTGACGACCACCGACCATTGGAGCGGGGAAATCGGCATCGGCGCCTTCAATGCCAATCCCGATGATGCCTCGCTCAGGTCATTTTCGGGGTTTGCCGCCAGCGCCAATGTCTCCTGGTCGCCAACGCGGCGCACGACCGTGACATTGAAGGGGGCAAGCGGCGATAGCGCGACGGTGCGCGCCGGCGCCATCGGCCGAGACGATTCGAGCATTAACCTGCGCATCGACCAGGAAGTGCGCCACAATCTGCGGTTTACGGCCACAATAGGGCATCAGAAAACCCATTACACCGGGTTGCCCAACGTGTTGCGCACGACGTTTGGATCGGCGCAGATCGAATATCTGATGAACCGGACCGTTTCGTTGTTCGTCACCGCCAGCTATGCCGAGCGGCGCGCGACGCCTGTGACCGACGGTTTTGACCGTGGCTATGTCGGGATCGGCATCAGACTGCGCCACTGAACCGAAATTATTGCATGCCGAGCGAAACACATCAGCCAATTATAAAGCAAAGATTATTTTTGGAAGTCGACACCAAGTCGACACCTGAATCGGGTCGTTCTGGCGGCGTCATCCGTATGGAAATTGGCAATGTCAAAGAGCTACACTCCGGTAACCTAACCTATTTGGTAATATGTGTCAAGATGCAACGGCCGTTGAAACCGGCTGGGCGTGACGAGCATAGCGTCAGTTGCGTGCGTCCGGATTTGTCGGCGTTTCGGCAACCACAGGCTCGGTGGTGCGGCCGCGATAAATGTCCTGCCGGAAGAACCAGGCATACGGCCGGCGTTCGAGGCGTTCATAGACAAACGCCGTGGCGAGCAGCACCAGCGGCGTGACGGCGCTGACAAAGACCAGCATCGAGAGCCAGGGATTGCCAGTGAACCAGCCCAGGCCGTCGAACGCCAGCCGCATCGGCAGGTAGATGTATGGGTGGACGATATAGAGGCTGAAACTGACCGTTCCCAGATAGAGGATGGGCTTGTTGCCGAGCAGCCGTGAAGTGAGGCTTCCCGGATGAACGGCGAAGTAGAAATACAGCCCGGTGCAGGCGATGAGCGGCGGCACCACCGGTTTGGCAATGTCCACCCAATTATATTCGTAATGGTCGAGCGAGGCGAGCCACAGCATCGCCGCCAGCACCAGCAGTTCGCACAGCCAACCGAGACGGCGCGGCAGGAACCAGCCGCGATCATGGACGACGCGCACCATCACCCCGAGGATGAAATAGGTGACGATCGGAAAGCGCACGACAAGTGCCGCCGACAGCGCCAGCATGACCAGCGCCATGACGAGGTTGCGGCGTGTGACGGCATAATACCAGGATAGCGCCGCCGCGATGTAGAACAGTACCTCGAAGCTGAGGCTCCAGGCGTTGGGCGTGAGTTGCTCGGTGCCGGTGAACAGGTTCAGAAAGAACAACCCCGAAATCACCGTGAGCGGATTGTCGAGCCGCGGATAGGCCGAGGTCATGGCGTTGAGGATGACGAACAACAGCGAAAAGCCGAGAAACAGCGGGTAGAGCCGCAACAAGCGCCGCAACGCAAATTCCTTGAGCGAATAGCGCGTGACGCTGGGCATGATGACAAAGCCGCTGATGACGAAGAACAGTTCAACACCGAACGTGCCGATATTCCAGAACGGCCGCACCGCAGCGGCATAGGCGGCATCCGACGAATAGATATGTTCGGCCGTACCGCCGAACAGATGGGCGAAAAATACCATCATCGCAGCGATACCGCGCAGGCCATGCGCGGCTACATTGAAGTCTTTCGGCTTTGTCGCCACGGGAGCTTGTGATGACCCGGCGTGCGATGGTGCATTGGTGGGGGCAGCGCTTGCCATCAGACGGCCTTTTGCGGCGCGGCGGCGCGACGGTGGGCGACATCGAGGAAGGCATCGAGATTGCTCCAGCCATCGCCATCCACATCGCCCCAGGCGTCGTTGCGACCGACATTCAGGCCATGCGCGCGTTCCCAGCGATCATCCATGCCGTCGCCATCGGTATCGGGATAGGGTTGTCCGGGGCTGACAGCGGACAATTGGCCAAAGGTTTTGGGGATGGCGCCGGTACCGGAGCGGACTTCGTTGACGATGCGCTTGTCGAAGCGATCGCGCGGCATGGCACCGGCGGACTCCAGCACCCGGGCATAGCTTTGCAACGTACTGAACCTTGGTGGAGCAGCATTGCATAGAGGCCGGGCGACGATTGCGACAGTTGCCGAAGGGGCCAGCAGGCGTGAGGTTCGGCCATCATAGAGATTGCCCGATTGGTAAATGCGCGCCGGGCCGGTGGAGCCGATGCGCGGCAGATCGATGGCGACGGCGCGCGAAGCGGTGTTAGGGCCACGGATGAAGCTGTTATTGATGATGTTCACCGGGGTGCCGCCATAGCTTTCCCATATTTCGGTGAATTGTGACGCGGCATTGTAAAAGACGTTGTTGGTGATTTCGACGCACGAGCCGGGCGGGAAATTGGCATCTGGATTGCGGTCACCATTATGGGCGCACAGATTGCCGATGAAGCTGAAACGCTGCGGCCCCTTGGGATCGCTGGCCAGCAGTGCGCATTTATCATGCGGCTGGATGCCTTCGGCGAAAATCGACCAGGACACCGTGATGTCGGTATTGTCGCCATACCCGCTCATGTTCTGGTCGACGGCCCAAGCGCCGCTGACATGATCGAAGATCACGTTGCGGCTGTTTTCGATGATGAACGCGCTGTTGGCGCCGCGATCTAGTGCAGCGCGATCAGGGCGGACGCGAATGTCGCGGACAATGACATCATGGGTGTTCTTGACCACCAGCGGCGTAAAGGCGTCGCGCCCGCCAGCATGAGTGAGGAGGATGCCACCGCCCGGCGCAGTTTGGCCGGCGATGGTGATATAGGGATTGCGGATTATCGGACGTTTGTTGGTGAAGCGGATGATGCCGGCGACGCGGAACACACAGACCCGCGGACCAAAGGCATCGATGCAGGCGCGCAGCGATCCCGGGCCGGCATCGGCCAGGGTGGTGACGGCGATGATGGCTCCGCCGCGACCACCGCTGCTGAAGCGTCCATAGCCCTGCGCACCCGCGAACGCCGTTACCTGCGATGCGAGTGCCGCGCTGCCCATAGTGATCGCCGCGAGGCAAAGAACGGCGCGCCAGGGGGCGTCGGGCAGGCCCGGACTCCTGAAGGTTCCTGTCTTTGACACGATCACAGCTGATTTTTGTCGATTGCCCACAGTGTCGAGATTAGACCCCAGTGGGCGATTGCTGGGAACCGGGGCATCGGGATGGGCGATATATCTTTCGGGGCAGCGATGAGGTGATTGCGGGGCGAATTGCAGCCATTGCGGGGGCAAGCGGTTGCCAACAAAGGTGCGATGCCGGTATGGCAGGGCCGTCGACGAGCGGCGTCGAATGCGCAGGAGCCCGTGAAGTCCTTGGCGACGAAACTGACATGGTGCCGCGGCGCGGCGGCAATGTTCGGCGTGGCGGGGCTGCTCATTTCCGGGCCGGCTGCGGGTTCGCCGCTGACTTTGCCTCCACCATCACCGGCACCCCAGACCATTATGCGCGTCACCGATCCGTTTCTTTCTGCCTTGCAGGAACGTTCGGCGACCGCGATATTCGATGCCCGCATCGAAGCGGCGGCGGATGCGTTGCCGGTGCTGGGTGAGCGCGGCCAGGATGTGGTGGCGGCGCGGGCGGCGCGGGACCAGGCACGATCGGGGTTGTTTCCGCGACTGGGCGCCGATGTGGTGGCAGCGCGAACGATTGCGCGGGATTTTCAGGGCGACCAAACACAGGTTGAACGGCTGGTGCCGCGATCGCGCAATGATGTGACCGGATCGGTCGACCAGCTTGTCGTCGATTTCGGCGCAACGGGCGCGCGCATCCGATCGGGCAATGCCGGAACGGATTCGGCACGGGCCGACTTAGATGCGGCGCGCAACACCGCGCTGCTGCAACTGGTGTCGGCCTGGTATGACGTGTTGTCGGCGCGGACGGCGGCGGCTTTGTCGGCGGCCAATGTCCTCCGGCTGGACGAATTGGCTCGAGCATCGGCGTTGCGGTTTGAAGCCGGGGTCGACAGTGGCGGCGATGTGGCGCGCGGACGATCGTATCTAGCGGCAGCGCAAAGCCGACAGGTTGAGTTGAAACGCCGGTTGCGGACTGCGGAGGCGCGTTATGCGGAATTGTTCGGTGCGCCGGCGGGCAACGTGTTTCGACCGGTGGCGCCCGAGGGGCTGGGAGCGCTGGCAAGTGAGCGGCCCGAAGTGACATCGGCCAAGGCACAGCAGCGCGAAGTGGCGGCCGCGGTGGACGCGGCCAAGGCCGACCGCTTGCCGCGGATCGATGCGCGGATAGGCGGCACGGCCTATGACGTGATCAGTGGTAACCAGCCGGATTATGATGTGCGGGCGCAATTGACCTTGCGGCAGCGGTTTTCCACGGGCGGTGCCGAAGCGGCGCGGGTGGCGGAATTGAAGGCGCGGCAGCGGGCGGCGGGGTTGGCAGTGGACCGGATTACGGCGGCGGCGAC
>JANPEP010000031.1:0-12424 GCA_031422995.1 Polymorphobacter sp. | reverse complement strand
CGCTCTTTGAAAATGACCAGATGGTGCATCAAACGCCCCGCTGGCGGCATCGGGCCGGCAAACGTTTCAGCACCCCGTCATTACCCCACGCGCACCACCCGCCGCCCGAAACTGGCCCCGGTGAACAAACCGCAAAACGCCGCCGGCAGGCTCGCCAGCCCCTCGAAAACCTCCTCACGATAAACGACCCGGCCATCGTGGATCATCCCCGCCAATTCCGCCTGCGCCGCCGCAAAACCCGGCAAATCGTCAAACACCACCATACCTTCCATTCGAAGCCGCTTCGCAATGAATTCCCGCGTATTCCGCAACCCCGGCACCTGGTCCGGCGCGGTGTTGTAATCCGCCACCTGTCCTGAAACGACAATCCGCCCATGCATCTTCATATGCGGCAACACCAGGTCGATCATGGCATTTCCAACATTGTCGAACATGACGTCGAATCCGCCTGCCGCCGCTTCGGCAAACCGCTCGGCAAAATCCGCCGCCTTGTAATCCAGCGCCACGTCGAACCCCGCAACCTCTTGCAACCAGGCACATTTCTCCGGCCCGCCAGCGATGCCTACGACCTCCGAAGCGCCCCAGATTTTCGCCAATTGCCCGGCGGTCGCCCCTACCGGCCCCGCCGCCGACGTCACCAGCACCCGCTCCCCTGCCGCCAATTTCGCCACCCGCTTCAACCCGAACCACGCCGTCATCCCCGGCACGCCCAATACGCCGATCCACAGTGACTCCGACAGCCCCAGATCGGGCAATCTGACGGCGTAACCCCGCCCGTTCGAAACCACATGCGTCGCCCACCCCGTCAACGCCACAAGGTCGCCAACACCAAATTTATCATGTCGGCTTTCAATGACTTCGCCCACCGAAAAGCCATCCACCCTCGCCCCCACGGCCAGCGCCGGCGCATAGCTGGCGCCGGGCGAAAGCCGCGACCGCGTCCCGGGGTCGCACGACACGAAATGATTCCGCGCCAGAAATTGCCCCTCCGCCAGCGTCGGGATCTCTACCCGCTCCACTCGAAAATCCTCCGGCTTCGGCACCCCTGCAATGTGCCGCACCAGCACGATATTTTCCATTTCAGCCATGCGAACTCCCGTTCAAAGCCCCAAAGAAGGCGGCCCCAGCATATCGCCGGGACGGGTTTCACGCACCAGCGCCACAAACGACTTCACTGCGATGCGATCGAGCATCGGCATATGATCGCGGAACGGCTTTTCATGCCCGGCAAACACCGTCATGCCCTCCAGCGATGCCGAAATGAACAGCGCTAGTGTCTCGCGCTCCATACCCGACAGTGCCGGGTTGATTTCAGCGATGATATCGTTCAGCGGCTGCCGCGCCCGCGCATATAATTCATGGACTCGATCAAAAACGAACTTGTCGTGGTTCGAAAGCGCCCAAAGCTCGATAAACACATGGGTAGTCTTCTTGGTGGTGATGTCATCAAGAATCAGCGTGATGATCTCAGCCAGCCGCGCTTCGGGCGTGATGCCCTGCTCATGCATGATGTTGTCGAATTCCTCCTGATAACTGCCGATGACCGCATCGAGCAGATCGCGGACAAGCTCTTCCTTGCTGGGGAAGTAATAGGAAATATGGCCCACTTTCATGCCGCTGGCCTCGGCGATGCGGCGAAAGCTCAGCGCGCGATAGCCATGCTCGATCAACAGGCCAAGCGCCGCGCGCAAGATCAGTTCATATCCTTCCTGGCCGCGCGAATAGCCGCCGTCCCGAACAGTGAATTTCAAGTCGGGAACAAATTGAGGCGGCACGAACAGGCTCCATTGCAGGCGTCTGCAATCCTTAGCCATAGCGCGCCACTACATACAACTTTGATGGTTGACAAATATTTGTTATGCGTCCAATTTTCACATCCGGTTGCAGCGCAAAGCCAGGCACATGGCGCACTGCGGGCTTGAGGGACCGGCGAAAGGGGATATGCGATGCGGTTGCCCGTCATCCGTGATGTTGCTGTCCTGGCGCTGCTGGTGGCGGCGCCTGCGCTCGCTGCCGATTACCCGATCGCGCTGCCGGTTGAACCCATCCCCGCCGTCGAAACCCTGCCTGCCGGCTGGCCCACCAGTTGGATGCTGGTGCACGACATGAACTTCACCAGCCTGCTCGATGGCCGCGTCGTCGTCGTCGATACTGCCAGCGCTACCCAGAATCTTAAAGGCGTCCTCCCCGCCGGGCAATTCGCCAGCTTTGTCGCAAGCAACACCCGTCCCGAAGTCTATGTTGCCGAAACCTATTATTCCCGCCGCACGCGCGGTGAGCGTACCGACGTGCTGACGATCCATGATCGCGCCACGCTGTCGCCGCTTGCCGAAATCCTGCTCCCCGGCGGAAAGCGCGGTCAATTTGTATCAACACGCAACAGTCTCCAACTGATCAACGGTGAGAAATGGGCTCTGGTGATGAATTTCACCCCTGCCTCATCGGTAACGGTCGTCGATCTGGTTTCGCGCCAGGTGCTGGGCGATATCGATCTGCCAAGCTGTTCGATGGTCTATCCGTTCGGGCCACGCGGTTTTGCAACCCTGTGCGCCGATGGCACAATGACAGCGATCAACCTTGGCGCCGACGGCAAACTGGCCACGACCAAGACCGGCAAGCCATTCAACATGATCGACAATGACCCGATGTTCATGATGCCGGCGATGGTCGGCAACACGGCATGGTTCGTCACCTTTCTGGGCAATATCCGCGGCGTCGACATGACAGGGCCGGTTGTCGCCGAAAAATCGCCGTTCGCTCTCGGCAGCGCCGAAAACCCCACTCCGCAATGGCGGCCCGGCGGTTGGCAGGTGATTACCGCCGATGCCGCCGGCCGCCTCTATGTCCTCATGAGTCCCAATGGCAAGGAAGGCAGCCACAAGGACGGCGGCAGCGAAGTCTGGGTCATCGATCCAGTCAGCAAAAAGCGCCTGCAACGCATCAAGCTGGTGTCTGCCGGCCTCTCCATCGAAGCAACGCAGGAGGTGCAGCCGGCATTGGTAGTGGCGCGGCCCGATGGTGTGCTTGATGTCTATGATGCGACCACCGGCACCCTGCGTCGCAGCCTTGGCGGCGGCATCGCCATCAGCCCGTTCACCTTGGCGGCCGTGCGCTGATGGCCGGCCTCGCATGGTTCCTGGCATTGGTGCTGGCGTCATCGGCGATCCAGAAACTGCTGGAGCGCGATCGCATGGGCACGGCTACGGCAAAGCTGGCGCGTATCGGCCCCGACGTCGCTCTGCCACTGTCGCTGGTACTGGCCACGGCAGAGGCGATGGCCGCAATGGCACTGCTGTTCCCTGCAACACAGGTGCTTGGCGCCGTGCTGGCGATGGGGCTTTGGTTGGCTTATGGCGCTGCGCTGGTCGCTGCCTCCCGGCGCGGCGACACTCTTGATTGCGGTTGCAGCTTTGCCGTGCGCCACAAGCCCATCGACGCCTTCACCATCGGCCGCGCTCTCGTGCTGGCGGGCCTTGCCGGCATAACCCTTCTTGCCGCTGCCGCTGGCGCCACCCCGCCAGGCATCGAGCCGTTGTTCGCCGCCTTCGGCCTCTTCACCCTCTACCACGCCGCCGGCGAGATTGCCGCGCTCCCCGCTCCCCATGGAAAGGCCGCCCGATGACCGGCATCCTGCTCACCTCGCAGATCATGCTGTGGATGGCCGTCATCCTGCTCGGCGTGCTCGGGATCGCGCTGGCGCGGCAAGTTGGCGTGCTGCACGAACGCATCGCACCCGCCGGGGCACTTTCGCTGCACCAGACCGTCGATGTCGGTGATGCGATTGCGGCGATGTCTTTTGCCGCCATGGATGGCCGCAACATCGTCATCGGCGGTCCACGCAATGGCCGCAGCCAGCTGCTGTTCTTCGTCTCCCCCGATTGCCCGGTGTGCAAATCGCTGCTGCCGGTGTTCAAATCAGCGGCGGCATCGGAACGGGACTGGCTCGATGCGGTGCTGGCCAGCGATGGCAACGAAGCCGCACAGCGCCGCATGGCGATGGCGCACGGCTTGTCGGCGATGCCATTCATCCTGTCCGAACGCCTCGGCCGTGCATTCGGCGTTGCCAAGCTGCCCTATGCCGTTCTGCTCGATGAAGGCGGCACGGTCGCCGCCCTCGGCCTCGTCAACAGCCGCGAACATCTCGAAAGCCTGTTCGAGGCCAAGGAGCGCGGAGTCGCTTCCCTCCAGGATTATCTGTCGCGCCGCGAGGAGGCATAGCATGGCCAGGTTCGACAAATTCGCCGAAACCATGACCCGCAGCGTTGCGCGTCGGACTTCGCGGCGCAGTCTGGTCACATGGCTTGGCAAGGCCATCACCGGCGCGGCGCTGATCCCGGTGCTGCCGGTGTCACGCGCCATGGCAGCCGGCGGCAGTGCGCATGGAACATCTGGCCTGCCGCCGCAGATATCGGCTAATCCACAGGATCCGGGTGACAACACCCAATGCGAATACTGGCGCTATTGCGCCATCGACGGGTTTTTGTGCAGCTGTTGCGGCGGCAAGGTCAACACCTGCCCGCCCGGCACTGAAATGTCGCCGATTACCTGGATAGGCACCTGCAACAACCCGGCCGACGGACGCGCCTATATCATCAGCTACAATGATTGCTGCGGCAAATCCTCGTGCGGCCGTTGCCTGTGCAACCGCAACGAAGGCGACCGGCCGGTGGTGCGGCCTCAGGCAAACAATGATTACAACTGGTGCCTTGGCACACAGAGCAGCGTCTACACCTGCTCGACTGCAGTCATCCTGGGCGTGGCGACGAAAAGCGGATGAAGCCGCTGGTGTTCATTCTGGCGCTACTGGTGGCCGGTCCTGTGGCGGCACAGGCTGTGGATGGTGCGGCGCTCTACAAGCGCTGCGCCGCCTGCCACCTCCCCGGCGGTGCCGGCGTTCCGGGCGCCTTCCCGCCGCTGCAATCGGACTTCCTGTCGCTCGCAAAAATCCCCGACGGCCGCCGCTATCTGGCGCTCGTCATCCTCAGAGGCGTGTCGGGGCCTTTGGTGATCGACGGCAAGACGTATCGCGGCTTCATGCCGGCGCAATCGGCACTGAACGATGCCGAAATCGCCGCCGTTCTCAATCACGTCGGTACGGACATCGCCAAAGGCAAGGCCTTCCGGGCCTTTGCCGAGGCCGAAGTCACCGCGACGCGGCAATCGGCACAAGCCCTCACGTCCGGGGATATCGGCGCGCTCCACCCCGCGTCGGGGTCAAAATGATCGCTGTCGGCCTCGCGCTTCTGCTGCTGGCAGGCGCCGCGGCGGCCGCTCCCATTCCCGGCGTCGCGCATCCCGAACGCGCCCGCCAGAACTACATCCTCAAATGTCAGGGCTGCCACGGTCCCAACGCGCATGGTGACTCGTCGCTTACCCCGCCGATGGCCGGCATGGTGTCGCGCTTCCTCGCGGTGCCGGGCGGACGCGATTATCTCGCCCGCGTTCCCGGCGTGGCAACGGCCCCGGTCAGTGATGCCGAACTGGCGGAGCTGCTCAACTGGACCCTTTATCGCTTCGATGCTGCGCATGTGCCGCTCGGCTTCCGGCCCTACCGCGCCGCCGAAATGGCGCGGCTGCGAAAATCGCCGCTCCGCACCGAAGCGGCGGCGGTGCGCCAATCCCTTCTCATGACGTTCGGCAACGGCAACGCGACTGGCAAATGACGCCGGCATCAAACAGGGGAAACATGATGCGAGCTTTCCGCGCGAAACGCCTTCCACGGGTGGCATTGCTGCTGTTGTGTACCAGCGCGGCAACGCTGGCGCAGGCGCAAACCGTCGCTGTGGAAACTACCGACGCCAACGAGATCATCGTCACAGCAACCAAACGCGCCGAAAGCGTGCAGGATATCCCGATTGCTGTGTCGGCAATCGGCGGTGATGCATTGTCGCGATCACGGGTCACCCAGGTCGATGAACTCGTCACCCGCACCCCCAATCTGCAACTCACCTCAACGGTCGGTGACAACACGCCGATCTTCGCGCTGCGCGGTGTCTCGATGTCGGACTACAGCCTCAACCAGTCCAGCCCGGTCGCCACCTATTATGACGAAGTCTACAAGGGCAATTTTGCCCTGCTCGGCGTCGCGCTCTATGACCTTGAACGCATCGAAGTGCTGCGCGGACCCCAGGGCACATTGTTCGGCAAGAATACCACTGGCGGCGCCGTCAACCTGATCACCCGCGCGCCAAAACTTGGCGAAACCAACGGCTATCTGAACCTCGGCTATGGCAATTACAACCGCTTCGACGTCAACGGCGCCATCAATGTGCCGCTGGGCGACAAGGCGGCGCTGCGCATCGCCGGCACCTGGTCCAAGGCCGATGGCTGGTTCAAAAATGTCGTGCCCGGCAAGGAAGATCTCGCCAGCGTCAGCGAATATGGCCTCCGCGCCGCCCTGCGCTTTGAACCCGCCGATGGAATCGACATCAC
The DNA here is from genome assembly GCA_031422995.1 of Polymorphobacter sp. Lineage (GTDB taxonomy): Bacteria > Pseudomonadota > Alphaproteobacteria > Sphingomonadales > Sphingomonadaceae > Sandarakinorhabdus. The sequence continues at coordinate 5,992 of JANPEP010000031.1, read as the reverse complement.
CCTGCGCGGCTCCACCAGCTTCCAGAACCCGCGCAACTACGGGATTTTCGCTCAGCCCGAGGCCACCAATCGCCCCGGCCTCAAGGACCGCGAGATCGCCGCCAATGTCGATGACAAGCGGCGGGCACGGACATATTCGCTGTCACTCACCGCCAATGCCGAGGTGTCGGATACACTGACCGTCACCAGCATCACTGCCTGGGACAAGGGTGATCTCAGCTTTTTCGAAGACACCGATGGCCAGTCGATCCAGCTGCTGGAAATTCCCTACATCGCCCGTGCCAACCAATTCGCCCAGGACCTGCGGCTGACCAGCGATTTCGATGGCGCCTTCAACTTCATCCTCGGCGCCTATTATCACCGCGAAAGCGTTTTCAACCAGACAACACTGGAAATCGGCAATGACATTGATTTCGATGGTGTGCCCGGCATCACCGATGCCGATTGCGCCATCGGCCTGCCGCTCGCCTGCCAATTCCGCAACAGTTTCGATCAGTTGAAGAAAAGCTATGCCCTCTACACCGACGTCAATTTTGCCATCACCGAAGCGCTGACCATCCGCGGCGGCTTGCGTTACACCCATGACACCGGCGAACAGACCGATTTCCAATCCGATGCCTTCGGCCCGAACGGCGTGCTCGTCGTCAACCTCATCCCCCCGTCGGACCTCAATTACAAAACCGACAATCTGTCGGGCAAAATCGGCCTCGACTATAAATTCGAAGGCGGACAATTGCTCTATGGCAGCTACAGCCGCGGTTATCGCGCCAACAGTTTCAATGCCCAGGCTTTCTTCGATCAGTCCGAGTTGTCGGTCGCCGAACCCGAAACCATCGATGCCTTTGAAGTCGGACTGAAAAGCCAGTTCGCCGATCGCCGCGTCACGCTCAATCTGGCGGCCTTCTACTATAAATACAGCAACCAGCAGTTCATCAACATCGACCCCGATACCGCCGCCCAGGTGCTGCTCAACATACCCAAATCGACAATCTACGGCTTTGAAGCCGAGCTGCTGGCTCGCGCCACCGACAATTTCACCCTGCGCGCCGGGCTTGGACTTCTGCATACCAAAATCGACGAAGGCATCGTCAGTGGCGTCGATGTCGCCGGCAATAAACTGTCCAATGCCCCGTCGCTGTCGTTCAACGCCGGCTTTGATGCCACCGTCATGGACGGCAACAGCGGCAAGCTCAGCCTGCATGGTGATATGTCCTATGCCGGCGCGCAATTCTTCGAAATCATCAACATCCCGCGTCTGGAACAAGGCTCGTATGCGTTGCTTGGCGGCCATATCGACTGGCAATCGGGCGATGGCCGCTGGAACGCCTCGGTCTGGGCCAAGAACCTCACCAACAAATTCTACTTCACCTCGCGCGTCGATCTGCTCGCCGGCTTTGGCTTCGATTATAATCACGTCGCGGCACCGCGCACCTTCGGCGTCACCATCGGCACGAAATTCTGAAATGGCCCATGTCATCCGGGGAGTACAACATGTCGGACTATAAACTGCTGATCGGCGGCAAGCTTGTCCCCGGTGATATGGTAATGGATGTCATCAATCCGGCAACGGAGGAAGTGCTGGCCGTGTGTCCGCGCGGTTCCGAAGCACAGTTGAACGCAGCAGTGGCGGCGGCGAAAGCCGCATTCAAGAGCTGGGCAAACCAGCCGATGGACGCGCGCCGCGCCTGCATCAATGCCCTTGCCGACGCCATAGAGGCCCGCACCGAACAACTCGCCCGTCTGCTGACCCAGGAACAGGGCAAGCCGCTCAGCGAATCCACCGCCGAAATCACCTACACCGCGGCCTTCCTGCGCTATCTCGCCGGGCTCGACCTCCACGGTCGCATGATCGAGGACAATGATGTGCGCCGGGTAGAGCTGCGCAGAAAACCATTGGGTGTCGTCGGCTGCATCATCCCGTGGAACTTCCCGGTGCTCATCGTCGCGTTCAAGGCGCCCGTCGCGCTGCTTGCCGGCAACACCATCGTCATCAAACCGGCCCCGACGACCCCATTGACGACGCTCCGCATCGGCGAACTTTGCGCCGAAATCTTTCCACCTGGCGTTGTCAACATCATCACCGACCAGAACGACCTTGGCGGCGCGCTGACAGCGCACTCCGATGTTGCCAAGATTTCTTTCACCGGATCGACCGAAACCGGCAAGAAAGTCATGGCCAGCGCCGCATCGACCATAAAGCGCATAACGCTCGAACTCGGCGGCAACGACGCCGCCATCGTCATGCCCGATGCCGATCCCAAAAAAATCGCACCCGGCATCTTCGGCGCCGCCACGATGAACGCCGGCCAAGTCTGCCTCGCCATCAAACGCGTTTATGCTCATGATTCGGTCTATGAGGAGTTATGCAGCGAACTGGCCCGCCTCGCCGATGCCGCCATCGTTGATGATGGCTTGAAACAAGGCGCCCAGATTGGGCCTTTGCAGAACAGGATGCAGTATGAAAAGGTCAAGGGCTTCCTCGCCGATGCCCGCGCCAACGGCACCATCATCGCTGGTGGCCAGGTCGAGGATCGTCCCGGCTATTTCATCCGCCCCACGATCGTCCGCGATGTCGAGGATGGCTGCCGCATCGTCGACGAGGAACAGTTTGGACCAATCCTGCCCATCATCCGTTACAGCGATCCTCAAGAGGCGCTGGCGCGTGCCAACGCCTCGCCCTGGGGCCTTGGCGGGTCCGTCTGGGGTGCAGATCGTGACAAGGCCTATGATCTTGCCTGTGAAATGGAGTCAGGAACGGTCTGGATCAACAAGCATCTCGATTTTGGTCCCAACATTCCCTTTGGCGGCGCCAAGCAATCCGGCATCGGTGTTGAATTTGCCGAAGAAGGCCTGCATGAATTCACCCAGATCCAGGTGATAAACGAGGCGCGATGACCGACATTGCCAGCCATGCCATCGGTGCCACCCAACCTCCTTTGCTGGAATATACCATCGGCGAGGCGCTGAACCGGGCAGCGGCAGACTGGCCCGATGGCCTTGCCCTCGTTTCGCGGCACCAGAACATCCGCTGGACCTGGGCACAACTCGACGCCCGGGTGGACAGCATCGCCTCCGGCCTGCTGGCGCAAGGCTTCGGCAAGGGCGATCGCATCGGCATCTGGGCCCCCAATTGTGCCGAATGGACTGTCATCCAACTCGCCACCGCCCGTATCGGCATCATCCTCGTCACCATCAACCCGGCCTATCGCCTCTCCGAAGTCGAATATGCCCTCAACAAGGCCGGCTGTGTTGGCCTGGTGACGGCCGCTGCCTTCAAGACCAGCGACTATGTCGGGATGCTGCGCGAACTCGGGCCCAAAAAACTGCCGCTGCTGCGCCTTGTGATAACATTGGGCGATGCAGTGCATGCGGGTTTCCTGCCCTGGGCCGATCTTGGCGCCGGGCCGGACAAGCCAAGGCTGGCGGCGATTGCCGCCTCACTCGATCGCAACGATCCGATCAACATCCAATTCACCAGCGGCACCACAGGCTTTCCAAAGGGCGCCTCGCTCACCCATCGTAACATCCTCAACAATGGCCTGTTCACTGCGCGCACAATAAAACTCACGCCGGCGGACCGCATCTGCATCCCGGTGCCGCTCTATCACTGCTTCGGCATGGTGCTGGGTAACCTCGCCAGCCTCACCTCCGGGGCTGCCATGGTCTATCCCGCTGAGGCTTTTGATGCGAAGCTCACTCTCGAAGCCGTGGCGGCCGAAGCCTGCACGGCACTCTACGGGGTGCCAACCATGTTCATCACCATGCTCAACCACCCAGATTTTGCCGGCTTTGATGTTTCCAGCCTGCGCACCGGCATCATGGCAGGCTCGCCGTGCCCGGTTGCCACGATGCGCGAAGTCATGGCGCGGCTGAACATGGCCGAAGTCACCATCGGCTATGGCATGACCGAAACCAGCCCGCTGACGACGCAAACCGCCACTGATGATCCGCTGGACGAACGCGTCTCCTCCGTCGGTCGCGTCCATCCCCATGCCGAAGCCCGCATCGTCGGCCCCGACGGTCAAACTCTCAAACGCGGTGAGCAGGGCGAATATTGCGCGCGCGGCTATGCCGTCATGCTTGGCTATTGGGACGATCCTGAAAAAACCGCCGAAGCCATTGATGCCGAGGGCTGGATGCACTCCGGAGATCTCGCGGTGATGGATGCCAATGGCTATGTCCGCATTACCGGGCGTATCAAGGACATGATCATCCGCGGCGGTGAAAACATCTACCCGCGCGAAATCGAAGAGTTCCTGCTCTCCCACCCCGCCATCGCTGATGCCCAGGTCTTCGGCATCGCCGACGCCAAATATGGGGAGGAGGTCTGCTGCTGGGTCATCGCCAGGCCGGGCATGGCCATCACGGCCGATGATGTGATCGCACACTGCAAGGGCCAGATTGCCCATTACAAGGTGCCCCGTCACATTCGCATCGTCGATGCCTTCGCCATGACAGTCACCGGCAAGGCGCAGAAGTTCGAAATGCGCAAGATCATGGAAGCCGAGATTGGGGGCACGCGATGAGCCACCTTGATGCGCCTCTGGTGCTGGCATCTGACGCCGCCCCGATCGCCCGATTGGTGCTCAATCGTCCCGGTGCAGGTAACAGCCTCTCGATGGCGCTGGTCGCGGCGCTGCGTGCCGAACTCGCGGCACTCAAAGCGCGCCCTGACATAAAGGTCGTCATCCTCTCCGGTGCCGGCGGCCGCATTTTCTGCGCCGGCCACGACCTCAACGAATTCGCCGGCCAACCAGATGAAGATTTCCTTGCCCGCGATTTTGCAGGGCTCGCCGGGTTGATGCAGGCGATCATGGCACAACCACAGATTGTGATTGCCCAGGTCGAAGGCGTCGCCACGGCAGCCGGGTGCGAACTCGTCGCCGCCTGCGATCTGGCGCTGGCGTCATCGGCGGCGCGCTTCGCCGTGCCCGGCGTCAACATCGGCTTCTGGTGCCACACCCCGCAAGTCCAGCTTAGCCGCGCCATCGGCCACAAGGCAGCAATGATGATGCTGGCCACCGGGCGCCTGTTTCCCGCGGATCACGCCCTCCGCATCGGCCTCATCAACGAAATCCATGAACCGACCTTGCTTGCTGACGCCGTCGCCGCGCTCGCCGCTGAAATTGCGGCAAAATCCGCCGCGATTCTCGCCCTTGGCAAGGCGGCATTCCATCACCAGTCGGCGCTCTCCATCGCCGATGCCTATGATTTCGCCCAGGCCTCGGCACGCGCCAACCTGCGCCACCCCGACGCCACAGAAGGCATTGCCGCCTTCCTCGAAAAACGCCCCGCCAAATGGCGTGAGCGGAGCCAGCTTTAGGCAGGTTTGCGGAACCGCATCACGAAACGGTCGGTCTTGCCCTTTAGCGCGGGATCAAACACCAGCTTCGAATGATCATCGGTGGCGACACGCAGCAAGTCGCTCTCTGCCTCCAGCTTGAATCCAGCGCGGGCAAAATCGGCCTTCACCACCGCTGGATCAATGCGATGCAGCTTGTCGGCAACCGCACGCGGGTCGCCGCCGGGTGCGGCCGCATGGTCAACAACCCCAACGATGCCGCCCGGCTTGGTGGCGGCGTACAGGCGCTTCAGCAATGCATCGGGGCTCATTGCCGGAAACTTGTATTTCGCACTCGTCCAATAGGTGTCGTGATAAACCAGATGCATGAGCGTAAAATCGATGCCGTTCTCCGGCGGGTCAATGTCAGCTGGCATGATTTCCAGCAGCGTGACATTGGGAACGCGCCGGGTCAGCAGCGCAAACGCCGCCCGCGACTTTTCGTCGGCAAACACCGGCGGCTCCTCGGCCAGAACAGTGCCATAGCTGCCGATCGCATTACCCATGATTTCGGCATAATAGCCGCTGCCTGTCATCATATCGAGCACATGGTCGCCGCGCTTCAGCCCAAGAAACTTGAGCACCTCGACAGGCCGCCGGCTATCATCGAGCGCCCGCGCTTCAGCAGGGCGATCGTTCATCGCAACGGCT
>JANPEP010000030.1:0-40457 GCA_031422995.1 Polymorphobacter sp. | reverse complement strand
CGGCGCAGGTAGAGGGCGTAGAGGCCGGCATCGAAATGATAGGCATGGGTGAGCGGTGGCAGCGCGGTGGCGGGGTTTTCACCGGGCAGGAAGCGGTGGGCGCGGGCGGCGGCTTCGTTGTAGCTGTAGGCGCCGAAGGGTTCGGCAACGCCGAGATCGCGGCCGCGCAGCCAATAATGGTGGAAGCCGATGAGGCCGAGGCTGCGGCCGACGGGGCCGAAGGCGTGCATGTAGCGCTCGCCAGGGCGGTGCCAGCCGTTGAATTCGATGCCGAGTTTTATGGTGCCTTGGGTCGCGGCGAGGAAATCGGCTTCGTCGATGCCGAGGCCGGCGTTGAACAGGCGGATTTGCGGGATGGTGGCTTCACCGACGCCGACGGTGCCGATGTCGTCGGATTCGACGAGGCGGATTCGCCAACCTGTTTCAAGGAAGCGTGACAGAGCCGCCGCTGTCATCCAGCCGGCGGTGCCGCCACCGACGACGACGATATCCCTGATCAGACCGGTCATGGCGTCGCCTGTAAAACTACCCTTGCGCGCGGTTTAGACGCGCAAGGGCGAAGGCATCAATATTTGTAGGTGACGCCAAGCAGGTAGCGCCGGCCGAAGCGTTGATAATCGATGATGCGGTCTTCGCCGGTACGATCGAAGGTGGCGAAGGGCGCATTGGTGAGGTTCTGCGCCTGGAACAGGACACCGACGCCTTCGAGTGTGCCATCCTGGAAGGTATAGCCCATCTGCGCATCGACGATGGTTTCGCCCTTGGCGCGGCGGCGTTCGTTGCCGCCGCCGAAGCCGCGCAGCTCGCCAAGGTAGGATGAGCGGGTGCGCATCGAGCTGCGGACCGAGAAGCCGTTTTTCTCGTAATAGCCGGTGAGGTTCGTGACCCAGCGCGAATAGCCGGGCAGATCATCGGTATCACCGCCGGGGGCCGCCGCGACATTGGATTTGGTATAGGCGATCGAGCCGTTGAGGCCGAAGCCTTCGAGGGCATCGCTGAAGGCGCTCAGTTGGAGCTGACCGGAGACTTCGAAGCCGAAGAGGTTGCCGCCTTCGCCATTGACCCATTGGGTGACGAAGCCCTGGCGGGTGAGTGGCTCGGGGACGCCCGAGGGAATCGGGAAGCCGGTGAAATCGAACGGTTGCGCGACGTTGACGATGTAGCTGCGCAGGTCCTTGTAGAAGCCGGCGACAGCGATGTAGCCATCGGCGTTGAAGTATTTTTCGACGCTGACATCGAGGGCGTTGGCGCGCCAGGGGCGCAGGCGCGGGTTGCCGCCGCTGCCGCTCCAGGGGGTGACGCCGGGAAGTTGACCAAGCGCCACATCGAAGTTGTAGTTGACCGCGGCGCGCATGTCGTCGAGGCGCGGGCGGGCCATCTGGCGGGCGAGGCCGAGGCGGATGACGACATCGCTGGGCAGGCGCAGCGACAGGTTGGCGCTGGGCAGGACATCGGTGTATTTGGCGCCATCGGTGCGCAACGCGCTGGAAACGCCGGTGCCGGACCCCGAGGAGACGAGCGCTGTCGAGCTTTGATCGGCGCGCACGACCTGGACACCGAAGTTTCCGGTGAGGATATTGTCACCGAGTTCGGCATTGAGCTTGGCCATCAGCCAGCCGGTGAAGATCTTTTCCTTGACCGTCCAGCCCTTGGTATTGACGTCGGCATTGGGGTTGCGAACCAGATTGTAGATGCCCGAATTGACCAGCGCGAGCGGATCATAGCTGACCACCGGGCCAAGGCCGAGGAAGCCGAGTTCGGACGGCTTGAGCAGTTGATCGGCGGGGATGGCAACGCTGGTCAGGCCATCGGTGTTGCCCTTGAGGCCGAGGAAATATTCGTCGGGGGTGAGGGATTTTTCGCGATCGGTGTAGTTGGCGCCGGCCTGGATGGCGCTGATGGCGCCTTCGAACTTGCGTTCGACGCTGCCGCGGAAGCTGAGCAGTTCATCCTTGATCGAGCGGTTGTTGTAGTAACCATCCTGGCCGCCCTGGATGGAAGGCCCGCCGTTGGTGCCTGCGATGTTGCCGCCCCAGCCTTGCGGGCTGGTGAGCTTTATGAGGCTGGGATCGGAATAGTTGAGGGTTGGGCTGAACACCGCGCCGCGATCGGACATGGTGAAGCCGATGTTGTCGGTGGCGCCCAAGGGGCCGCGACCGGTGCCGGAATAGGTTTCGAGGACGAGTTCTTCGCGATCGATCTTGGACCAGGCGATGTCGCCGATGGCCGTCCAGTCATCGGTGTCCCATTTGGCGTTGCCGCCGAACGAGAACATATCGGCGTCCTTGCGGTTGGTGTCGTTGCGCACAACACCCTTGACGCCGTTGAACTGGCCCTGCTGAACAAGGCCGTTGCTGGCGGTGAAGCCGGGTTGCAGCTGCGCCGCGCTCCAGTACAGCGGCAGCTCGATGCCGCGCAGCAGCTGGTTTTCCTTGAAGTTGGAATAATAGCCATCGATGCCGATGGTGAGATCGTCAACCGGCTTGAATTCGAGGGCACCGATGAGCGATGTGCGTTCGAGTTTGACGCTGTCGATATAGGATTTCGAGCCGCCGATGACCTGATCCGTGGCATTGGCATTGGGGTAGCCCCAGGCGTTGAAGCGTTCGGTCTGCGTGGGCGAATTGATATAGGCGGCGCCGAGCATGACGCCGACCTTGCCATCGGCAAACTGGTCCACATACAGGCCGGAGGCGCGCCAGCCGGTGTTTGACGAGGCGGTGTTGAGCTTGCCATTTTCGACGAATTCGCCGCGCACAGTGGCGGTGATGACCTGCTTGCCAAGGGCCAGCGGCTTGATGGTTTGCAGATCGACGGTGCCGGACAGGCCCTGGGCGACGAGGCTGGCGTCGGGGGTTTTGTAGACGAGGACCTGGCTGAGCACTTCGGAGGGGTATTGGTCGAATTCGACGGCGCGGTTGTCGGAATTGGTGACCTGTTCGCGGCCGTTGAGCAGGGTGGAGGAGAAATCGGGGGCGAAACCACGGATGCTGATGACCTGCGAGCGGCCGTTGAGGCGCTGGGTGGTCAGGCCGGGGAGGCGGCTGATGGCGTCGGCGATGCTGTTGTCGGGCAGCTTGCCGATGTCTTCGGCGGAGACCGATTCAACGATGCGGTCCGACAGCTTCTTGTTTTCCAGGACCGTGCGCAGGGCACCGCGATAGCCGGTGACGACGATGGCATCATCATCGGCAGCGGCGGCTGCGGTGGCCGGGGCTGCGGTTTGGGCGGTGCTTTGAGCGGCGGCAGGTGCGGCCATCAGCAGCAGGACGGCGGTGGCCGAACTGGCGCCCGAGGCGAGCAAGGCGGTCCGAAAGGCAGATGACGACATGGAACTTCCCCCAAGGAAATGACCGGTTTGAGCTTTGCGCTTTTTACCGAACGGCTACCCTGTCCTTGTGGATTGCGTGACGGACAGGTGACAAGATGGCGGGGGCGGCGGGCATACGTATTCACGTGACATTTGCGCCACGGTTCCGCGCCGTATAGGCTTTTACGACAAGGATGCTGGCACCCGATGCTTTGGGAAGCCGGCGCAAACGGCCTTTTTTGGGGGAAGGCACGGCGGGAATGCGGCGACCGACTTCGTTCGATATTGCAGCACTGGCGGGGGTGTCGCAGCCGACGGTTTCGCGCGCGCTGAGCGGCAATGCGTCGGTGAGCGAGGCAACGCGGTTGCGGGTGTTCGAGGCGGCGGAAACGCTGAACTACAAGGTCGACAAGAATGCTTCGAACCTGCGGCGCCAGGCTTCGAAGACACTGGCGCTGCTGTTTTTCGAGGACCCGACGCCCGATGACAGCTCGATCAACCCGTTTTATTTGTCGATGCTCGGGTCAATCACCCGCACCTGTGCGCTGCGTGGGTATGACCTGTTGATCTCGTTCCAGCAGCTTTCGGGCAACTGGCACGTGGATTATGAGGACAGCCGCAAGGCCGATGGCATCATCCTGCTGGGGTATGGCGATTACCTGCTGTACCGGCCGCGATTGGAGCAATTGCTGGAGCAGGGCACGCATTTCGTGCGCTGGGGGTCGGCACAGGCCGGGCAATTGGGCACCACCATTGGCAGTGACAATGCGCAAGGGGGGCTGGACGCAGTGCGGCATCTGTTGGCGCAGGGGCGGCGGCGGATTGCCTTTCTGGGCACGGCATCGGCGCAATATCCGGAGTTTCTGGAGCGGTATCGCGGGTATGCGGCAGCGTTGGCGGAAGCCGGGATGGCAGCCGAGCCGGCGTTACAAGCCGATGCGATCAGCACCGAGGAGGCCGGGCACCATGCCGCCGAACAGTTGTTGGCCGCTGGCACAGGTTTTGACGCGGTGTTTGCCGCCAGCGACCTGATCGCCATTGGCGCGATGCGGGCGCTGGGCGAGGCCGGCCGACTGGTGCCGCGCGCCGTCGCCGTTGTGGGTTTCGACGATCTGCCCGCCGCCAGCCTTTCCAGCCCGCCGTTGACGACGGTGATGCAGGACCCGCGCCGGGCGGGGGAAGTGCTGGTGGACACGCTGTTGACGCTGATCCGCGGCGAAGCGGTAGGCAATGCGATATTGCCGGTGCGGCTGGTGGCGCGGGGATCGTCGGCGAGTTAACCGGCTTTCATGCCGTTTTGCGCGATGAAATCGGCATGGCCGGGCATGGCGGCGGCGGCTTCGCGCATGACGCGGGCGAGGCTTGCGAGGTGGCGGGGAGCATCGACCATAGTGCGGGCATCGGCGAGTGGATCGTGGCGGCGGGGCCAATTGCCCTGGCCGATGTGAACGGCGAGCCAGGAAGCATTGAGGAAGAGTTCGGGGCCTTCGGACACGAGGCGGGCGTTTTCGCGGAAGTGGGCAATCTTGTGGGCGAGGCTGTCGGGGATCGGCATGGCGGCGGTTTGGCGCCAGAGTTGCGCGTCGGTGCGGGTGTTGAGGTGATAGTGCAGGATGATGAAGTCGCGGATGCGTTCCCATTCGGTCCGGGTCATGCGGTTGTATTCCTGTGTGACCAGCGGCGCGAAATCGCGATCGGGGAACAGCGCGAGCAGGCGTTGTATGCCGGATTGGACGAGATGGAGACTGGTGGATTCCAGCGGTTCCATGAAGCCGGCGGCGAGGCCGATGGCGAGGCAATTGTGGCTCCAGGCCTGTTTGCGGCGACCGGTGGTGAAGCGCAGCGGGCGTGGATCGGCGAGGGGTTCGCCATTGAGGTTGGCGAGCAGCGTGGCGGCGGCTTCGTCGTCGGAGATGTGGGCGCTGCTGTAGACATAGCCGTTGCCGATGCGGTGTTGCAGCGGAATGCGCCATTGCCAGCCGGCGCTGCAGGCGGTGGAGCGGGTGTAGGGTGTGAAGCCGCCGCCGTGCCGACAAGGCACTGCGAGGGCACGGTCGCAGGGCAACCAATGGGTCCAATCCTCGTAGCCGGCATGAAGGGTGTCTTCGATGAGCAGGCCGCGAAAGCCCGAGCAATCGACCCAGAAGTCGGCGGTTATGCTGCGGCCGTCCGCGAGCGTGGCGCTTTCGATATTGCCGGTTTCGGCGTGGCGGGTGATGCCGGCGATGCGGCCTTCGTGGCGGGTGACGCCGCGGCGTTCGGACAGGGTGCGCAGGAAGCGGGCATAGAGCCCGGCATCGAAGTGATAAGCATAGTCGAAGGTCGATTGGACGAGCCGGGGATCGCGGCTGGGATGGTCGAAGCGGTTTTCGCGGGCCGCCATCCAGGCCATCGACAGGTCGTCGAGCGGGATGGTGTTGCCGAGGGCGCGTTCGCGCAGCCAATATTGGTATGCGGGAACGGTATCAAAATCGGCGCCGAAGGTGCCGAAGGGGTGGAAATAGCGGTGGTCCTGTTGGCCCCAGTTGACGAATTCGATGCCGAGTTTGAAGGTGCCTTGCGTGGCGCGCAGGAATTCGGCTTCGTTGATGCCGAGTGACTGGTTGAAGAGTTTTATCGGCGGGATGGTCGCTTCACCGACGCCGACGGTGCCGATTTCGTCGGATTCGACCAGATCGATGCGGACGCTGCCTTGCAGGGCGTTCGACAAGGCGGCGGCGGCCATCCAGCCAGCGGAACCGCCGCCGACGATGGCGATGCTGCGAATGCGGCGGTCGGGATGGTTCATGCCGCCAGCAGCACCGGGCGACGGCGGCAGAACAGCGCGAAGCCGGCGATGATGGCGTAGCACACGAACGGCACGACGAGCGCGGCGCGCAGCGAGGCGGCATCGGCGGCGAGGCCGGTCAGCAAGGGCACGATGGCGCCGCCGACGATGGCCATGCAGATGATGCCCGAGCCATCGGCAGCGCGGGAGCCGAGACCTTCGGAGGCCAGGCTGAAGATCGTCGGGAACATGATCGAGTTGAACAGGCCGATGGCGATGATGGCGATGCCGGCGGCAGTGCCGATGCTGGCACCGGCGACCAGCAGCAAGGCCCCTGCCCCCAGCGTGGCAGCAAACAGCACCAGTGCCGGATCGAAGCGGCGCAACAGCCCGGCGCCGATGAAGCGGCCGATCATGGCGCCGCCCCAATAAAAGGCGACCATTTCGCCGGCGCGTTGGGCGGCAAGGCCGAGCGTATCGGCCTGCATCAGGAAGCTGGCGAGCAGGCTGCCGATCGAAACCTCCGCACCGACATAGACGAAGATGCCAAGGGTGCCGAAAGCGAAGCGCGGCTGGCGCAGCAGGTCGAAGCTTTGCAGGATGTTGGTTGGCGGGGCCGATTGCTCCTTGAGCCGGTTGCGGCCGAGAAAGACCAGCGCGGCAACGATGACAAGGGCGACGGCGATGCCGAGATAGGCATTGGCGATGACTTGCGATTCCTGGGCGCGATAGGCTTGGAGAGCTTCGGCAGTGAGGCTGGCGTCATCGATGCTGGCGAGGCTGCCAAGGATGAGGATGGCGCCGAAATAGGGGAAGATGGTGGTGCCGAGCGAATTGAACGCCTGGGCAAAGGTGAGGCGGCTGTGGGCGGTTTTGGCCGGGCCGAGCAGGGAAATCAGCGGATTGGCGACGACTTGCACGATGGTGATGCCGGCGGCGAGGGTGAACAGTGCCAGCAGGAAGGTGACGAACTGCCCGGAGGCGGCGGCAGGGAGGAAGAGCAGGCAGCCCGCCGTCATGGTCAGCAAGCCGATCGATGCGGTGCGCATGTAGCCGAAGCGTTTGACGAGGGCGGCACCGGGCATGGAGACGATGAAATAGGCGGCGAAAAACGCGAACTGAACCAGCATGACTTCGAAATAGCTGAGCGAGAACAAGTGTTTGAATTTTGGAATCAGCACGTCGTTGAGGCTGGTGATGCCGCCGAAGATGAAGAACAGCCCGAAGACATACCAGCGCAGATCGGCGGTGCCGGGTTGATCGGTGGTGGTTTCTGCAACCGTGGTTGGGGCGATTGCCATGATACAGCCTAGCGGAAGGTGAAAACGATGATGGCGGTGAGGATGAGCAGGATCACCGACAGCACGCGATAATTGGCCCACCAGGGGGTGCCGCGCAATTCCCGGGTTTCGGCGCGGAAGAATTCGGGGTTCCAGATCAGGCCATTGAGGCTTTCGGGTGCGGGCGCGGGCGCCTGGAGGCTGCCTATGACCATGGCGATGGCGGAGGCGATGAGCAGGATGGGGGCGACATAGAGGAAGTGGAGTTTGAGCGCGCCCATGACGTTGATGGCGAGGAACAGCCCGATGCCGAGGATGAGGCCGGTGGCGATGGCGAAACCGGCGCCGCGGCTGTTGGCGCGCGGCCAGAACAGCCCGATGAGGAAGACGGTGACGATCGGCGGGGCGGTGTAGCTGAGCATGCCTTGCAGATATTGCCAGACCGAGCCGAAGCGTTCGATTTGGGGCGCGATGACGACGGCGATGGCGAGGAAGCCGAGTGTGGCGAGGCGACCGGTGCGGACGAGTCGCTTGCCCTCCATGTCGGGATACCAGTGGCGGGCGAAATCCATGGTGAACAGGGTGGCGGCCGAATTGAAGGTGGAGGCGGTGGCCGACATGATGGCGGCGAGGAAGCCGGCAACCACCAGCCCGAGCAGGCCGGTGGGCAGCAGATCGAACATCAGGGTGGGATAGACGAGATCGGCGTTTTTGAGGTGCGGGTAGAGCAGGATGGCGAAGGTGCCAGGCAGGACCATCAGGAACAGCACGGGGAGTTTCAAGAGCCCGGCGAACAGGCTGCCCCAGCGGCCATGATCGAGCGATTTGGCCGAAAGCACGCGTTGCACCATGAACTGGTTGGTACACCAGAAATAGAAGCCGAGGATGGGGACGCCGGTGAGGAGGCCGAGCCAGGGCACGCTGGGATCATCGATGGGGCGGAACAGCGAGAGTTTTTCGGCGGGCACATTGGCGAGGACGTTGGACCAGCCGCCGACCTTGTCGAAGGCGAAAAAGCTGAGCACCACCGCTGCGCCGAGGAGGATGACGGCCTGGAGCACCTCGGTGTAAAGCACCGCCCTGAGCCCGCCGATGATGGTGTAGACGCCGGCGAGGACGGCGAGGATCATTACCATCTGCCACAAGGGCACGCCGGGGACGATGAGCGACAGCATGAGGGCGCCGCCATATAGCGTCGCCGCCTTGTCGACGAACACCGACAGGAAGATGGTGAGGGCGGAGAAATAGACGCGCACCGGCCGGCTGAAGCGGCGTTCGAGGAATTCCGGCATGGTGTAGACCTTGCTGCGCAGGATGAACGGCAGGAAGAACACGCAGAAGAAGACAAGGATGACGGTGGCCATCCATTCGTAATTGTAGACGGCGATGCCGGTGGCATAGGCGGCGCCGGCGAGGCCGATGAGGGTGGCCGACGAAATGTTGGAGGCGAGCAGCGAGAGGCCGATGACCGGCCAGCTACTGTCGCGGCTGGCGAGGAAGAAATCGGTGCCGGTGGCTTGTTTGCGGCCGGCCCAGAGGCCGAGTGCAATCACGACAACCGCATAGGCGGCAATGACCGCGATATCCGCACCAGCGAGGCCGCGTTCGAAACCGGTCATCCTGATCCCCCAAGGGCCGGCGCTGTTTCGGCAGCGTCTCGGGCCATTGGGGTTGTGCCTGCCACATCAGGGGCCGCGGCGGCAATGATGCGGCCAGGGGGCGGCGGTCATGTATTCGTATGCAGGCCGAGATGGTGGATGACGGCGGTGATTGCCGTGCCGCGCGGGATTACGAGGATATGGCCGGGATCATTGCCGTTGATGACGGCGACGGCATTTTTCGGGCAGAGTTTGAGGCAGCGGGTTTCGGTGATGCGGACCTTGGCGTGTTTGGGTTTGGGTAGATGCAACGCCTTTTGCAGCGCCTTGGCGAGCGTTTGCTTGCCCGAGGCGCCAAAGCCGCCGCCGAGTTTCTTGCCGCATTTGCCGCAGACAGCGATGAGGCTGGTGGCGGGGGTGGTGATGCTGCGAATGGGCCTGGTCATGTGTGCGTAACGCCCTGCCATCTGTGCGGGTTTCGCCATCGACCTTTGGCGTTATGGTGCGCGGATGACAATTGCCCTTATTGGTGCCGGCTGTTCCGGATTTTCCACGGCCAAGCGGCTTCGCGACGCCGGGCTGGCGTTCGACTGGTTCGAGGCTTCGGACCGGGTCGGCGGCAATTGGGCGTATGAAAATCCCAATGGCATGAGCAGCGCCTATCAATCGCTGCACATCGACACATCGAAGACGCGGTTGCAGTTCGAGGAATTTCCGGTGCCGGCGGATTGGCCGGATTTTCCGCACCACAGCCTGATCGCGCAGTATTTCAACGATTATGTCGATCATTTCGGGCTGCGCGCGCTGGTGCAGCTGAACACGCCGGTGGTGGCGGTGCGGCGGAACGGCGACGGGTGGGACGTTACGACGGCGAAGGGCACGAAGACCTATGCCAGCGTTGTCGTGTGCAATGGCCACCATTGGTCGCCCAATCGGCCGGAATGGCCTGGGGTGTTCGATGGCGCGATGATCCATGCTCATGATTACAAGACGCCGTTCAAGCCGGTGGACACCATCGGGAAGCGGGTGCTGGTGGTCGGCATGGGCAATTCGGCCGTCGATATCGCTTCGGAGCTGGGGCAACGGGCGATTACCGACAAGTTGTGGGTGTCGACGCGGCGGGGCGTGTGGGTGTTGCCCAAGTTCCTGAATGGCAAGCCGGTGGACAAGACGCCGTTGCCGGCGTGGATGCCGCTGCCGCTAGTCCGCAAGTTGGCGGCGCGAACGATCATCAAGGCGATCGGGCGGATGGAGGATTATGGGTTGCCGACCCCCGACCACAAGCCGCTGGAGGCGCATCCGACGGTGAGCGGTGAGTTTTTGACGCGGATGTCGAATGGCGACATCGGGGTGAAGCCGGCGATCGAGCGGTTCGATGGCGGTGAGGTGGTGTTTGTCGATGGCAGCCGGGAGGCCGTGGACGTGGTGATCACGGCGACCGGGTATAATATCGAATTTCCGTTTCTGGCGCCCGGGGATGCACGGGTCACGGAGAACCACATCCCGTTGTATAAGCGCATGGTGCAGGCTGATGCAGCGCTGCATGGGCTGTGGTTCATGGGGTTGGCGCAGGCGTTGCCGACGCTGGTGAACCTGGCGGAGCAGCAATCCAAGTTGTTGGTGGCATATCTGACGGGGCGTTATGCCCTTCCCGACCCGGCGACGATGGCGCGGGTGATTGCCGAGGACGAGAAGAAGTATCAGGCGCATTATTATGCCAGCCGGCGGCACACGATGCAGGTGAATTTCGAGCCTTATGTGGCGGACCTGGCGCGGGAGATCGTGGCTGGAGGGCGGCGCGTGAAGCAGGCGGCTTGAGGTCGCGGGGGAAATCAGAGCCTCGCCGCGTAGGTTGCAAGTGCGCTAAGGCTATTTCCGACCTGATGATTCTTCGTTTCGCTTTGCTGGCGCTTGCCGCTGCTGCGCCTGGCTTTGCCGGGACGGTGGCGCCGAAGACGCATGATGATCCGCGTGGCATCATCCCGGTTGCGCCGCCGCCGGTTTCGGCGTTGCAGGCGCCCTGTGGCGAGGTGCCGGCGCGTCCGTTGACCTTGCCCGATCTGGTTGATGTTGCGCTGTGCCGCAATCCGCAGACGGCGGTGTCCTGGGCGAGTGTGCGGGCGGCGGCAGCGCAGGTTGGCGTGGTGAAATCGGCGGGGTTGCCGTCGGCGAATGTCAGCATCGGGCCGACGTTGAGCAGCAGCAAGAGTTTCCAGGACACCGGATTTATCGATGCCAATGGCAATCTGGTGGGCGGCAGCAGCGTGCTGACCCAGGTGAACAGTTCGGCACGACTGGCGGTGAATTATCTGATTTTCGACGGCGGCGGGCGGCGGGCGCAGATTGATTCGGCGACGGCGCAGCAGCGGGCGGCGCTGGCAAGCTATGCCGATGCAGCGCAAGGTGTCGTTCTGACGGTTGTGTCGGCCTATAACAGCCTGGCGGCCAATCGCGCTGTGGAGACGGCCAATGTCGCCAACATGGCCTTTGCCCGGCAATCACGCGACCTGGCCACGGGGCGCAAGCGCGCCGGGGTGGCGACGGCGGCGGACCAGTTGCAGGCCGAAACGTCTTTGTCGCAAGCCGAGCTGACGTTGATCCAGACGCGGGGCAATATCGCCACGTCGGCGGCGCAATTGGCGGTGGCCATCGGGTTGCCGCCTACAGTGATGCTCAGCCTGGCGCCGCCGGCGCCGCTGGCCAAGGGCGATCTGTTGCGATCAGGGGCCGATGCGTTGATTGCGGATGCCGAGCGGTTGCGGCCCGATATCATCGCGGCGCGGGCCAATGTCGATGCGGCGGCGGCCAATGTGCGCAGCGCGCAATCTGCAGGGCGGCCGAGTTTGAGTGTGCAGGGGGCCAATACCTTGTCGGCCATTGACACGACGATCGATCGGAATGTGGCGTCGGCGGGGTTGTCGTTGTCGGTGCCGCTGTTTTCCGGGTGGAACACGCGGTACAATATCGCGGCAGCGCGGGCGCAGCTTGACCAGCAAAAGGCGCTGGCCGAACAGACGCGTCAGCAGGCAGGCCTGTCAGTTTATACGAATTATGTCGCACTGGATAACGCGCTTTCCAGCCTCGCTACGGCACGGGTGCTGGTGCGAAGCGCGACGCTTTCGGCCGATCTGGCGCAGGGGCGTTACAAGGCTGGTGTGGGGACGTTTGCCGATTTGCTCAACGCGCAGAGTGCGCTGGCTGGCGCACGCCAGCAGCTGGTGCAAAGCGAGTTCAATGTGCGGACGGCCAATGCGCAACTGGCGCGGGCGGTGGGCAGCATCGGGGAGGCGATCGATGCGGAGCGGCGATAACATGGGGTGGTCGGCATGACGCGGAATCGCTGGATCATCCTTGGCATCGTTGTCCTTGCCATCGTCGGCTATTTCGGCTGGAAATGGTTGAACCCGCCACCGGTCATCGATCCGTGGAAGACAGCCAGCATGGCGCGCGGCGACCTGGTTGAGGAGATCACGGCCAATGGCGTGATCAACCCGGTGCGGGTGGTGTCGGTCGGCACGCAAGTTTCGGGGACGGTGCAGGCGCTGTATGCCGATTTCAATGATCGGGTGACGGCGGGCCAGGTGCTGCTGCGGCTTGATCCGGCGCTGTTCACTTCGCGGTTGCAGGCCAGCGAGGCGGGGCTGGCCAATGCGCGGGCGACGGCGGGGTTGCAGGCAGCGAACGCGCGGCGGGCGGGCGAATTGGTGCGGCAGGATTTCATCAGCAAGCAGGAGTATGAGACCTCGCTGGCATCGGCAAAGGGCGCGGCGGCGACGGTGGCGCAGGCCGAGGCGCAGATACGGCAGGACCGGGCCAATCTGGATTTCAGTGTCATCCGGTCCCCGGTGTCGGGGGTGGTGATCAGTCGGCAGATCGACATCGGCCAGACGGTGGCGGCGTCGTTCAACACCCCGACGCTGTTCCAGATTGCGCGTGATTTGACGCAGATGCAGATCGAGGCGGCGGTGGCGGAGGCCGATATTGCCCGGGTGAAGCAGGGCCAGCAGGTCGATTTCACCGTTGATGCCTATGGCACGCGCAAGTTTCGCGGCACCGTCGACCAGATCCGGCTGAACCCGACGACGCAGCAGAATGTTGTCAATTATACGGTGATCGTGAAGGCGGCGAACCCGGATGGGGCGTTGTTGCCGGGGATGACGGCGAATGCCAGCTTCATCGTTTCGGACCGCAAGGATGTGTTGTTGATTCCCAACGCAGCACTGAGTTTCAAGCCAGAAGGCTTCAAACCACAGCGCAACCCGCCGGGGACTACACCGCAGCCGGACATGGTGACGGTGTTTGCCGAAGTTGGCGGCAAGCCCGAGGCGCGCCGGGTGCGGGTGGGCGCTTCGGATGCCGATTTCACCGAAGTTGTGGGCGGGCCGCTGAAGGCGGGCGACACCATCATCACCGGCACCAACACCGAACCCAAGAAGAGTGGCGGGATGTTTGCCGGGCCGCCGGGAGGTCGCCGCGAAAGCGCCAATGGCGGAAAGGGCGACGACAAGACCGGGACCAAGCCGCCGCGCGAGCGTGCCGCCGAATGACGGCACTGCTGGCTCTCGATGCGGTCATCAAGGATTATGGGTCTGAAGCCGGGACGTTTCGGGCGCTGCACGGAGTTACGCTGACAGTCGCGAAGGGCGAGTTCATGGCGATCATGGGACCATCGGGATCGGGAAAATCGACGTTGATGAACATCATCGGCTGTCTCGATACGCCGACCGAGGGGGTTTACCGGTTCGAGGGGACGGACACGGCAGACTTGTCGGAGAGCGCACTGGCGAAGCTGCGGAACAGCGGGATCGGGTTCGTGTTCCAGCAGTTCAACCTGCTGCCGCGGCTGTCCGCATTGGCCAATGTGGCGTTGCCGATGGTGTATTCGGGAGTGTCGCGCAGCGAGCGTGAGCGCCGGGCGCAGGTGTTGCTGGAAAGCGTTGGTATTGGAGACAAACCCCGGTCGCGGCCGTCGCAATTGTCGGGTGGACAGCAACAGCGGGTGGCGGTGGCGCGATCATTGGCCAACGACCCGGAACTGTTGCTGGCCGATGAGCCGACGGGGGCGCTGGACACCAAGACCGGTGTCGAAGTGCTGGCGCTGTTTCGCGCGTTGAATGAGCAAAAGGGCGTGACGGTGGTGATCGTGACGCATGATCCCGAGGTGGCGCGAGCGACCAACCGGGTGGTGCGGATCCAGGACGGTAAGGTGTTCTATGACGGGCCGCCGACAGAGGCGGCGCTTTATGGGCATGGCGAGGTGGCGGCGTGATCGGGACGATGTTGGCCGAGGCGTGGAGCGCGTTGATCGCCAACCGGCTGCGCTCGTCCTTGACCATGTTGGGCATGATCATCGGCGTGGCGGCGGTCATCCTGATGCTGGCCATCGGCGGCGGGGTGCAGAAACAGGTTTCGGATTCGATTTCCGGGCTGGGCTCCAACATGTTGATCGTGACCGCCGGTGCCGGGCGGCAGGGCGGGATTTTTGGTGGGGCGGGGACAAATGCCTCGCTGCGCATCGATGATGCCGAAGCGATCATGCAGCTGGGGAATGTTGTGGCTGCGGCGCCATCAACACAAGTGGCGGCGCAGGTGGTCGCGGGGGCCGCAAACTGGGCCACCAGCGTGACGGGATCGGTGCCGGCGTATTTCCAGGTCAATGAATGGACGGCGGGCGACGGGCGCATCTTTACCGACCGCGAAGATCGCGCCGGGGCGCGGGTGGCGGTGATCGGCCAGACGGTGGCGGACAAATTGTTTGGGGCGAATGACCCGCTGGGCCAGATGATCCGGGTGAAGGGTGTCTCGTTCACCGTCATCGGGGTAATGGACAAGCGTGGCCAAGGTTTTGGCGGACAGGACCGCGATGACGTCATCATCGTGCCGCTGACCACGGCATTGCGGGTGTTGCAGGGTAATTCGGTGCGGCGGTCGATCCGGACGATTTCGGTGAGCGTGGCATCGGCGGAAGCGCTTGATTCGGTAACGGACGATATCAACGTGTTGCTGCGCCGCAAGCATCGGTTGCAGCCGGGGGAGCAGGATGATTTTCAGGTGGCGAACCTGACAGCGATTACCGACACGTTGACGACGACGACGCGGGCGATTTCGTTGTTGCTGGCGGCGATCGGCTCGATTTCGCTCGTGGTCGGCGGCATCGGCATCATGAACATCATGCTGGTTTCGGTGACGGAGCGAACGCGGGAGATTGGCATCCGGATGGCGATCGGGGCATCAAGGGCCGCCGTGCGTTTGCAGTTTCTGCTGGAGGCGCTGATGCTGTCGCTGATTGGCTGTGGCATCGGCGTGGCGGTGGGGACCGGGCTGGCAATGCTGGCGGGAAGTGCCATCGGGTTCGAGACGCAAGTGACGCTGTTTGCGGTCACCATCGCCTTTGCCGTATCGGCTTCGATCGGCATCTTTTTTGGCTGGTGGCCGGCGACACGGGCGGCGAAGCTGAGCCCGATCGAGGCGCTCAGGAGTTGACCTGGTCCTGGGTGCCGACGCGATGCGGCTTGGTGAGCCACAGGAAACGCCCCCAAAGCAAGGTGGCCGACATCAGCGAGGCGAAGATGATCGCCCAGATGATGCCATCGATGCCAAGGCCCGCCGGGATGGCAAGCGCATAGCCCAACGGCATCATCACCAGCAGATAGCTGGCGAAATGCGTGAAGGTTGGCACCCAGACATCGGATTGGGCGCGCAGGCTTTGGGCGCCGACGACTTGCAGGCCATCGGCCATGAAGAACAGGCACGACAGCAGCAGTGCCGCCGCGGTCATCGCCTGAACGACGGGGTCTTTTGTGTAGATCGCGGCGATCAGGTCGTTGCAGATGCCGACGATGAGGCAGATCAGCAAGGTGGCGGCGACCGTGGTGAGAAAGCCAAGGCGCGCGGCCTGTCGCACGCCCGGCGCATCGCCGGCGCCATAGGCACGGCCGACCATGACTCCGGTGGCGGTGGCGAGGCCGAGCGGCACCATGAAGATGAGGGCGGCGACGTTGAGGACGACCGCCCAGCTGGCGACGGCCACCGCGCCGAGCCAGCCGGCGACGACCGACATGCCGGCAAAGGCCATGGTTTCAGCGAAGTAGCTGGCCGATGCGCCATAGCCGATGCGGCGCATTTCGGCGCTGGCGGTGAGGTCCTTGGGTGCCGGGGTGAAGACGCCGAGGGCGCGGGCATCGCGCCAGCGGGCGATGATGAACCAGGTGATGAGCAGGAGGGCGATGCGCGAGATGAAGGTTGCCCAGCCGCTGGCGACGGCGCCTTGCACGGGGAAGCCGCTGTTGCCAGGGACGAGCCACAAGTTGAGGACAAGGTTGACGATATTGGCGCCCCACATGGCGATCATGCCGGGGACGGCGCGGTGGTGCGCCTCCAGCCAGAAGATGCCGGTGTCGGCGACGAGGATCGGGAGCAGCGAAAGGGCGAGGATTTGCAGGACGGGGGTGGCACCATCGGCAAGGGCTTGATCGAGGCCGATATTGTGCATGAGGGGCCCGCCGAGGCCGGCAAGGATGGCGGCGGCGGCGATGCCGATCCAGAACGCATAGTGGCAGCCGCGGCGCAGGATGGCGCCGGTATCGGCGGCGCGGTCGTCACCGATGGCTTGCGAGGTAAGCACCTGCACTCCGGATAATAATCCGATCGACGTGGTGAGCACGACGGCCGTTGGTGCCCAGCCGAGCGCCTGAAATCCAAGCTCGGTGGCAGAATGGCGGCCGACGACAATGGCGTCGACAAGGCCCATCGCCATGATGCCGAGGCGCGACACCACGACCGGGCCGGCGAGCCGCAGAAGCGGCCCGAGACCGGCGTGCGAGCGGGGCTCGGCGGGGGCTTCGGGGGAGAGTCCCCGGGGCATGGGCGGGCCTTTGACAAGTGTGGGAAGGAGGCAGCCGAGCGGTCTAGGGGCACATCACCGGCATTACAATCGGCCGAGCAGCCGTTCGAGGGCTTCGTGGCTGGCGGGGTCGGGTGAATCGACGCGGGTTTCGGCTTCGAGCGCGCTGCGGATCGCCTCCAGTTCATGTTCGGTCAGGTGTTCGATGCCAATGAACTGGTTGCGGGCATCGGTGACGGCGCGGATCAATTCGTCGAGTTTGGCCTGGATGGCGGCGGCGTCGCGGTTCTGCGAATTCTGGATGAGGAAGACGATGAGGAAGGTGACAATGGTGGTGGTGGTGTTGACCACCAATTGCCAGGTATCCGAATAGCCGAACGCCGGCCCGGTGATGGCCCAGCCGACGATGAGCAGCACCGCCGCGATGAAGGCGATGGGTTGGCCGACGAACGCGGCGATGGTGTTGGCGATGCGAGTGAACAGGCGATCCATCGGCGGCATCCTTGGTTGGGCAGTTGGTGTTTTACCCGCAATAAAGAAAAACTGCGTCATCGGCTTGCTTGTATGGACGGCGGCAGGGCTTTACCTGCCGGTTTGCAATTTGCGTTCAAAGGCCCCTGCCCCATGACAAACCCGTTGTTTCGCCCGTTCAAGTTGAAGGGGCTGACCATTCCCAACCGCATCGTGATGGCGCCGATGACGCGGAGTTTTTCGCCCGACGGTATTCCGGGGGACAATGTGGCAGCCTATTACCGGCGGCGGGCCGAAGGCGGGGTGGGCTTGATCGTCACCGAAGGCACCGGGGTGGAGCGCACCGGATCGGTGAATGATCCCAATGTGCCGAATTTCTTTGGAGCATCGCTGCCGGGCTGGGGCAAGGTGGTGACCGAGACGCACGCAGCACATGGCCTGATCGCGCCGCAGTTGTGGCACGTTGGCGCTGCCATCAACCATGCCAATCCGAACCCGCCCGAGGCCGAATCGCCGTCGGGGCTGTTCAAGCCAGGCAAGCCGTTCGGCAAGGCGATGAGCGACAGCGATGTCGGCGATGCGATTGCGGCGTTTGCGCGGGCGGCGGCCGATGCCAAGCGGCTGGGGTTCGATGCGGTCGAGCTGCATGGCGCGCACGGGTATTTGATCGATCAGTTCTTCTGGACCGGGACCAACGCGCGTGATGACAATTGGAACGGCCCGACGATCGGCGAGCGTGGGCGGTTCGCAGCCGCGATCCTGAAGGCGGTGCGCGAGGCGGTGGGTCCGGATTTCCCGGTGATCATCCGGATTTCGCAGTGGAAGCAGCAGGATTATGGTTTCAAGGTCGCCACGTCGCCGGCGGAGATGACCGAATGGCTGTCCCCGTTGGTCGATGCCGGTGCCGATATACTGCATTGTTCGCAGCGGCGGTTCTGGGAGCCGGAATTTGCGGACATCGACGGTGAAGACGGGCTGAATTTTGCCGGTTGGGCCAAGAAGCTGACGGGTGTGCCGACGATCACCGTCGGCAGTGTCGGCCTGTCGGGCGAGTTCATTGCGGGCTTTGGCGGCGAGGCGTCGCAGCCTGCCAGCATCGACAATCTGCTCGAGCGGCTGGAGCGCGAGGAGTTCGACCTGGTGGGCGTTGGCCGGGCGTTGATCGTCGATCCGGATTGGGCATTGAAGGTGCGCGATGGCCGGATGGACGAGTTGAAGGACTTTGATCGGTCCGCGTTGGGGACCTTGGTCTGAGCACCCTCCCGCTTGCGACAGGGGCGACGCGGCGACGCTTCGCCCCTAAGCTGGCGGCATGATCGATGACAAGCCCGACCGTGCGCTGCCGCATATCCGGCCACGTGATGCCGCGACCTTGTTGGTTATTCGGCGGGATGGTCCTGCCCCGCGCGTTCTGATGGGGCGGCGGGTGGGCGGCCATGCTTTCATGCCCGACAAATGGGTGTTTCCGGGCGGGCGCATCCATCCATCGGATTTTCGCGTGGCGACAGCTTCGGACCTGCATCCCGACGTGGCCGGGGCATTGGCGCGGACCTGCGCCCTGCCGCGCGCCCGGGCGCTGGCGGCGACGGCGATCCGCGAGACGTTCGAGGAAACCGGGCTGATTGTTGGACGCACAGGCACCGGCGCGACACGCAGCGGGGAGTGGCGGGATTTCCTTGGCACCGGGCATCTGCCCGACTTGGCACCGCTACGGTTCGTGGCGCGGGCGATCACGCCGCCGGCGCGGACGCGGCGGTTCGATGCGCGGTTCTTTACGGTGGATGCCGAACATCTCGTCAGCCTGGAGCCGGGCGCGGGTTCCGGAGAGCTGGACGAGATTGCCTGGTTTGACTGGCAGGCGGCGGCAGCGCTGGACCTGCCGTCGATCACCCGGGCGATCCTGGCGGAGGTGGCGGTGCGCGAAAACGATGCGGGGCGGCCGATTCCATACCATCGCTTTGACCGGGGGCAGCACCGGTTGCTGGCGGTTTAGCTTTTATCGTTCCCGTTGCCGGCGATGATGGTTAGGAAGGCGCGATGGTTGCTCCTGAAAGCTTGAATACCGAGGCTGTTGCCCGGCTGCCGATGATCGAAGTGGCGGCGCTTTCGCCGGTGCTGATCACGGGCGGCGCCGGCTATATCGGCAGCCATGCGGCACTGGCATTGCTCGACCGCGGTGCGAGGGTAGTGATCATTGATGATCTTTCGACAGGATCGGACATGCTGGTTCCGCCCGGTGCCACGTTCGTGCAGGGGCGAGCGGGCGATCAGGCGTTGGTCCGCGATGTCATCGCGCGTGAGAAAATCGGCGCGATCATGCATTTCGCCGCCAGCATCAGCGTTTCGGATTCGGTGTCAGATCCGGCGCTGTATTATCGCAACAATGTCGTTGAGACGCTGGCGCTGGCCGAGGCTGCAATCGCATCGGGTATCGGCGCGCTGGTGTTTTCCTCGACGGCCGCGGTTTATGCCGAGGGCGATGGCGCGCCTTTGGCCGAAACCGCGCCGATCGGCCCGATCAATCCCTATGGCTGGTCAAAGGCCATCGCCGAACAGATGTTGCGCGACCTGGCCGCAGCGAACCCCGGGATTTCCCTGGGCATATTGCGCTATTTCAACGTCGCCGGCGCCGACCCGCACGGCCGATCCGGCCAGAACAGTCGCCACCCGCACCACCTGATCGAAATCGCCAGCCAGGTCGCCACCGGCGCGCGGGCGGCCTTTACCGTGCATGGCAATGATTATCCGACCCCCGACGGCACCGGGATTCGGGACTATGTCCATGTCAGTGACATTGCCGACGCGCACGTGCTGATGTTGCGGGCCTGTCTTGCGGCCCCGGCACAAAGCCATGTGTTCAACCTGGGCTATGGCCGTGGCGACAGTGTTCTCGACGTGCTTGAAGCATTGGGCAAGGTGGCCGGCCAGCATTTGCCGCGCGTGTTCGGACCCCGCCGCGCCGGGGATCCGGCACGGCTGGTCGCTGATGCCCGGGCCGCCCGGGCGCTGGGATGGGTGCCGCGTTTTGACGATATCGAAGTGATCGTGGGACATGCGCTGGGGTGGGAGAAATCCCGGCAGGGGAAGGCGGCGGCGTAGGGGTTCCGGTTGCGGTTTGTGAGGCTTGGGCCTTACTGCGGCGGGGGTGTCTCGGCGGGTTCGGGTGGCGGTGGTCCTGTAACCTCCTCAACCTTGCGGGCGGCGTCTTCGATGGCTTGCGAATCGATCTTGCCGTTGCCGACATCCTTTACGACATCTGTCACGGCGTCCGCGGCTTGTTCGGCTTCCGGCCCGGCGATGCCGCCGATGAAATCTCCGATCATGTCGTCGCGCGGGCGGGGCGCCGGCTTGGGATTGTCGGCGAGAGCTGCGGTCATGAAGCGTTTCCAGGTGCGGGCGGGGACGCTGCCGCCGACGACGCCGTTCATCGGGCTGTTGTCGTCATTGCCGACCCAGACGCCGACGACAAGATCGCCGGCGAACCCGATGAACAGCGCGTCGCGGTGGTTCTGGGTGGTGCCGGTCTTGCCATAGGTCGGGATGGAGAGTTTGGCGGCGTTGCCGGTGCCGTTGCGGACGGCGGATTGCAGCAGTTCAAGCATCGGCGCGCGCGACGGCCAGGGGGTGAGGGCATCGGCAGCGGATTTGACGACCCCGAGGACGCCGGTTTGGGCGGGGCGGGCGATGCCGGTGGCGCGGACGGGGCGGCTGCCGCGGGCCACGGCGGCATAGGCCTGGGTCATTTCGAGGAGGGTCATCGGTGACGTGCCGAGGGCCATGGCGGGATATTCGGAGATGGGGGCGGTGACGCCGAGTTTGCGCGCCTGAAGCACGACTGCCGGGGTGCCGACTTGTTGGGCGAGGCGGACGGCGACGACATTGGAGGAAGCAGCAAAGGCGGTGGCGAGGCTGATCTGCCCACGGTAGCGGCCATCGTCGTTTTTCGGGGCGTAATCATCGATGACAATGGGCGAATCCTCCACCATATCGCCGGGGCGCAGGCCGGAATCGAGCGCGGCGAGGTAGACGAAGAGTTTGAACGAGGAGCCGGGCTGGCGCTCGGCCTGGGTGACGCGGTTGAAGGGCGTTTTGGCGTAATCGGTGCCGCCGACCATGGCGACGACAGTGCCGTCGCGGCGCATGGCGACGAGTGCGGCCTGGGTGAGGTTGAGGCCTTTGCTGCCGGCGACGGCATCGCGGACGGCGCGTTCGGCCTCTCGCTGGAGTCGGCGATCAAGGGTGGTGCGGACGATGACATCACCATAGCTGGCATCGGTGATGGCGGCGCGGGCCTGGGGCAGGACCCAATCGGCGAAATAACTGCCGGTGGGGATGGATTTGCGGCCCGGCGTGTAGCGGGCGGGGCGGGCGCGTGTCGCCTGATTTTGGGTGATGGCGCCGGTTTCGACCATGGCGGCGAGGACGAGTTCGGCGCGTTCATTGGCGTTGGCGAGGTGGCGGCTGGGCGCGAGGCGCGACGGGGCCTGGACGAGGCCGGCGAGCAGGGCGGCTTCGCCAAGGCTGAGGTTTTCGGGGGTGGTGTCGAAATAGACGCGCGCGGCGGCGCGGATGCCATAGGCGCCATCACCGAAATAGACGCTGGAAAGGTAGCGGGAGAGGATCTCGTCCTTGCTGAGCCGCGCTTCGAGCCAGAAGGCGATGATGACTTCCTGGAGCTTGCGCTTGATGCTGCGATCGGCGGAGAGGAAGCTGGTTTTGGCCAATTGTTGCGTGAGGGTGGAGCCGCCTTCGGCGATGCCGCCGGCCTGGACGTTGCGAGTAAGGGCGCGGGCGATGCCGCGCGGATCGATGCCGATGTGGCTGTAGAAGCGCCGGTCCTCGATGGCGATGAGGGCGGCGGGGACATATTTGGGCAGTTTGGCGATGTCGACCGGGGCTTCCTTATAGTCACCGCGGCGGGCGATGGGGCGACCATCGGCGGCGGTGATGACGAGGGAGGGCTTTTGCGCCGGTTCGAGGGCGCGGCCGAGGGGGGCGCTGACGATGAGCCAGATGATGAGGGCGATGGCGAAGCCGGTGAGGAGGGCGGCGGCGGGGAGGAGGTGGGGGTGAAGGCGTTGCCAGAGGGAGGGTTTGCCTTCCCTCACCCTCCCAGCCTGCGGCTGGGCCCCTCCCTCTCCCGAAACGGGAGAGGGATTCAAGCGCGTTCCCTTGTGGCGCTGAAGCGGATGTTGGTTTCGCGTTGGGTGACGTAGTTCAATTCCCAACTGTCGCGGGCCATGAAGACCGGGGCGCCGTCGCGGTCTTCGGCCATGGCGGGGCGGTTGTCCTCCATGAAGCGTTTGAGTTCGGCGGGGTCGGCGGCGATCCAGCGGGCGGTTTCATAGGGGCTGGGTTCGAACGACGCGGCGACGCGATATTCGGCTTCGAGGCGGCTGATGAGCACTTCGAGTTGGAGTTGCCCGACGACGCCGACGATCCATTGGCTGCCGAGCAGCGGCTTGAACAATTGGGTGACGCCTTCTTCGGCCATGTCGGTGAGGGCCGTGCGGAGTTGTTTTGACTTGGTGGGGTCCCCCAACCGAACGCGGCGCAGGATTTCGGGGGCGAAATTGGGGATGCCGGTGAATGTGACATCGTCCTTTTCGACGAGGGAGTCGCCGACGCGGAGCACGCCGTGGTTGGGGATGCCGATGATGTCGCCGGGGAAGGCTTCATCGGCGATTTCGCGGTCCTGCGCGAAGAAGAAGATGGGGGAATTGATGGCGATGGCCTTGCCGGTGGCGACCTGGCGGAGTTTCATGCCGCGGCGGAATTTGCCCGACGCGATGCGCAGGAAGGCGATGCGATCGCGGTGTTGGGGGTTCATGTTGGCCTGGACCTTGAAGACGAAGCCCGAGACTTGCGAGTCGGTTGGCTTGACGGCTTCGGGGAGCGCAGGCTGGGGGCGGGGCGAGGGCGCGAATTCGGTGAGGGCATCGATGAGGGCTTCGACGCCGAAGTCTTTCAACGCCGAGCCGAACAGCACGGGGGTGAGGGCGCCCTGGCGGTAGAGATCGGCGTCGAGGGTAGCATAGCCGCCGAGCGCCAGTTCGGCCTGATCGCGCAGACGCTGGGCGATCGGGCCGCAGAGGGCGTCGATCTGCGGATCGGACAGGCCGGTGGTCTGGATTGTTTCGCCGGCCGCGTTGGTACCGGTGCCATCGGGCTTGAGGAATTTCTTCGTGCGAAGGTCGTAGAGCCCCTTGAATTCTCCGCCCATGCCGGCGGGCCAGTTGAGCGGCGCGACATCGAGAGCGAGCATGTCGGAGATTTCGTCGAGCAGGTCGAAGGGGTCGCGGCCTTCGCGATCAACCTTGTTGATGAAGGTGAGGATGGGGACATCGCGGAGCCGGCAGACTTCGAAGAGCTTGCGGGTTTGCGCCTCGATACCGCGGGCGGCATCGATGACCATGACGGCGGAATCGACGGCAGTGAGGGTGCGGTAGGTGTCTTCCGAGAAGTCCTCATGGCCCGGGGTGTCGAGCAGGTTGAAGACCGTTCCATTGCGTTCGAAGGTCATCACCGACGAGGTGACGGAGATGCCGCGGGCTTGTTCGATCTTCATCCAGTCCGAACGGGCGCGGCGGTTCTGGCCGCGCGCCCGGACTTCGCCGGCCATGTGGATGGCGCCGCCGAACAGGAGGAGCTTTTCGGTGAGGGTGGTCTTGCCGGCGTCGGGATGCGAGATGATCGCAAAGGTGCGGCGTTGATGGGGGGCAGTCATGCTGCCGCGCGCAATGACAGGCGACAGGGGTTTGCGCAAGCGACACCGGTTACGGCAGAGCGAAGGCAGGGAGCGGCAGGACGAGTCCTTGGGCACATTCAAGGGCTTCGCAGCGACTCCGGTTCGGGTTAGGATTCCAACCAACGGGGCTGGTCCAGGGAATTGCGCATTGCGCATCAAGGCGTTTGATCGATTGTTGATGGCGATGGCGGCGCTGTGGGCGCTGGCTGCACCTCCGGCAGTCGCCAGCAGCCTGTATGCGGTGCCCAAATATGCAGCGTTCGTCATCAACAGCGACACCGGCGAAGTGCTTTATGCCCGCCAGGCCGATGCCCAGCGCTATCCGGCATCGATCACCAAGGTGATGACATTATATGTGGCGTTCGAGGAGTTGCGCGATGGCAATATCCGCGAAAGCGACATGATCCGGATATCGTCGCTCGCCGCATCGCAGCCGCCATCGAAGCTGGGGCTGCGGCCGGGGGCGACGATCAGCGTGCGCGATGCAATGGGGGTGATTGCGACGCGATCGGCCAATGACATTGCCGTGGCGCTGGCGGAGTATATCAGCGGCAGTCAGGATGGGTTTGCAGCGCGGATGACGCGGACGGCGCGGCGGCTGGGGATGTCGCGCACGACGTTCCTGAATGCGACGGGCCTGCCAAACAGCGGCCATGTGACGACGGCGCGCGACATCGCAACGCTGTCGCGGGCGCTGATCCGGGATTTTCCAAAGCGTTATCCGTTGTTCAGCCAGGTTTCCGTGGATTACGAAGGCCAGCAGATCGACAATCACAACCATCTGCTGCGCACCATGCCCGGCGTTGATGGCATCAAGACCGGTTACACCAATGCCGCCGGGTTCACTCTGGCCGCATCGGCGGTACATGACGGGGTGCGGCTGATCGCGGTGGTTCTGGGCGGGCCGAACCGCATGATGCGCGATGGCAATGTCACGGAATTGCTCGATACCGGGTTTGATGTGCTGACCAGGCGGTCGCGCGGCGAGAACACCACGGTTGCAGCGAATTTTGCCGAGCCTGACGACCTTTCCGACAGCGTCATGGATAGGTTGGCCAGCGAGGCGCCTTCCGCCGACGGGCTGGTGATGAATGCACCGCCGGTGATGCCGGCATCATCGTCCAAGCGCCGCAAGCCCTGACGCGCTTGGAACGCCGCAGCATCCTTTCGGGCGCGGCGTTTTTGTGAGGCGCAGCATCCTTTCGGGCGCGCCTTGGGAATCCAAGGTCGGTTATGCGCGGGCCGTGGTGTCCGGGGCGTTCGTGTTCGTGGCAGGAACGGTGGGACGTGACCCCGTGACCGGGGTGTTGCCCGATGATGTCGAGGGCCAGTGCGCCAATGCGCTGGCCATAATCAAAACGGCGCTGTTGGAAGGCGGAGCGGGGTTCGCCGATGTGGTTCGGGTGACATATTACCTGCCGCATCGTGCTGATTTCGGGCCGTGCTGGCCGCAGTTGCGCGCGGCATTCGGCGCCAATCCGCCGGCATCGACAGTGGTGTTTGCCGATCTGATCGATCCGGCGATGCGGATCGAGATCGAAGTCACGGCGATGCGTGACGTCGGGGACAGTCTGCCCGGCTGAAGGCCCATGAGACTAAAACGCCGTGCGCCATGTCGCCGCACCCTTGGCGGCTCCGGCGCGACGCGACTGAAAACCCGCCATAATCCTGAATTAGCCAGTGACAGCCGCAGTGTGGCACGCCAAACACTGTTTAGTTCATGACGAGCAAGCAACGATCATGACGCAGTGTTGGGGGGCTGGAAAACAGCATGATGGACTGGCTGGTCACGACGCTGCGATCCTATCCCGAACTGGCGATTTTCATCGCGCTGGCGGTGGGGTTCTGGATCGGACCCAAGAAAATCGGCGGATTCAATTTGGGCAATGTCACCGCGACATTGCTGGCTGCCGTCGCCATCGGTCAATTGGGCATCGAAATTCCAGGACCGATCAAATCGACCTTCTTCATGTTGTTCCTGTTTGCCGTGGGCTATGGCGTAGGGCCGCAATTCTTTGCCGGATTGAGCAAGGATGGCCCAAAGCAGCTGGTGTTTTCAGTGCTGGTGCTGGTGCTGTGCCTGTTGGTGCCCTTTGCCTGTGCGAAAATCGCCGGGCTCGACCTGGGCTATGCCGCGGGGCTGTATGCCGGATCGCAGACGACATCGGCGGCAATCGGCGTGGCGACCGACCAGATCAGCCGATTTGGCCTGTCGGCGGAACAGGCACGCGCCTATACCGACGCGATTCCGATCGCCTATGCCGTGACCTATATTTTCGGCACCATCGGTTCGGCGATCATCCTGGCGCAAATTGGCCCCAAGCTGATCGGCGTCGACCTGGCCAATGCCTGTGCCGAATATGAAGCGGAGATGGGCGGCGTTGTCGGCCGCGATGCCGGGGTGTTTTCGGGTTATCGTGATGTCGATGTGCGGGCGTATCGCATTTCGGCCGGCGATTTGTGCGGGAAGCCGGTGCGGGACCTGTTCCCCGGCCTGCGGATTTTTGTCGAGCGGGTGCGGCGCGGCGATGAATTTTTCGAAGCCGATGCGACCACGGTGTTGATGGCCGGCGATGTGGTGGCGATTTCGGGGCCGCGGCCGGCGTTGGTTGTGGAAGTCGAAAGCATCATTGCCGAAGTTGATGACCGCGGCTTGCTGGATTTTCCGGTCGAGCAAGTCGATGTGTTCCTGCGCAACAAGCAATATGCCGGCAAGACCCTGCGCGAACTGGCCGACGAACCACCGGCGCGTGGCATTTATCTGCGCAAGATCACCCGCAACCTGATCGAGATTCCGATCCTGCCGGGCACCGAAATCCAGCGCGGCGATATTCTGACGGTGCAGGGCAGCCGGATGCACGTCGATGCGCTGGTGAAGGCCATAGGCCATGCCGATCGCCCGGCGGAGGCCACCGACCTGATGGTGGTGGCGGCGGGCATTGTCGTCGGCGGGCTGGTGGGCGCGCTCAGCGTGCGCATCGGCGGGATTCCGCTGGGACTTTCGACATCGGGCGGCGCGCTGCTGGCGGGACTGTTGCTGGGTTATTATCGCGCCGTGCATCCGACCTTTGGCAGCATTCCGGGGCCGGCGTTGTGGCTGCTAAATACTTTGGGGTTGAACGTGTTCATCGCGGTGGTCGGCATCAACGCAGCGCCGGGGTTCGTGGCGGGCCTGCAATCGGTGGGCATCAGCCTGTTTTTGTGGGGCGCAGTGGCGACCAGCGTGCCGTTGATCCTCGCCATATTGCTGGGCCATCATGTGTTCAAATTCCACCCGGCAATCCTGTTTGGCGTGTGCGCCGGGGTGCGGACAACGACTGCGGCGCTGGGGATGATCCAGGAAACCGCGCGCAGCAAAGTGCCGGCGCTGGGATATGGCCTGCCCTATGCAGTGGGCCAGATGTTGTTGACGATTTTCGGCATGGTCATCGTTTTGATGATGAATGCCGGCTGACCTGAGGAGACGATCATGGATGTGATGACCCTGAAGCAATATGAGGCGTTGAGCCCGTTCGAGATCAAGGCGTTCCTTGCCAAGGCAGCGATGAAGACCAGCGCGACATCGGCGCTGACCTATATCAACGCCGGGCGCGGCAACCCGAACTGGATTGCCACCACGCCGCGCGAGGCATTCTTCACCTTTGGCCATTTCGCCATCAGCGAAAGCAAGCGCGTGATGGACCTGCCGCCGGGTATCGGCGGCATGGCCAAGGCGCCGGGGATTGCCGGGCGGGCGACGCATTGGCTGACGGCAAACCAGGCGATGCCTGGCGCATCCTGGCTGGCGGCGATGATCCCCTGGACGATCGCGCATTTCGGCTTTGAAGCCGATGCGTTTGTGCATGAGCTGGTCGATGCGATTATCGGCGACAATTACCCTGTGCCGGACCGGATGCTGGTCCACAATGAACAGGTGGTCCGCGAATATCTGCAATGGGCGATGTGCGGAAATCCGGCACCGGAGGGCACGTTCAACATCTATGCCGTCGAAGGCGGCACGGCGGCGATGTGCTATATCTTCAAGACGATGAAATCGAACCGGCTGCTCAATCCGGGGGATACGATTGCGCTGGGGGTGCCGATCTTCACGCCGTATCTCGAGATGCCGCTGCTCGAGGATTATGCGCTCAACATCGTCAATGTGGTGGCGACTCAGGAGAATGGGTTCCAGTTCAGCGATGCGGAGCTCGACAAGCTGCTCGATCCGAAGATCAAGGCGTTCTTTGTCGTCAATCCGGGCAATCCCAGCGCCATCGCGCTTTCGGACAAGGTTATCGCCAAGATTGGCCAGATTTTGGAGAAGCGTCCGGATCTCATCATCCTGACGGACGATGTCTATGGCACGTTCGTTCCCGGTTTCCGCGGGCTGCTCGGGGCGTTTCCGTACAATACGATCGGGGTGTATTCGTACAGCAAGTATTTCGGCTGCACCGGTTGGCGATTGGGCACCATCGCGGTGCACGAGAACAATGTCTTCGACAAACTTGTCGCGGCGCTGCCCGAAGAGACGCTGAAGCTGATCGACAAGCGTTACCATGCGCTGACACTGCACCCGCGCGACATCACCTTCATCGATCGCATCGTCGCCGACAGCCGCGACGTGGCGTTGAACCACACTGCCGGGCTTTCGTTGCCGCAGCAGGTGCAGATGATGTTCTTTTCGCTTTCGGAGCTGATGGACGCGAACAAGGATTATCAGCGTGGCTGCATCGGAATCGTGAAGAAACGCGTTGAAGCGACGATCGAAGGCCTGGGCATCGAAGTCGAAAAGGATGCGCATTATGACTATTATTATGGCCTGATCGATTTTGAATTCTGGATGCGCAAATATGTCGGCGAGGAGGTCGTCGATTGGGTGAAGGCCAATGTTCACCCACTCGATCCCGTCTTCCAGCTGGCGGAACATCATGGCGTCGTGCTGCTCAACGGTAGCGGTTTCGATGCGCCGCCATGGTCGGTCCGGGTCTCGTTCGCCAATATGCCGGACCATGTTTATGATGACATTGGCCGCGCCATCCGTGCCGTTGCGGTGGGGTATCGCGATGCCTTTGAAGCCAGCAAGGCCTGATCGGATGGTGACGCGCACGCTCATCACCGCCGTTGCCGCGCTGCTCGCCAGCAGCAGCGCGCTGGCCGCGCAAGGCACCAGCAAGGTCACTGTGCTCGCCACCGGCGGCACCATTGCGGGGGCCCAGGCCCCGGAGGGTGGTTATGGCTATAAATCCGGGTCGTTCGACATCAAGGACCTGATTGCGGCGGTGCCCAATCTTGACAAGCTGGCGGTGATCAGCGGCGAGCAGGTGGTCAATATCGGCAGCCAGGACATGAACGACGCCGTCTGGCTGACGCTGGCCAAGCGGCTCGGCGAGGTGGTGACATCGCCGGGGACCGATGCAGTGATCATCACGCATGGCACCGACACGATGGAGGAAACCGGCTATTTCCTCGATCTGGTGACGCACACCGACAAGCCGATCGTGATGGTCGGATCGATGCGGCCGGCGACCGCCATCAGCGCCGACGGGCCAAGCAACCTGTACAACGGCGTCGCGACGGCGATCAGCCCAGGGGCGAAGGGGCGTGGTGTGATGGTCGTGCTCAACGACCAGATCGATTATGCGCGCAACGTCGTAAAGACCAATACCAGCGAGGTGCAGACCTTCCACAGTGTCAACCGCGGGCCGGCCGGGGTAAGCAATACCGGCGTCGTGACGTGGTTCGCCCGCCCCGACAAGAAACATGGGATGAGCAGCGAGTTCAGCATCGATGGCCTGACAAAATTGCCGCGGGTCGACATTATCTATGCCCATGCCGGGATGAACGCCGATCTGATCGACGCGGCGGTCAAGATGGGCGCCAAGGGGCTGGTGATCGCCGGCGTGGGGGATGGCAACATGACCCAGGCCGCGCTGGAACGGGTGACGGCCGCCGCCAAGTCAGGGGTGGTGGTGGTGCGCAGCTCGCGGCTGGCGTCGGGCATCGTCTATCGCAACAATGAAGTCGATGATGACAAATTGGGGCTGGTGGCTTCGGCCGAGCTGAATCCGGCGAAATCGCGGGTGCTGTTGATGCTGGCGCTGACCAGGACCAGCGATGTTGTCCGAATTCAGACGATGTTCGACGAATATTGACTGCCGTGTCCGGCCCGGTTCGCCGGGCCGGACACGGCGTCGTTATTTTATCAACGTCCATTCCTGCGATTTGCAGCCCATCTTGCCGACGAGGCAGCCGCTGCCCTTTAGCGTTGTGGCGTTGACGCGGGTGATATGGCCCGAAAATGTCTTGTTGATATCGGGCACGAACACGCTGCCCTTCCATTTGTCGGGGCCGTCGGGCTTGAAATCACGGAACAATTGCAGGCCGATGAGGTTGGGAGTGCCGCCTCTGGCGGAATCGGCCTTGGCCTTGTCATTGGCCCAGACGACGGTGCCGCACAGGCTGGAGCCGCAGGTTTCGGAGCGGATGTGCACCGAGTTCGACGGATTGCGATAAATGCGCTGTTTTGGCGGGGCGGAAGCCGCCGCCGTGGCGGTTATCGCCAGGAGCAGCGGCAGCACAAGACGGGGAGCAGTGCGGATCATCACAGGGTCCTTTCAGGGTGAAGCGCGAAGTCTGAGCCAGGCCAGCGTGCCATATATGCCAGCGAGGAGTGACAGGTGAACGAGCGATTCGCGCACTTCGGCAACGCTGGCGCCCATCTGGTTGACGGCGACGAGGGCGGCGATGCCCGGCGTGGTCGGCAATGCCTGCGCCAGCAGGTGCAGCGGCAATGGCGCCGCCGGCCAGGTGAAGCCCGACAGGAAGAACATCGGCAAGGTGGTGATTGCCAGCAGTTGCACCCCGCGTTCGCGGGTGCGGAAGAAACTGCCGATGAACATCGCGAACATCACCGTGGCAGCGATGAAAAAGGCTGTGGCAACGATGATGGGCCCAAGGCCGCCGGTGACCGGAAAATCCTGGAACCAGTACATCCAGCCTTCGTAATAGAGCGCGTTGATCATGCCGAGGATGGCAAAGGCGGTGGCGACGCCGGCGAACCCCGGCAGGGTGAAACGCAGCGCGCCGGTTTGCTCGCGCCGGGTGCCGGCGAGCATGACCATGCCGAACAACAGGGTCTGGTGGATGATGACCGGCGCCACCGCCGGCACCACGGCGCTGCCATAGCCTTCGCGGGTGTTGAACAACGGGTGCGGGATGAGCATAACCGACGGCGGCACCGGGGCGCCGGTGTAACGGGCGCGCGCCACCGCCGCCTCCCGCGCCGTTGCGGCCAGTGCCTCCCCCAACGCCACCAGTGTCGTCTTGGCGCGATTGAGGTTCAGGCCGCTGCCGAACACCATGACCTGCCCGGTCTGGCCGCGTGCTGCATCCTGCGCCAGGCCGGCCGGGATGACGAGGATGGCGTCTGCGACCCCGGTGCTGAGCAACTGTTCCGCTGCGGCGACGCTCTCCGGCATTGCCACCAGGCGCGCGCCCTGGGTGGCGGCGGCACGGCGGACAAGCGAACGGCTGAGACCGCTGTGATCGAGATCGACGATCGCCACCGGGAGCGATGAGACGACCTGTGCCCGATAGGCGGCGGGATAGAAGAAGGAATACAGGATTACCGCCAGCACCAGCGTCGCCAGCGCCGAGCGATCGGCAAAGATCGTCCGCACCGTGAGGGTGAAGGCGGCACGAAAGCTCAACGCAGCCCCCAGCTGGCGGGATCACGTGCCAACCGCTTGAGCAGCGGCAGCGCCAGTGTGAACGAGACGATGGCGAATAGCAGCAGGATACCCAGCAGCGGCAATGTCGCGGCGATGGGCGCGGCGCTTTCGAGCTGCTGCGCCTGCGCCTCCACGAACCAGCGATACGGGGTCATCGCGCTGAACACCCGGGTGAACAACAGGCCGCCATCGGTGGGGAACAGCGCGCCGCTGAAGGCCAAGGATGCGCCGGCATAAACGCTGATGAGCGACAGCGACATCATCATCTTGCGGGTCAGGCCGACGAACAGCACGCCGATGCCGGCATAGGCCAGATAGAGCAGCAGGTGGGCGACAATGAGCAGCCACACATTGCCCGCCACCGGCCAGCCATTGGCGCTGAACACCGCCAGCGCGGCGACGCCGAACACGGTGCAGGCCACAACATAGGGCAGCAGCTTGGCCGCAACCGCGATAACGATATCGTCACCGGCGGCATCGAGCCATTCGGGCGCGGTGCCATCGCGCAGTTCGCGGCCCACCGCCGATGCAGCCCCGAGGCAGATCAGCAGGTGAAGCATCGCAGTGTGGATGAGCGGCACCAGCAGCAGTTCATAGCTGGTTTGGGGGTTGAACAGCGTCCGCGCCTCCACCCGCAGCGGCGGCGCCATGGTGGCGGCGGGGCCCTTCAGCCGGGCGCCGGTATCGACGGCGAGACTGAGGCCCAGCCGCCCGGTGGCGTTGCCGATATCGCGCATCACCGCACCGCTTTGCGTGTTGTAGGCTGCGTTGAGATAGGCCAGCAGCGGCGCCTGGCCGCCACGATCGATGGTTTTCGTCGTGCCCGGCGGGATCACCACCACCGC
This sequence comes from Polymorphobacter sp., assembly GCA_031422995.1. GTDB lineage: Bacteria > Pseudomonadota > Alphaproteobacteria > Sphingomonadales > Sphingomonadaceae > Sandarakinorhabdus. Next base: position 7,886 of record JANPEP010000030.1, on the reverse strand, counting down.
CCAGACCTTGCCGCGGCGGATCAGTGCAAAGCCTTCCGCCGGGGTTGCCGGGCTGGCGCTGACATGCACGCCGGGGGTGGCATCGAGCAGTTGCACATAGTGGCGGGCAACAGCGCCATGATCCTGATCGACGACGGCGATCGGCAAATCCCGCGCCACGCCGGCGGCGAACAGCCACGAAATCATGCCGAGCATCAGCAACGGAATCCAGGTCAGCAGCGCCAGGTCCCAACCGCTGCCGCGCAGGAACGCCAGCTCGCGGTGCAGCGACCGGCGCATTCCGGGCTGCATCACTGCGCCAGGCTGGTGAACAGCACGCTCATGCCGGGACGCAAATCGGGCGTTGCGGCATCAGGCCGGGCGCGGACCTCAAAGCTTTTGATGTCATAGCCCGATGATTGGCGGGTGGCGCGCCACGTGGCGTAATCGCCTGCTGGATTGACGAAATAGACCCGGAAATCGACGCGCTTGTCAGCCAATGCAGGAACGGTACCGGTGATGACGCTGCCGGGTTTCAGGCCACGCAGCTGGTCCTCCCGCAGGTTGAGCGCCACCCAGGCATGATCGATATCGGTGAGGGTGAACACCGGATAGCCGGCAGGCACGAGTTCGCCGACGTCGACCATCTTGCGGGTGACAACGGCGGCGAGGGGTGATGCGATGCGGGTTTCGGCCTCTGCCGCGGCGACTTCGGCAAGCGCCGCCTGGGCCTGGCGGACTTGGGCGCCGACGGCCTCCACATCCTCGATGCGGGCGCCCGCCAACGCCTGGGCATATTGGGCACGGGCGGCGGCCGCGACTTCGCTGGCCGATTTGAAATTGGCCAGGGCTTCGTCGCGGCGCTGGGCAGCGATGACGCCTTCGGAATAGAGGTTCTGGGTGCGGGTATAGGTAACCTTGGCCAGCGCGGCGCCGGCATCGGCGCGAGCCGAATTGGCGCGGGCAGCCTCGATTTCCTCGCGCCGCGCACCGTTGCGGGCTTTTTGGGATTGCGCTTGTGCGGCGGCGATGACGGCTTCGGCCTGGGCGCGTTTAGCGGCGATTTCGGGGCCGGTGAGGGTGAACAGTTTTTGCCCGGCGGCGACGCGATCACCCTCGGCGGCATAGAGGCGTTCGACACGGCCGGCGACCTTTGCCGAAACGATGATTTCGTCGGCATCGACCATGGCCTGAACCTGTTCAGGACCGGATTGCCGGGACAGCCAAAGCCCGATGGCGACGATTGCCGCAATGATGACGAACGCGGCGATAGCCAGCCAGCGTTTGCGCGGCGGGGTGGCGTGTTCAGGATTCATCTCGGCATTGGGCACGCTGACAGGACGTTCGGCGGAGCCTTCGGACGAGACGGCCGGCATTTCGAGTGCAGCGGCCGCCCGCGATTCATCCCGGTGCTGGCGTAGTTTGCGCTGCCGTTCAGCCTCGGCTTCGGGACTGGAGTCGAACAATGTCATGGCGCGATGCTCTTGTCGGCGCGGGCGATATAGCTGGCGAAACGATCGGTCTGGCCGCTGGCGGCAAGCAATTGCGCCAGCGTCACGTCGAACTGATACGCGGCTTGGAGCCGCTGTACCCGCACGCCGGAAAGCCGCAATTGCGCATCGATGACATCGAGCGAGGTGGCAAGGCCTTCGCGAAACGACAATTGCTGGAGCCGCAGGTTTTCGCGCGATGCGGCGATGCTCGAATCGAGCAGAAGATACTGGCTGCGGGCCGTATCAAGATCATTATAGGCGCGGGTTGTCGCGGTGGTCAGGTCGACCTTGACCTGCCGCAACCCGGCCTCGGCAGCCGCTTGCGTGGCACGCGCGGCATTGACCTGCTGGCCGCGATCGACGCTGGACAGGAAGGTGTATTTGAGGCCGACGCCATAGATATAGTCCGGCTCGGTAAACAACGCCTCGCGTTTGTTGAGGTCATATTGACCGAACAGATAGACTTGCGGGCGTTGCTTGGCCTGCTGGATTCGCACGCCCTCGCGCGCCTGGTCACCCAATGCGCCAAGCCGCCCGACCTGTGGATGGTTGGCACCCGACGAGGCGACAAAATCATCGAGCGGTTCGATGCGCGCCGACACGACGAACAGCGGCGTCGTGGGCAGCACCGCTGTTTCACTATGCAGCAGGTTGGCGAGATAGGCAGTGGCGGTTGAAAGATCGTTGGTGGCCTTCTGGAAATCCCGCTCGGCATCGTCGCGCGCGACTTCGGCCTGCAGGACCTGGGCGCGGCTGGCGAAGCCTTGCTTCTCCAGCTTGCGTGCATCCTGGTAATGACGTTCCAGCCCGGCGCGTGCATCGGTGCGAACGGCGAGAACGGCGGTTGCGAGTTGTTGCCCGAAATAGGCTTGCACAAGTTGCAGGGTCAGCGATTGCGCCGTGTTGGCGGCCTCGGCTTCAGCCTCGCGGACGCCGGCGCGGGCGGCGTTTTGCGTCGCCCCGATCTGGCCACCGCTGTAGAGCGGCATCACCGCGCTGACGACCGGACGGAAGGCCCAACCGCCGACGGCAAGATCGAGCGTCGACGGCAGGCCCAGCGACGGGCCGATGCTACCCGTGCTGAGCGACAGCGATTTCCTGTAGTCAAGCTCGCGGACATCGATGCTGACTTCGGGGCGGCGCAAGGTGGCAACAGCGCCAGCCTGGGCCTGACGGGCGCGAACCTGTGCCGCGCTGGCGGCGAGCCCGTCGGACACCCCGGTCAATTGGCCCTGTGCGGATTCAAAACTCGTCGGCGTGGCGGTGGATTCAACCTGCGACTGGGCCAGGGCCGCCGGCGCGGCAAGGAGGGTCGCCATCGCAGCAGCGAGGCGCACAGCCGGAGCCGCGATCATGTCATGAGGCCGACAACAGGGGTGGGAAGCGCGCATCCCCTTCGATACGCCAAGGCCTGCGGACGGCATAGCCCGGCGCCACGGCCGGCAAAGTGGCAGCGACGGGGTAGAAACGAACGGCAACAACCAGGATTGAAAACAGACCCTCACTCCCTGCAAAACCCCGACTGACACGATGCCAATGTGTACATGATGATGCTGCTTGACCCTTTTGTGACAACAAAGCCGCCTGGCAACATCAGATGCAATCTATTTTTGAACTTTTTCAGGCATTTCGTGTTCCGCGCCAAGTTTTCCGCTATAGATCAGGGTGTTTTGCAGCAATTGGCGGCGACAGCGGAGTTTCGAATGTGATGCAGTGGTCATGATGTCGCAGGGCGTGATGTTGGGAGCAGCTTCGGCTTTGCTGGCGCTTGCCTCGGGAGCCGGCGCTGCGGAGGCACCGGATTTCGAACTTTATGGCACTATCCAGCTGGATTATATCCAGAATTTCCGCCGTGCCGATCCTGATTGGACTTCGGCGCTGCGGCCATCGAGAATTCCAACCACAAAGGGCCAGTTCGGACCCGATGGTGAAGCCGATTTGAGCGTCAAGCAGAGCAAATTCGGGGTCAAGGCCGATATTCCCGCCGGCGCCCATGATCTGACAACCCAGTTCGAGTTCGATATGTTCGGTGTGGGCGACAATGCCGGCCAGACGACATTTCGTCTGCGCCATGCCTGGGCTTCGTGGGGACCGTTGCTGATCGGCCAGACCAATACGCTGTTCATGGATGGCGACCTGTTTCCCAATGTCGTCGATTATTGGGGGCCGACCGGCATGGTGTTCCTGCGCAACCCACAGGTGCGATTGACCGTTGTCGACAAGGCAGGGTTCAAATTCGCCTTTGCCATCGAAAAGGCCAACACCGATGTCGATGTGGGCGACATTCGCGAGATCGATCCAGATCTGGGCGCCAATATCCAGGATGCAACGCCGCTGCCCGATCTCACCTTGCAGGCACGTTATGCCGGGGATTGGGGCCATGTTCAGCTTTCGGCGCTTCTGAGCAAGCTGGCGTATGAGACCATCGGCACGCCCGACAACCAGCCGCGTGGCAGCCAGTTCGGATGGGGGCTGAACCTTGGCACTTCATTCAATGTCGCCCCGGCCACGACGCTGCGCGCCGGTGTGGTTTATGGCCATGGCATCGCCAGTTACATGAACGACGGCGGCACCGATCTGGCACCGCGGGTGACCAACGCGGCGCCGGGGCTGGAGGCGCAGGCTGTGCCGCTACTCGGCATCATCGCCTATGTCGACCATCGCTGGTCGAAGTCGTTCACCTCGGCGCTGGGGTATAGCCTGACTAAGGTCGAGAACACCGATTTCCAGTCGGCATCGGCCTATCACAAGGGCGAATATGCATCGGGCAATCTGTTGTGGGAGCCAGTGCCGCACATCCTGGTCGGCGGCGAGTTGATGTACGGCAAGCGCACCGACAATGACGGCGCCAGCGGCGACGACATTCGCACCCAGCTGACGTTCAAGGCCAGTTTTTCCAGCAAAGACCTGTTGAAGCGGAAATAAGCCGCAATAGGCCTCAACCGGCGAGGATGCGGGCCTTTTGGTCGGCGAATTCGGCGTCGGACAGGATGCCCGACTGGTTGAGTTCGGCGAGTTGTTTCAGACGGCCGATGGCTTCATCGCTGAGGCCGCCAGCGGGTGCGGCAACCGGCGCCGGGGTTTCGGCGGGCGCCGGCGCTTCGCCGGGCGCTGGCGCTGCGCCCCGCGGGCGGGACATGGCGTTGGCGGTGCCGACGACAACCGCAGTGCGGCCGGCGGTCCGGGCGGCGGAAGCAATCAGGCTGGGGCGGCCGCGTCGTGATCCGAACATCTGGGGTTCCTCTGGCTGAAATCAGGCAACAAGCGTGGCGCGGGCGGCATCGACCACATCGCCCGGAATGCGTTCGGACATGATGAGCGTGCCGCCGGCAGCGCGCACAGCGGTGGCAAAGCCGGTGGCCCAGATGTGTTCGCACAGGAACGCGGCAACCGTGGTGCCCGGCGCCAGATCATCGGCGAGTTCATCGAGATCGGCCTCGGACAGCAGCCCGGTGACCGTGCCGCTGATATCGTGCAGGACAGCGGCCATTTCCGGGGTCAGTTCCTGCATTTCGAGAATGGTGGCGGAACCGTCGGCAGCCTTTACCACCACCGCCAGGTCGACGATGCGGACAATATTTCGATCGACCAGATCGAGCAGTGCCGGCGTGATGTCGCCGGTGAAGCGATTGCCCTCGAACCCGAGGACAATCAGCTCCATGGGGCCGAATGTCTGCGTCATCGCTCCAAACTCCTGCTGCATTTGCAAGAGCCTAGACTGGCGATGCGTCAATCATGTTGCAACCGGAAAAACACCGGGTCAGGCATCGGCGCGCACAAGTGCCGTTGCCGCAAGGTGTTCGGCGATGAACCACACCTGGGATTCGCCGGTGCGCACAACTTCGCTGATGAGGACGTCGTTGGTGCCTTCGTCGCCGGCATCGCTGGCGGCATCGGCGGCGGCGCGCGATGCCTTGAGGATGATTTCATGCGCTTCGAGCAGCCGCGACAATTGGCTGGGCACGTCCTCGCGACCCTTGGGCGGCCGCGGAATGGTGGTCATTTCGGCTACGTCGGGGGCCATGGCGATGCTGATCCCGCCCAGCATCATGATGCGTTCGGCGAGCAGATCGACCAGCGCAGCCTGTTCTTCGTAATGCTTGTCGAGCAGCAGATGCAGCGCATAGAAAGTGGCGCCCGACATCTGCCAGTGATGTTTCTTGTACAGATCCCGAATGGTCATGGTTTCGGCAAGGATCTGGTTGAGCGATGCGACGCTCTGGCTGCGGGCGTTGCCGGCAAGGCCGATGGGCAGGTCCTTCAAGGTACCAAAGGCCTGGATTTCGCGGTAATCGACGCGAAAATTCGGCTGGGCTTCATCATTGGCGGCGGGTTTCTTGGGCATGGTTGGCCTTTCAGCTTGAGGATGGTTTCGGTTGCACAACGCCCGCGCTGCGGCCCGGTTCCGGGCTTGACCGGCGCCGCGGTGACGCGCAGCGTGGCGTGATGGATCTGGAAAACCTGTTTTCGCTGGCCAGCACGCTGGCGCTTGTCGGCTGGGTGATGCTGGTGCTGGCGCCGCTGCGGCGGGGTGCGGCGGTCGTTGGCGCGCGGGTTGTCGCCGCGGTGCTGTGCGGCAGTTATGTTGCCATGCTGGCGGCGGGTTTGACGGGGGGCAATGGGCCGCCGGAGGGTGCCGGCTTTGGATCGTTGGCGGGGGTGATACTGTTGCTGTCGACCCCGCAGGCGATGCTGGCGGGATGGGTGCATTACCTGGCGTTCGACCTGTTCATCGGATCATGGCAGGTGGAGGATGCGCCCGGCGCGAACATCCCGCACTGGATGTTGCTGCCGTGCCTGGCGCTGACGTTTGTGGCAGGCCCGGTGGGACTGTTGTTGTATCTTGTGTTGAAGGTGGTGCGAAGACGGTGACAAATACAAATGCCCACGCCATATCGGGCGGCGTGACGATTATTTCCCCCTGTACCAATGTTTGCCGCATCGATCGGCGCACCGGATTTTGCGAAGGCTGCCGGCGTACCGCCGATGAGATTACGCGCTGGTCAACGGCAAGTGCGGCGGAGCAGGCGGCAATCCTGGCCGAATTGCCGGGACGGCCGGCGCCGCGCAAGCGCCTGGGGGTCAGCTGGTGATCCTGTCGGTGCTCGACCAGTCGCCGATCGCGGCGGGGGCGAGCCCGGCACAGGCGCTGGCCAACAGCATCGACCTGGCGCGGCATTGCGAGGCGCTGGGCTATCATCGCTATTGGCTGGCCGAGCATCATGCATCGCCGGCGCTGGCAGGGAGTGCGCCGGAGATCCTGATTGCGGCGGTGGCGGCGGCGACGCACCGGATGCGGATCGGTTCGGGCGGGGTGATGTTGCCGCATTATTCGCCGTTGAAGGTGGCGGAACAGTTCAGCTTGCTGGCCGGGCTTTATCCGCGGCGGATCGACCTGGGGCTGGGGCGGGCGCCGGGCAGCGACCAGCGGACGATGATCGCGTTGCAGCGCGACCGGCGGCAGCAGGCGCCTTATGATTTTCCGCAGCAATTGGCCGAATTGCTGGGGTATCTGGAGGATTCGCTACCGGCGGAGCACCCGTTCGCGGCTTATGCGCGGACGTTGCCGGGGTTGCCGGAGGGGCCGGAGCCATGGGTGCTGGGGTCTTCGCCGGATAGCGCGGGGTTCGCCGGCGACCTGGGGCTGCCCTATTGCTTTGCCGATTTCATCAATGCGTCGGGCGCAGCGTGTACAGCGGACTACCGGCAGCGGTTTGTGGCGCGGCATGACGGCGATGGGCCGCGGGTGGCGATCGCAGTGTGGACGGTGGCGGCGGACAGCGATGCCGAGGCCGAGTGGCTGGCGGCGCCGGCGCGGATGATGTTTGCACATCTGTTGATGGGGCGATCGATCGCGGTGCCCGACCCGGAGACGGCGCTGGCATGGCTGGCGGATCGGCCGGAATTGTCGCAGCCGCGGGCCGGACGGCGGGTGGTTGCCGGGTCACGGGAAACGGTGCGGACAGGGTTGATTGCGGCGGCGGCGGAATATGGTGCGGACGAGGTGATGCTGGTCAACATCCTGCACGACCATGACACGCGGAAGCGGAGTTATACGCTGGCGATGGAGGCGATGGCCGGGTTGGCGGTCGCGGCATAGTGACGAAACCCAAGCGCATTCTCGCCATTGCCTCGGGCGGTGGCCATTTCGTGCAATTGCTGCGGTTGCGGCCGGCGTGGGAGGGGCATGAGGTGACCTATGCGACCGTCCACGCGGCCTCGGCGGTGGATGTGGCGCCGGCGCGGTTGCTGGTGTTTCGCGATGTGTCGCGGGCGGATTGGTGGCGGTTGCCGCTGACGCTGTGGGACATGGTGGGGATCTTGTGGACGGTGCGGCCGCAGGTGATCGTGACGACGGGGGCCCTGCCGCCGTTGGTGGCGATGGCGCTGGCGCGGCCGTTCGGGGTGCGGACG
>JANPEP010000029.1:0-7770 GCA_031422995.1 Polymorphobacter sp. | reverse complement strand
TCCCATTCGGCGATGGTCCGGCCTTCCATCCAGGCGTCGGCTTCGTTCGACGCGAGTTTTGCCATGCGCAGGGCCAGGCTGTTGGGTTTTTCGACCGCCGTGCCCGGCCAGGGTTCGGGCCAGAAGCTGGCGGCCATGTTGGCGGCGTCGATGGGCAGGCGGATGCCATTCAGCGTGGCGAGGCTGCTGACCCGCAGGCGCTTGCCGTTGCATTGGCTGCCGCGACCCTTCAGCGCCGCGAAAAGTTGTCCGCGCGCCGGGGCGGCGAGAGCGGCGACGGTGACTTCGCCATCTTCGACAAGGGCGACGGAGACGGCCCAGCCGGTGCGGCCGCGGATGAAATCCCGGGTGCCATCAATGGGATCGACGACCCAAACGCGGCGTTTGCCGAGGCGGGCGTCGGTGTCGGTGGTTTCTTCGGACAGCCAGCCATCATCGGGACGGGCGCCGATCAGGCGTTCCTTGAGATAGGCATCGCATTCGAGATCGGCGATGCCGACGGGGTTGCCGGGTGCCTTGTCCCACCATTCGGATTTGGCGTGGAAATGGCGAAGCGCGAGTTCGCCGGCGGCATGGGCGGCGCGGACGGCGACGGAGAGGTCGCTTTCGTGGCGTCGGGCGAGACTGGCCACTGGGCTGGACATTAGAAAGGCAGGGGCATGGGCAAAGCCCATGCTGACGTCGGACAAGTTCGGTGCGCGAAGGCCGCACTGCCTCCCCGGCCGAGCTTTCGCCTGTCGGCGCGCAGTTTGCGCGCTCGCGACGCCGCGCTAGGCACCGGCGACGGTCATCCCGTCGATCCGGATGGTCGGGACGTTGGTGGCGTGGCGGAACGACAGATCATTCGCCGGAATCAAGGCCTTGAACATGTCCTTCAGATTGCCGGCGATGGTGACTTCGGCGACGGCGACGGTGAGTTCGCCGTCTTCGATGAGGAAGCCCGAGGCACCGCGGCTGTAATCACCTGTCAGGCCGTTGACGCCCATGCCGATCAGTTCGGTGACGTAGAAGCCGCGTTTGATGCCGGCCATGAGTTCGGCTGGGGTGCTGGTGCCGGGTTCGAGATGGAGGTTGGACGCGCCTGCGCCGGGAGGTCCCGAGGTGCCGCGGGCGGCATGGCCGGTCGGTTGCAGGCCCAATTGCCGGGCACTGGCGGCATCGAGAAGCCAGGCGGTGAGCATGCCGTTCTCGATGAGGGCGCTGCGCTGGGTGGGCAGGCCTTCGCCGTCGAAGCTACGCGAGCGAAGGCCGCGGGGGAGCAGCGGATCATCGATGATGGTGATGCTCGAACCGAAGACCTGGGTACCGAGGGCGTCCTTGAGGAAGCTGGTGCCGCGGGTGATGGCGCTGCCGGTGATGGCGCCGACCAAATGCCCGATCAGCGATGAGGAGATGCGCGGATCGAAGAGAATGGGGAGGGCGGCGGTTTCGAGCTTTATGGGATTGAGGCGGCGGATGGCGCGGTTGCCGGCGCGGGCACCGATGATGGCGGGGCCTTCTAGATCGGCGAAATGCCGGGCGCTGTGCCAGGCATAGTCGCGCTGCATGTCGGCGCCGGTGCCGGCGAGGACGCTGGCGGAGCTGCCATAGCTGGTCGAGCGTTTGCCGCCGGCGAACCCGGTGGAGGTGGCGAGCGCGGTGACGGCGCGGCCGGCCGACGCGCCGCCGCCTTCGGAATTGGTGACGCCGGGAATGGCGCGGGCGGCGTCCTCGGCGGCCATTGCCATGTCGCGCAGGCTTTCGGCGCTGGGATCCTGGCCATCGTCGATGTCGAGATCGGGCAGGGCGGTGCGGAGCAGTCGATCGGCGGGGGCGAGGCCCGCCCATTTGTCCTCCGGCGCCAGCCTTGCCATGGCGACAGCCCTTTCAGCGGCAATGGCGAGGGCGGCGGGGGACAGATCGGACGACGAGACGCTGGCCGATTGTTGGCCGATGAAGACCCGGATGCCGATTTCTTCGCCTTCGCTGCGGCCGATGTCCTCGAGCTTGCCGAGACGGACGGAAACGCTGGTCGAGCCGTCGCCGACGTACATGGCATCGGCGGCATCGGCGCCGGCAGATTTGGCCGCGGCGAGGGCGGATTGGAGACGATCGATGGCCTGGGGAACGGTGAGCATGGCGCAGACTTAGGGGCTGGGGCGGCGTCTGTCACCTGAGGCACGGTGGCGTTGGAGGATTCAGGCCGTTGCGGGTTGGCGCAGGACGCCAGAGGCGAGGATGGGCGCGAGGAAGGTGATCATCAGCAGCGTGTTCGAGACGGCATTGAGCGCAAAGCCGTTGGCGATCGAGATGATGCTGTCGATGACGTACCAGGCCAGGAGCGACGTGGTCAGCATCGACCAGATGGGCCGGCCGCGCGGACCAAGGGCGTCGGCAGCGCGGGCGCCGGTGGCGACGAGCAGGGCGAGGCCGAGGGTGAGGGCGCCCATCAAGCCGAAGCTGAAATGCAGCGGAGCATCGAATTCGAGCGCGCCGCCGCTGTGCAACTGCGCGATCAGAGCTTCGGTCGGGCCGCTGGTGGCGGGGAAGCCCGCACCGATGAGCAGAAGCCCGAAGGCAGCGACGGCCCAGCACCAGAGGTTGAGCCAATTGCGCCAGAAAGCCGACATGGTGATTCTCCCGATGAGTGGGAGATCAATAGCATGAATTCGTAGCGGTCGCTACATAAATTTACAGGTTGAGGCCGACGATGGTGCAGGCAGCGAACATCAGCAGCCCGGCGCTGCGGTTGCTGCGGAACAGCGCGAGGGCGTTTTGCGGGCTGGTGTCGGCGAGGCGGGCGACTTGCCATGTGAAATGCATGGCGAGCGGCAGAAGGGCGAGGGGGGCAAGCGGATCATGGCGGGTGAGCCAGAACGCGCTGGCCCAGAGCGCGAGGGCGGCGGCGTAGAAGGCAGCGACGCCGGCGCGGGCGCGGGGACCCAGCGCACGGGCGGAGGATTTGATGCCAGCCATGGCGTCGTCCTCGATGTCTTGCAGGGCGTAGATGGTGTCGTAGCCGAGGGTCCAGGCAATGCCGCCGGCGTAGAGCAGCGCCATGGCGGCGCTGGGTTCGGTGATGGCGATGTAACCGACCAGAGCGCCCCAGTTGAAGGTGAGGCCGAGCCAGGCCTGGGGCCACCAGGTGAGACGTTTCATGAAGGGATAGCCGGCGACGAGGCCGATGGCGGCCAGCGCCGTGAGTTGGGCGGCGGGGCGCAGTTGGAGGAGGACGAGGAGGCCGATGAAGGAGAGCGCGATGGCGAAGGCGAGGGCGCGTTTGACCGAAATTTGCCCGCTGGCGATCGGGCGGGCGCGAGTGCGGGCGACTTGTGCATCGAGATCGCGGTCGATGATGTCGTTCCACACACAGCCGGCGGCGCGCATGGCGAGGCTGCCGAGGCCGAACCACAGGAGGAGCGCGCCATCGGCGACGAGGCCATCGGCGAGGGCGACACCCCAGGCGCAGGGCCAGAACAGCAGCCAGGAGCCGGCAGGGCGATCGAGGCGGGCGAGGCGGGCATAGGGGCGGATGGGCGCGGGGAGGCTGTCGATCCAGCTGGACTGGGCGTCTGGCGTTGCGCCTCCGGCTTCGCCTGCGGCGTCTGGCGTTGCGCCTCCGGCTTCGCCTGCGGCGTCTGGGGTCGCCTCTGGTTCGGGTTGCGTGCTAGCCACGCGGCCATGAGCGAAAACCTGCCCGATCTGTCAACCACGCCGCGGCTTTATGTCGAGGTGCCGCTGGTGCTGGGGGCAGTGGTGACCTTGCCGGTGCCGCAGTCACATTATCTGGCGCAGGTGATGCGGCGGCAGGTGGGGGATGTGGTGCGGCTGTTCGACGGGGCGAATGGCGAATGGGCGGCGCGGCTGGTGTCGGTGGGGCGCAAGGCGGTGGTGGCGGAACTGGTGGCGCAATCTGCGCCCCAGGAGGTGGTGCCGGATTTGTGGTTGTGTGCAGCGCCACTGAAGCGGGGGCGCATCGATTGGGTGGCGGAAAAGGCGTGCGAACTGGGGGTGGCGCGGTTCGTGCCGGTGCTGACGCGGCGGACGGTGGTGGACAAGCTCAATCTGGACCGGCTGAGGGCGCATATGGTCGAGGCGGCGGAGCAGTGCGGAAGGACGGCGTTGCCGGACGTGGTTGAGCCAATTGGTTTGGCGGCGTTGCTGAAGGTGTGGCCTGCCGGGCGGACTCTGGTGTTTGCCGATGAGACCGGTGGGGCAAGCCTCGCCGTGGCGTTTCGCGGGATGGCGCCGCCGGTGGGCATTTTGATCGGGCCGGAGGGCGGGTTTACGCCGGAGGAGCGGGCGATGATCCGCGCGGTGCCGGGGGCGGTGGCGGTTTCGCTGGGGCCGCGAATCCTGCGAGCAGATACGGCGGCGGCGGTGGCCGTGGGGGTGTGGCAGGCGATTGCCGGAGATGGTTAGGGGATGCGTTTGGCGAAGTGCGTAACCCCCACTCCGCTCGGCTGGCGCCGAGTCGCCCTCCCCACAGCGAGGGGAGGGAGTCAGGGCGTGGCGGTGATGATGGTTTCGGCGTCGCGAAGGACGGCGTCGCGAGTCCAGCGGAAGGGGACGTAGCGGCCGGCGGCCCAGAGCGGGAACAGGTCGCGATAGTGGCTGCTGGTGAAATCACCCGATTGGCCAGGGGTGTTGATGATGACGCTGTTGTCCCATGCGCCCACATCGAGGACTATGCGGACCGAGGCGCCGGCAGCGACATTATAGCTGTCGCCGCGGTGGCTGGCGGCCTTTGGCGTTGAACCCGAGCCGCCGATGGCGAGCGGGCCGATGGTCTGTTCGGGGGCGCGGCCGGGAACGAACATCGCTGGCGTGAAGTTGGCGCGGTGGAGCGACCCCCAGTTCCATTTTCGATAGTCCGGGCCCATTTGCTTGCGGACGTCGCGCCAGGCGGCGGCGAGCGAGGTTTCGAGGATTGTCTGACGCGTGGAGGCGGATTTGGCGCCGGGAAAGGTGCCTGGGCTTTCGAGCACACCGATGACGGCGACGGGATCGGACTTTGCAAAGGCCGGCTGTGCGGTTTCGGGGACGAGCGCGGCGAGGGCGGCGGGGACGAGGTGGCGGGCCAGCCAGACTTCATACAGCGCGGCGGCTGCGCTGTCGGCGGTCAGATGGCCATCCCAGCCTTGCAACAGCGCCAGCGCGGCGGCGGCATCGGGATCTTTGCTGGTGCGGCCGGCCAGCAGTCTGACGGCACGGCGGGCGAGCGGCGAATGTTCATCGTTTTGCAGGTCCATCGCATCGACCAGGCTGAATTGCGGCTTGGCGGCGATCACGGCCGATATGCGATCGATGCGCGAACGATCGGCCCATTCATAGGCGATGCGGCGGGTTTCGGACGGGAAACCGGTGGGCAGGTTCATTTCATTGGCTGTTGCGAACCATCCATTTGCAGGATTTTTCAGGCTGGGCAGCAGTGCCGGATCGAGCAGGCCGCGCCATTGGCTGGCGGCGTCATTCGGCACGGGTGACAGGCCGTCGGCAGCACCGCGGACAGGCGCGAAGCCGGCGGCGGCCCAGCCAATGTCACCCTTTGTATCGGCATAGACCAGGTTGAGTGGCGGCGCGCCCCAATGGTCTCGCGCCTTGGTGAAATCGTCCCAGGTTTTGGCGCGGAACAGCCAGGCGGCGTTGAAATAGGCCGAGGCGCCGGGGCGATCCCAGGTGGCGCGGAGGACGAAAATCCGGCCATCATCATCCTTGTGGATGACCGGGCCTTGGCGGGTGAACGACAGGGTGATCGTGCTGGGCCCTGAACCCTTCACATCCAAGGTTTCGCGGATCGTCGTCACCGGTTCATCGGGGCTGGCGACGATCAGGTCCTGCTGGTCCATGGCGAAAATGGTCAGGCCCCAAGCGACATCCTGGTTATGGCCAAAGCTGATGCCCGGCAACGCCGGTTCGCCGGCGCCGGCGATGTGGAGATCGGGTGCTTCGAGATGGACGATGCTACGCAGCGACGGCACGGCGTGATCGCGGTGCGGATCATTGGCGAGGATGGCGCGGCCGGTGGCGCTGCGACCGGGGGCGATGACCCAGTTGTTGGAGCCTTCGCGGCTGTCGTCATCGGGATTCGCGGCAGCGGAGCGCACAAAGCCGTTGGCGAAGCTGACGCCGGCGGTGGCGAGATTGTAGGTCTTGAGCACGTCGGGTTTGACGACACAGGGGTCCAGCCCTGCAGGCACGATGATGGCGTGGGCGGGCTCAAGCTTGCGGCGCAGCGGTTCATATTTCAGGCCGCCGGCGCACAGCGATTGGGCGCGGGCCACTTCGGCGGTGATGTTGCTGGCGAGCGCGTTGGTGCGGATGCGGACGATGTCCTCGGCGGTCCAGCGTTCGGGACTTGATTGGGTTTCGGTGAATTCGGCCGGCATCGGTTGGCGGCCGTTGCCGATGTCGGCGACAAAGGCGTTGATGCCGGCGGCGAACGCCTCGGTCCAGCCTTTGGCTTCGGGTGGATAGGCGGCCCATTCGGCGGCCATGTCGCCGCGATAAAGGAACAGCCGGGCGGCACGGTCCTGGTCTTCGAAGTTGCGGCCGAAGCTGGCGGACAGGCGACCAAGGCCGCGCTTGCGCCACAGGTCGATCTGCCAGAGGCGGTCGCGGGCGGCGGCATAGCCCTGGAGGAAGAAGGCATCGCGGGCGTTGGCGGCGTAGATGTGGGGGATGCCGGACCTATCGATGACGATTTCACCTGGCGCGGCGAGGCCGGGCAGGGTGCGGGCTTCGTTGCGTGCGGTGGAAGGTGCCTTGGCAATGGCCGCCGTTGCAAAGGCAGTGGCAACAAGAGCCATGGCAAGGCGCTGCATATTGGTTCCCCCTATGGTGAACCGACTATGCGAGGCGCGACTTGAAGCTGCAAGCCGGCGATTTTGCGCCGCAAAGGTGCCGGGGCTTATTCCGCCGCAAGCGCCATTGCCGGTTGGGCCTGGGGCCCGCGGACGAGGATGCCGGGGAGTGCGCCGGTCATGATGCCTTCCTTGAAGGTGATGGTGCCGCTTTTGATGGTGGCGACATAGCCATCGGCCTTTTGCAGCAGGCGCTTGCCGCCGGCGGGGAGATCGAAGGCCATCCAGGGGGCGCCGAGTTTCAGGCGGGGCATGTCGATGAGGTTGATATCGGCGAGCATGCCGGGCACCAGTTGCCCGCGGTCGTTCATGCCATAGAGGCGCGCGGTGTCGCTGCATTGGCGCTTGATGGCGTTTTCGATGGTGACGGTGCCGCGCTTGCGATCCCGCACCCAATGTTGAAGCAGGAAAGTGGGGGAGGCGGCGTCGCAGATGGTGCCGCAATGCGCGCCGCCATCCGACAGCGAGATGACGATGTCGTCGCGGTGGAGCAGGCCTTCGACAAAATCGAGGTTGCCATCGGCATAGTTGAGGATGGGGAAGTAGATGAAGCCGGTGCCCTGGTTTGCAGTCAGCAGGTCGTAGGTATATTCGGCCGGGCTGACCCCTGCTGCGGCGGCGCGGGCAGCGATGGTTTGCGATTGGGTCGGCTCGTAGTCGAAATCCCTGTCCATTTCATAGTGGAGGTGGAAGCCCATGGCGACGGCATAAAGCAGCGCCTGGACATCGGATTCTGGGATGACATCGGCTTCGGCGAGCAGCTTGGCTTTCCAGGCCGGATCGGAGATTTTTGCCCATTGGACGTCCCAGGGCGCGGTGTCGATTTCGGTCCAGCTGGGCTTGAACTTGAACGGGTGGACGGTGCCGCGCCAGGCCATGAGGATGCCGTTGCCGCGCAGCGCGATCTGGGCGACGATGTTGGCACCTT
>JANPEP010000028.1:0-36717 GCA_031422995.1 Polymorphobacter sp. | reverse complement strand
GTGACGGCGATGCGGCCGACCTGGCCGGTGATGTCCGACCGCAGGGCGAGGGTGTGCTGGCTGACGGGATCTGTGAAGCGCAGGAGTTCGCGGCGAGCGGCGCCGCCGAGGCGCGAGCCGAGGGACTCTTCGTATTCGACGAGCGGGGGTTGCACGCGTTCATAGCCATAGCTGGCAAAGCTGGCGGTGAGGCTGCGGACGAGCGCGGCGGTGGCCTCCGCTTGGGGGGGGAGGCGGTCACGCAAGCCTTCGGGGAGGAGGCCGGGGGGGATCATTGGTTCTTCCGTGTTTGTTGCCGGTGGGTATTACCCCTCACCCCGCTCGCGGCAAAGGCCGCGAGTCGCCCTCTCCCGCAGGGGGAGAGGGGTTTAAGCGAAGACCAGGGCTTTGACGGTTTTGACGCCGGGGAGTTGGCAGATGTTGGCGAGAAGCGGATCGGGGATGGCTTCGTCGACGGAGAGCAGGAGGACGGCTTCGCCGCGCTCGTCGCGGCGACCGAGGTGGAAGGTGCCGATGTTGACGCCGGCCTCCCCAAGGGTGCTGCCCAGGCGGCCGATGAAACCGGGTTTGTCCTCGTTGACGATGTAGAGCATGCGGCCGTTGAGATCGGCCTCGACGGTGATGCCGAAGATTTCGGTGAGGCGCGGCTTGGTCATGCCGAACAGGGTGCCGGCGACGCTGCGCTCGCCATCGGGGGTTTTCACGGTGACGCGGACCAGCGTGTGGTAATCGGTCTCGCGTTCGTGGCGAACCTCGGCGATTTCGATTTCGCGTTCGCGGGCCAGATATGGCGCGTTGACCATGTTGACGGTGTCCGAATGGGTGCGCATCAGGCCGGCGAGGACGGCGGCGGTGATCGGCTTGATGTTGAGGGCGGCGGCGGCCCCTTCGACTTCGACCTTTACGCCCTTGATGCCATCTGTGACGAGTTGGCCGACGAGGCTGCCGAGCCGTTCCGCGAGTTGCATATAGGGGCGCAGCCGCGGGGCTTCCTCGGCGCTGAGCGATGGCACGTTGAGGGCGTTGGTGACGCCGCCGGTGAGCAGGAAGTCCGACATTTGCTCGGCGACCTGGATGGCGACATTGACCTGGGCTTCATCCGTGCTGGCGCCGAGGTGGGGTGTGGAGATGAAGTTGGGGGTGCCAAACAACGGGCTGGCCTTGGCGGGTTCTTCGACGAACACGTCGAGGGCGGCGCCGCCGATGTGGCCGGAATCGAGCCCGGCCTTGAGGGCGGCTTCGTCGATGAGGCCACCGCGGGCGCAATTGATGATGCGGACGCCGGGCTTGGTCTTGGCGAGGTTCTCGGCCGACAGGATGTTGCGGGTGCTGTCGGTCAGCGGCGTGTGCAGGGTGATGAAATCGGCGTGGGCGAGGAGCTCATCGAGGGTGACCTTGGTGACGCCCATGTGCTCGGCGCGTTCGGGGGTGAGGAAGGGATCAAAGGCGATGACCTTCATCTTGAGGCCAAGGGCGCGATCGGCGACGATGCTGCCGATGTTGCCGGCGCCGATGAGGCCGAGGGTCTTGGCGGTGAGCTCGACACCCATGAAGCGGTTCTTTTCCCATTTGCCAGCTTGCGTCGACGCATCGGCTTCGGGGAGTTGGCGGGCGAGGGCGAACATGAGGGCGATGGCGTGTTCGGCGGTGGTGATGCTGTTGCCGAAGGGGGTGTTCATGACAACGATGCCGGCACCGGATGCGGCGGGAATGTCGACATTGTCGACGCCGATGCCGGCGCGGCCGATGACCTTGAGATTGGAGGCGGCGGCGATGACGTCTTTGGTGGCTTTCGTTGCGCTGCGTACGGCGAGACCGTCGTAATTGCCGATGATCTTGATGAGTTCGTCTTTCGACAGGCCGGTGATTTCATCGACTTCGATACCGCGGGCGCGGAAGATTTCGGCGGCCTTGGGGGACATTTGATCGGAGATGAGGACTTTGGGCATGGTGGCGGTTCCTCGGTTCCCCTGCCGGTTGCAGGGGTTGGGGATGGGAATGATGTGGGGTGGGATTCTGGATGTCTTGCGACTTCCCCAACCCTGGCCCCTTCCGCAAGTGGGAGGGGAGAAGCGTCAGGCGGTGACTTCGGCGTGGGCCCAGTCGAGCCAATGGGTCAGGGCCTCGATGTCGGCGGTGTCGACGGTGGCGCCGCACCAGATGCGCAGCCCGGGAGGGGCGTCGCGATAGGCACCGATGTCATAGGCGACGGCTTCCTTGTCGAGCAGCGAGACCATGGCTTTGACCTGCTCCTCCGAAGTGCCGGGGAGAGTGAGGCAGACGCTGGTATTCGAGCGGGTTGCCGGGACCTTGGCGAGGTTTTCGATCCAGGGGGTGCGATAGACCCAGTTGTTGAGGGCGGTGGCGTTGGCATCGGCGCGGGCCATGAGTTCGGGCAGGCCGCCGATGTGTTTCGACCATTCCAGCGCGTCGATATAGTCCTCGACGGCGAGCATCGACGGAGTGTTGATGGTTTCGCCGGTGAAGATGCCTTCGATGAGCTTGGCCTTGCTGGTCAGGCGGAAGATTTTGGGCAGTGGCCAGGCGGGGGTGTAGCTTTCGAGGCGCTCGACGGCGCGCGGCCCGAGGATGAGGACACCGTGGCCGCCTTCGCCGCCGAGGACCTTTTGCCAGCTGTAGGTGAGGACATCGATTTTGGCCCAGGGGATGTCCTGCGCAAACACGGCGGAGGTGGCATCGACGAGGTTGAGGCCTTCGCGATCGTCGCGGATCCAGTCCCCATTGGGGACGCGGACGCCCGACGTGGTGCCGTTCCAGGTGAAACCGATGTCGCGGCTCTGGTCGATGCGGGTGAGGTCCGGCAGTTCGCCATAGGGAGCGGTGACCACGTCGGCGTCGATCTTGAGCTGCTTGACGGCGTCGGTGACCCAGCCTTCGCCGAAGCTTTCCCAGGCGAGCATGGTGGCGGGGCGGGCGCCGAGCAGGCTCCACATTGCCATTTCATAGGCGCCGGTGTCGGAAGCGGGGACGATGCCGATGCGATGGGTGCTGGGGACGTTCAGGATTTCGCGGGTCAAGTCGATGGCGAGCTTGAGACGCGTTTTGCCGATCTTGGACCGGTGCGAGCGGCCGAGCGATTCGGTTGCGAGTTGGGAGGCGTTCCAGCCCGGGCGTTTGGCGCAGGGGCCGGATGAAAAATGCGCGCGTTTGGGGCGCGTGGTAGGACGTGTAGTCATATTCTCTCCTTACAGAGAGCTCGCGCGGCGTTGGGACCGCGTGGCCCGCCGCCGCTCATAGGGGCGTTTGGCGAGGGGTCAAGCGAATGTTCGGACTACGCGATGGCGGCCGCGATCGCGCGGGCGAGGTCGGCGTGGGTTTTGTAGAGCATCTCCGATGGCGCGATGCCGCCGTTGATGAAGCTGGCGATGAACACCGGGCCTTTGACGGCGCGGGTGGGCCAGGCGATGGCGATATCATTGACGGTGCCGTTGTCGCCGGTGCCGGTCTTGTCGCCGATTCTCCAGGTTTTGGGGAGGCCGGCGCGCAGGCGGGAGTCGCCGGTGGTGTTGGCGATCAGCCATGCGGTGAGTTGGTTGCGGCTGGCGGGGGTGAGGATGTTGCCGAGGAGGATGCGTTCCCAGGTTGCGGCGACGGCGTCGGGGGTGGTGGTGTCGCGGGGGTCGCCGGGCCTGGCTTCGCTCATCATTGGTTCGATGCGGTCGAGGCGGGTTGCGGGATCGCCGATGCGGCGGAGCCAGGCGGTGAAGCCGGCGGGGCCGCCGACGGCGGGGAGGAGGAGGTTGGCGGCGGTGTTGTCGCTGTAGATGATGGTGGCTTCTGACAATTCGGCGACGGTGGCGGTGCCGCCGATGTGCTTTTCCGACGTTGGCGAGTTGCTGATGATGTCGCGTTTGGCGATGGGGATGGCGCGATCGAGGCTGTCGTGGCCCTGATCGACCCTTTCGAGGATTGCGGCGACCAGCAACGCCTTGAAGGTGCTCGCCATCGGAAAGCGTTCGTCGCCGCGGTGGCTGAACCGACGCCCGGTGGCGGTGTCGTGGACGGTGAGGCCAATGCGGCCGCCGGCGGTGCGTTCGGCGGCGAGGACGGCAGCCGTGAGATCAAGCGGCGCTGGAGTGCGTGCAAGGGCTGGCGCGGCGGTAAGCAGCGCGGTGAGTTGGGCGAATTGGCGGCGGTCGATCGTGCGCATCAACCGTTGCCGCGGGTGGGCGAGATGCCGCCCATGGTAAGGCCGCCGTCGACGATGAATTCGCTGCCGGTGGAATAGCTTGATTCGTCGCTGGCGAGATAGAGCACCATGTTGGTGACTTCTTCGGAGCGGGCCATGCGGCCAAGCGGGTAATCATAGCCCTGGGTGTTGAGGTTTTCTGCCATCGGCGTGTCGATGATGCCGGGGTGGACCGAATTACAGCGAATGCCGAAGGGGGCGAGTTCGACGGCGACCGATTTGGTGAGGCCGCGGACGCCGAATTTGGAAGCGACATAGGCCGAGCCGCCGGCGGCACCGCGCAGTCCGGCGACCGAGGAGATGTTGATGATCGAGGTGCCGCCGCTGGCAATCATTGCCTGAGTGGCGGCGCGGATGCCGAGGAAGACGCCGGTGAGGTTGACCGCGATCATGCGGTGCCACATGTCGAGCGGGTGATCGACGAGCGCCGCGCCGCCGAAGATGCCGGCGTTGTTGACGAGGATGTGGAGACCGCCGAATTCGCCGACGCAGAGCGCGACGGCGGCGGCCCAATCATCGGGACTGCTGACATCCAGATGGACGAAGCGGGCGTTGGCGCCGAGTTCGGCAGCGAGGGCGGCGCCTGCTTCGTCAAGGATGTCGGCGATGACGACGTGCGCGCCTTCAGCGAGGAAGCGGCGTGCATGAGCCTCCCCCATGCCGCGGGCGCCGCCGGTGATGAGGGCGATCTTGCCGGCGAGACGTCCTGATGAAGTGGTCATCGCTGGAACCTCCGCTTGGTCAGTTCTGGGTGGCGTTCAGGCGTGTCATCGTGAGTTTGCCTTCCTTGACGACGAAGCCGAGGTCTCCCTCGACAAGCGCCAGGGCATCATCGCCGAAGATTTCGCGGCGCCAGCCATCGAGGACGGGCAGGCCATCACGGACGCCGGCGGCGAGTGCATCGAGATCGTCGCCGCGGACGATGAGACGCGGAGCGACGCCGCTTTCCTTGCTGCGGATTTTCAGCAGCAGCTTGAGAAGATCGGCGATCAGCGCGCTTTCGGAGGACAGGCCGGGGCGTTGTGGTTCGCGCAGCGGCATTTCGTCGGTGGGCAGGGGCTCGGCGGTTTGCAGGCAACGGATGAGACGATCTCCGATGGCATTGCCGGCCCATGCGGCCGAGAGCCCGCGGACCTTGGCGAGGTCGGCCTGGCTGCGCGGCGGGCTGCCGGCGAGATCGCCGAGCGTTTCGTCCTTGACGATGCGACCGCGCGGCACGTCCTTGTCCTGCGCCTCCAGTTCGCGCCAGCGGGCGAGGGCCTTTAGCCGGCCGAGCACATCGGCCTTGCGGCTGGGCAAGCGGAGCCGGGTCCAGGCTTTTTCCGGGTCGTTGGCATAGGTTGCCGGGTCGCAGGCGCGGGCCATTTCATCATCGAGCCAGCCGCCACGACCGGTCCGACGGAGTTTATCGACCATTTTGGGGAACAAGGCGGCGAGATGGGTGACATCGCCGATGGCGTAATCGAGTTGCCGGTCGTTCAAAGGCCGGCGGGCCCAATCGGTGAAGCGGGCGCCCTTGTCGATCTGGACGCCGGAATAGGCAGCGACGAGGTTTGTGTAGCCGATCTGTTCGCCCAGCCCGAGTGCCATGGCGGCGATTTGCGTGTCGAACAGCGGCGTGGGGGTGCGGCCGGTGAGATTGTAAATGATTTCAAGGTCCTGGCCGCCGGCGTGGAAAACCTTGAGCACTTCATCCTCGACGAGGAGTTTGAGCAGGGGGGCGAGATCGATGCCCGGCGCCTTGGGATCGATGGCGGCGGCTTCGTCAGGGCTGGCGACCTGTACCAGGCACAGGTCTGGATAATAGGTGCTTTCGCGCATGAATTCGGTGTCGACCGTGACGAAGTCTGCCTGCGAGAGGCGTTCGCAAAGGGCGGTAAGGGTTTCGGTATCGGTTACCAAGGGATGGATGAGCATAAAAGGGTCTTAGAGCGCCTTTTCGGTCTCCGCCAGACGTGCGTGGAAAGCGCCGCCTTGTGTGTGTATAAAGTCGCAGTTTCTACTGGTTGGAGCTGCTGCGATGCCTGCGCCGCCAATCCTTGTCGTCGGTGCGGGGCCGACGGGTCTGGTACTGGCATTGCGGTTGGCGCGGCATGGGACGCGGTTCCGCATTGTCGACGCGCGATCGGGGCCGGGGGAGGCGTCGCGGGCGATTGCCGTTCATACGCGCACATTGGAATTTTATGACCAGATGGAGATTGCCGATGCGGTGATAAGCGGAGGGATGAAGGCGGAAGTGTTGCGGGTGCGCAAGCGCGGCAAGGATGTGGCACGGTTGCGGTTTGGAAATATCGGCGCGGGCATCAGCCCTTATCCGTTCGTGCTTTGCTATCCCCAGGATGATCATGAGCGGTTTTTGGTGGCGCGGTTGGCCGAGGCGGGTGTGGCGGTCGAATGGAACACGCGACTGGACGCGATTGCGCAGGATGACGAAGGCGTAACCGCGACGCTGGGCGGGGCGCCGGCGCGCTTCGCCCATGTGTGCGGTTGCGATGGCGCACGCAGCCAGGTGCGGGAGAGCCTGGGGCTGGATTTCCCGGGTGGTACGTATGAGCAGCTGTTTTATGTCGCCGATGTGGAATTGGCGGAAAGCGTGGGCACGGATATCTGCATCAATCTGGGCGTTGGCAGCTTTGCGTTGTTGATGCCGGTGCGATCGAGCGGCGGGCACCGGTTGATCGGTGCGGTGCGGCCGGGGATCACGCGCGATGACGTCGATTTTGAGGATATTCGGGGCGAGGTTGAGCCGTTGCTCGGCATTGCCGTCAATCGGGTGAACTGGTTTTCGACGTATCGCGTCCATCATCGGGTGGCGGCGCATTTTCGCGTCGGGCGCTGTTTCCTGGCGGGAGATGCCGGGCATATCCACAGCCCTGCGGGTGGACAGGGCATGAACACCGGCATCGGGGATGCCGTCAATCTGGCGTGGAAGCTGGCGGCTGTGGTGGCGGGCACGGCGCCGGCGGCGTTGCTCGACAGTTATGAGGTGGAGCGGATTGCCTTTGCGCGGACGCTGGTGGCCACCACCGATCGGGCGTTTGAAGCGGTGACAGGCGCCGGATTGGGCGGGCGATTGGTGCGGAGCTGGGTGTTTTCGTATGTGCTGCCGTTGTTGACGGGATTTGCGCCGGTAAGGCGGGCGATGTTTCGGGCCGTGTCGCAAGTGCGCATCAATTATCGCGAGAGCCTGCTGAGTGGCGGATCGGCAGGTGGCGTGGCTGGCGGGGACCGCTTGCCCTGGGCGGTGTGCGAGGGTGCCGACAATTTTGCGCCGTTGCGGGCGATGGCCTGGCAGGTGCATGTTTATGGGGTGGTGACGCCGGAATTTGCGGCGGTGGTGGAGGCGATGGGTGTGACGCTCCACGTTTTTGTCTGGTGTGCGGCGGCGGAGCGTGCCGGGCTGATGCGGGATGCGGCGTATCTGGTGCGGCCGGATGGTTATGTGGCGCTGGCGCAGGCCAGGCAGGATGGCGAGGCGTTGCGGGCGTATCCGTGGGCGCGTGGCGGTCTGACTTGACAAATTGCTGCCCGGCGTGTGTCACCCGCGCCATTCCAGACATCCGTGTTTTCCATTCGAGATTGTTCCATGCACGCCTATCGCACTCATAATTGCGCTGAACTTCGTGGCCAGCACGCCGGGGAGACCGTTCGACTGTCGGGCTGGATTCACCGCAAGCGCGATCATGGCGGAGTACTGTTCATCGATTTGCGCGACCATTTCGGGCTGACGCAGATCGTGGTCGGCCCGACATCGCCGGCGTTCGAGACGCTGGATCGGGCACGGGTCGAATCGGTGGTGACGATCACTGGCGATGTGGTGGTGCGCGAGGGCGGGGCGGTGAATGCCAATCTGGCGACCGGCGATATCGAAGTGCGGGCGGCGGTGGTAACGGTGCAATCGGCAGCGATCGAATTGCCGTTGCCGGTGGCGGGCGATGCCGAATACCCTGAGGATATTCGGCTGAAATATCGCTTTCTGGATCTGCGGCGTGAGCGGTTGCACGCGAACATGATGCTGCGGTCGGGCGTGATTGCCAGCCTGCGGCGGCGGATGATCGAGCAGGGCTTCACCGAGTTTCAGACACCGATTTTGACGGCTTCATCGCCGGAGGGTGCGCGCGATTATCTGGTGCCGAGCCGTGTGCATCCGGGCAAATTCTATGCGTTGCCGCAGGCGCCGCAGATGTTCAAGCAGCTGTTGATGGTCGCCGGGTTTGACCGGTATTTCCAGATTGCGCCGTGTTTCCGCGATGAGGATGCACGGGCGGATCGGTCGCCGGGGGAGTTTTACCAGCTCGATTTCGAAATGAGCTTTGTGACGCAAGACGATGTTTTTGCAACGATTGAGCCGGTTCTGGCGGGCGTGTTCGAGGAATATTCGGCCTTTGGCGGGCGGGCGCCCTGGGCGGTGACGCAGGGGGCATTTCCGCGGATTGCCTATGCGGAATCGATGTTGAAATATGGCAATGACAAGCCGGATTTGCGCAACCCGATCGAGATCAGGGATGTGACCGAGCATTTCCGCGGGTCGGGCTTTGGGATCTTTGCGCGGATGGTTGAGGGCGGTGCGGTCGTGCGGGCGATACCGGCGCCGGGAGCCGGGTTGAAGGCCCGCAGTTTCTTTGACGGGATGAATGATTGGGCGCGGGCCGAGGGTTGGGCCGGGCTTGGGTACATGAACATCAAGAGCGGCGAGCCGGGCGGGCCGATTGCCAAGAACCTGGGGCCCGAGGCGACGGCGGCGTTGATTTCCGATCTGGGCCTGGGGCCGGATGACGGGGTATTCTTTGCCGCCGATGTGGTGGGCAAGGCCGCCAAGCTGGCCGGGCTAGCGCGCACCAAGGTGGGGACGGACCTGGGCTTGATCGAGCAGAACGTGTTCAAATTCTGCTGGATCGTCGATTTCCCGATGTTCGAGTATGACGAGGACGCCAAGAAGGTCGATTTCAGTCACAACCCGTTTTCGATGCCGCAGGGCGAGCTGGAAGCGTTGGAGACGATGAATCCGCTCGATATTCTGGCGTATCAATATGATATTGTTTGCAATGGCGTGGAATTGTCGTCGGGGGCGATCCGCAACCATCGGCCGGAGATCATGTACAAGGCGTTCGAGATTGCCGGGTACAGTCGCGAGGATGTCGACCGGGATTTTGCCGGCATGATCAATGCCTTCAAATTCGGGGCGCCGCCGCATGGCGGGTCCGCACCGGGGGTGGACCGGATGGTCATGTTGATCGCCGATGAGCCGAATATCCGCGAGGTTGTCGTGTTCCCGATGAACCAGAAGGCCGAGGACCTGATGATGAACGCGCCGGGGATTGCGACGTTGAAGCAGCTGCGGGAGTTGCATATCCGGGTGGTGGACTGACCTCTCCCCCGCAACGCGCGGGGATGCTACGGTATGGTATGAGCAGCATAAATCTCGACGATTTCGAACGCGATGAGGATCTGGATCGCGAGGTCTATGAGAAGCGGTTGGTTGAGCTTCAGCATCAGATCGAGCTGATTCAGGCGGCGTATATCAACCAGGGGTTGAAGGCGGTCATTGCCATCGAGGGCTGGGACGCCGCGGGCAAGGGCGGGTTGATCCAGCGGATGGTGGGTCCGCTTGATCCGCGATATGCCAAAGTCTGGTCGATTGGCGCGCCGACCAAGCAGGAAGCGGAGCATCATTATCTGTGGCGGTTCTGGCAACGGCTGCCGGGGTGCCGCGAGATCGCGGTGTTCGACCGCACATGGTATGGCAGGGTTCTTGTCGAACGCGTTGACAATTTTACAGCCGAGCCGGTTTGGCGACGGGCGTATGACGAGATCAACGTGTTTGAGGCGATGCACATTGCCGATGGCACGCGGATCGTGAAGCTGTTCCTGCACATCACCCAGAAGGAGCAGGACAAGCGCCTGAAGGAGCGGATTGAAACGCCGTGGAAGCGGTGGAAGACCGGGCTGGAGGATTATCACAACCGGTCGATGCGCGAGGCGTATCTTGATGCCTATGAGGAGATGTTCGACCAGACTTCGACCAAGCTGGCGCCGTGGACGGTGATTGCCGCCAATGACAAGAAATGGGCGCGGATCAGGGGGTTGGAGGCGGTAGTTGCGGCGCTGGGTGAGGGGGTGGATCTGAATTATCCGCCAGCGGACCCGGCGGTGCGGGCGGCGGCGGAGAAAGCGCTGGGCGTGAAGCTTGATCTGTAGGGATTGCGGTGCCAGCGCAGACTGGCTTCCAGTTTCGCCGCCGGTGTCAACTGACCGGTTGTTGCACGAAGGCTGGATGCCAGCCTGCGCTGGCATGACAATTTACTTGTTAACCCGGTGTTCGTTTGCCGAGATAGGCGCTGAGGCGGTTGGCGGTTGGCATGACGGCGGTTTGCGGGTGCAGCAGATCATAGACCACGGCGTTTTCGAGGACGCGCTGCACATAGTTGCGGGTTTCGGAGAGCGGGATGGCTTCGATCCAGTCGATTATGTCCTCCCCGGCGCGCGGGTCGCCATTGGCGGCGAGGAATTTGCGGACATTGCCGGGGCCGGCGTTGTAGCCGGCGACGGCGAGGACGTGGCTGCCGGCAAAATTGTCCTTTAGCCGGTTGAAATAGGCCGAGCCCAGGGTGACATTGTAGATGGGATCGGTGGTCAGGCGCTCGGTTGAGGCCGGCAGGCCAATCTTGCCGGCCTGTTCGGCGGCGGTGCCGGGAAGGAGCTGCATCAGGCCCTTGGCATTGGCCGACGAGACGATGCTTTTGTCGAACTGGCTTTCCTGCCGGGTGATGGCATGGATCATCGTCCAGCTGGGGCTGAGGTTGGCGGGGAGGTCAAGGGTGGGGAAGGCGGCATCGAGCAGCGCCAGCTCGCCATCACTGCGGGCGGCCTTGCCGGCGAAGACGCCAAGATCGGGGCGGTTCAGGGGTTTGGCGAGGCTGGCGACAAGCGCCTGATCGGTGAGGGTTTCGGCGCGATCTGCGAGGGCGCGCAGGAAAATCGCCTGGCGCTGACGGTCGCCGAGATCCCCCAAGGCAAAGGTGGCGCGGACCAGCGGATCGTTGCGAAAGGCGGCGACCTTGTCGGCGGAGACCGGGATGGGGGCGGTGCGCTTTATGGCCAAGGGGCGACCGAGGCGTTCGGAAGCGAGTTGCCCGTAGAAATAGTCGAAATGCGTCGCGGCTGCTTCAAAGGCGGATTTGGCGTCGCCCTGGCGGCCGGCGATTTCGGCGGCGCGGCCGGTCCAATAGTCACCACGAGTCTGGCTTAATGGCGTGAGGGCGGCGGCGCGGACGTTCTGGAAGTGCGTCTGGGCCTGGGGCGCGCGGCCGAGTTTGCGCAAGGCCAGCCAACCGGCGAGGAATTCGCTGTCGATATAGGCCTGGCGTTCGCCCAACGAGCGTTCGGAGACCGGGCGGCCTGGCGGGAAGGCATTGTGGCGGGCGGCGATGCGGTATGCGGTGTCGTAATTGTTGGCGCGCCATGCAGTTCGTGCGAAATCGAGGCGGGATTTCAGCCAGAGTTCGGGATCGAGGAGCTTTGTCGGCGCGGTGTTGGTGCCCGCCAGCAGGGCCTGGGCGCCCGACAGATCGCCGCGGCGACGCAGGTTGAGGGCGCGATCGAGGATCAACCCGGGGTCGTCGCGCAGGGAGGAAGGGACATCGGCGAGGCGGGCAGCGGCATCTGGGGCGTTGGTGCGCAGCGCAATGCGAGCGAGGAGCCAGGCGCGGCGTTCGGAGTCCATGCGCGGTAGCAAGCGGCCGGCGGCAGTGGTTTGGCCGGACCATAGGAGGCGATCTGCGCGGGAGATGTGATCGTCCGGTTTGAGGTCACGTTCGAAGAGCGAGAGAAGTTGCGATTCGGCGACGGCGTCGAGGCCGGCGGAATCCCAGGCGTCGCGGGCGGTATCGCGGGCATCGCTGTTGCGGCCGACGGAGAGTTGCGCCTCGGCAAGGCGGAGCTTGGCGAGCGCGGAGAGCGCTGGGAATTGCTTGAAATAGGCGATGCGATCGGGGGCAGGGACGGTTTCGTCGATGAGTTTTTCGGCCTGGCGGCGGATCGTCAGGCTTTGCGGCCAATCGGGGTTTTTGCGCAGGAATTGGGCGTATTCGGCAAAGGTTGCGCCGTTGGCCGGGGTGTAGGTGTCGCGGCGCAGGCGATCCCAGGTGACGAGGGATTCGAGGATGGGGCTGGCATTGACGCCGGTGAGCGGCGCCCCGGCGTAACCGCCATATTGGCCGGCGGCGTTATTGGCGAGGCGGCCGTTGTAGAAGCTGCGGATTCCGTCTGCCATCTGGGCGTGAACGGGGGCTGCGCTGATGAGCAGCAAGAGTGTTGTTGCAAAGACATTGCTTGCCAAGACGCGCCGGCGCTCCATATCAGTCTCGCTACCCTGTTACACTGCATCAGCCTTAGGCGGTTGCGGGCTGTGGGTGAAGGCTTTGAGGACGGTAATGTGAACGGCTTGAATTTTCAGGGATCGATTCCGGCGCTGGTGACGCCGTTCAAGGACGGTGCGGTCGATTTCGAGGCGTTTGCAGCGTTCGTTGAATGGCAGATTGCCGAAGGGTCAACCGGGCTGGTGCCGTGCGGGACGACGGGCGAATCGCCGACATTGTCCTATGCCGAGCATTATGACGTGATTACGCGGACGGTGGAGGTGGCCGCCGGGCAGGTTCCGGTGATTGCCGGGTGCGGATCGAACGACACGGCGACGGCGATCGCGCATATGCGCCACGCCACCAAAGTGGGGGCCGATGCGGCGTTGATCGTGGTGCCTTATTACAACAAGCCGTCGCAGGCCGGATTGATCGCGCATTTCAGGGCGCTGGCAGAAAGCTCGCCGTTGCCGATCATCATTTACAATATTCCGGGGCGATCTGTGGCGGACATGAGCACCGATACGATGGCAGTGATTGCCGCGTTGCCGACGGTTATCGGCGTGAAGGATGCGACCGGAAACCTGGCGCGGGTTTCGGCGCAGCGCGAGGCATGCGGGGCAGAGTTCATTCAGCTTTCGGGCAATGACGACATGGCATTGGGGTTCAACGCCATGGGCGGGGTGGGGGCGATTTCGGTGACGGCAAATGTGGCGCCGAAACTGTGTGCGCAGTTTCAGGCCGCCACGCTGGCTGGGGATTTCCGCACGGCATTGGCGATCAATGACCGTTTGTATCCGTTGCACGCGGCATTGTTCAGCGATGCGAGCCCGGGGCCGACGAAATATGCGTTGGCACGGTTGGGACGGATGGGAGCCGATGTGCGGTTGCCGATCTGTGCGCCTTCGGATGCGGCAAAGGCGGCGGTGGATGCGGCGCTTGCGCATGCGGGTTTGGTCTGATGGTGCGGCCGCACAAGGAAACCGTGAAGGTCAAGACCGTCGCCGAGAACCGGCGGGCGCGATATGAATATTATATCGAGGATGTGGTGGAAGCGGGAATCGCGCTGGCCGGGACCGAAGTGAAGGCGTTGCGCGGCGGCGAAGGCAGCATTGCCGAAGCCTATGCCGAGTTGAAGGACGGGCAGATGTGGCTGGTCAATGCCAACATCCCCGAATTCAGCCATGGCAACCGATTCAACCATGAGCCGAAGCGGCCGCGCAAGCTGTTGCTGCACGAGCGCCAGATCAATAAAATGGGGGCGGCGGTGGCGCGGCAGGGGATGACGCTGGTGCCGCTGTCGATCTATTTCAACGATCGCGGGCGGGCCAAGGTCGAACTGGCGCTGGGCAAGGGCAAGCAGTTGCACGACAAGCGCGAAACCGAGAAAGCGCGGGATTGGAAGCGCGATGCGGCGCGGATCATGCGGGAACGTGGGTGATGGGCGACGAGGAACTGGAAGCCGGGATTCGCGGCAAGTTGGTGGCGGTGAAGCAGGCCTGGGCACGGGCGGGGCGGTTGCTGACGGGCGCACCCGATGAGGAGCACGCGCACCGGTTGCCGCCGGGGCAGCGATTGGTGACGAATTGGCCGGTGCTCGATTTGGGGATTCAGCCCGATGTGCCGCGCGACGATTGGCGGCTGGTGGTGGATGGGGCGGTGGTCAATCCGATTGAATGGGATTGGGCGGCGTTGAACGCGCAGCCCAAGTTTGAGGATGTTTCGGACATTCATTGCGTGACGCAATGGTCCAAATACGACAATCGCTGGACCGGGGTTTCGACGCAGCATCTGCTTTCGGTGGTGCAGCCGTTGCCGGGGGCCGCGCATGTGATCTTGCATGGCTATGACGGTTATACGACCAATGTGCGGTTGGAGCATTTTGCCGAAGATGACTGTTTGTTGGCGCACAGCCATGACGGGGTGCCGATTTCGCGCGAACATGGTGGGCCGGTGCGGGTGATCATTCCGCGCTATTACCTGTGGAAATCGGCGAAGTGGTTGAAACGCATCGAATTCGTGCCGGCCGACAAGCCGGGTTTCTGGGAAACCCGCGGCTATCACAACGAAGGCGACCCGTGGACGGAGCAGCGCTACGGCTGAGGAATTGCCTGTGTTGCCGGGGTGGCCGGCGCCCTATGCCGAGGGCGGGGCGAGCCCGTGGATCGGGCAATTGTTGATGACGTTGCCGATGGCGATGGCGCTGGTTTCGCGAGCCGGGCGGATTATCATCGGCAATGACGCCCTGTCGGCCACGGTGGGCGCCGGCGCGCGGCCAGGATCACGGCCCGAGTGGTTGGTGGTGCCGGAAGATGCGGACGCGCTTGCCAACGCCATAGCGCAAGCGACGAGCGGCGGCGCCGGCAGCGAAGTGCGGGCGGC
The DNA here is from genome assembly GCA_031422995.1 of Polymorphobacter sp. GTDB lineage: Bacteria > Pseudomonadota > Alphaproteobacteria > Sphingomonadales > Sphingomonadaceae > Sandarakinorhabdus. Next base: position 21,768 of record JANPEP010000028.1, on the reverse strand, counting down.
ATTGCAGACTCGGCCGGATGAAAAGCAGGTGATCACGATCACGCCGGTGCCGCCGGGGCTGGGGGTCGCGGCGTTGATGGCGATGCGCGACATTCGCGAGCAATTGAAGCTGGAGGCGCAAGTGGCCGCGGCCACCAGGATGCAGGCCGTGGGGCAATTGGCGGGCGGAGTTGCGCATGATTTCAACAACATATTGACGGCAGTTCTGGCCTTGACCGAGCAATTGCTGGAGCGCCATCCCGACGGCGATGGCGACCATGAGAGCCTGTATGAAATACGGCGGAATGGTCGGCGGGCGGCGGCGCTGGTGGAGCAATTGCTGGCATTTGCCCGGCAGCAGCCGCAGCGGCAGCAGATACTGGACCTTTTGCCGCTTATCGAGGCGTTGCGGCCATTGTTGATGCAATTGCTGGGCAAGGGCATTGTGCTTGGCATCGATGGCGGGCCGTTGAAGGCGGCGGTGCGGGCCGACCCGGGACAGATCGAGCAGGTGATTGTCAATCTGGCGGTGAATGCGCGCGATGCGATGTCTGGGGCGGGGAGTCTGTTGATTTCCCTGCGCGATGTGCCTGCAGCGGAAATTGCGGCGCAGGGGCACCGGATCATTCCGCGTGCCGACCATGTGGTGATTGATGTCGCCGATACCGGATCGGGGATTCCGCCATCCATTGCCGGCAAGATTTTTGAGCCGTTTTTTACCACCAAGCCGATGGGGCAGGGGACGGGCCTTGGGCTTTCGACGGTTTATGGCGTCGTCAAGCAGAGCGGCGGATATATCTTTGCGCGGCCCAATGCCGTGGGTGGAACGGGCACTGTGTTCAGTGTTTATCTGCCAGCGGTGCCGCGAATCATTCGGTCGGACACCGCGCCTGCCGCGGATGTGACGGCGGCCGTTCCAACGGCGTTGCTGGCGGGATCGCGGATACTGCTTGTGGAGGATGATGTGGCGGTGCGGACGATCCTGGAGCGCGGGTTGAAGCGCCAGGGGTTGGAAGTGACGGCTGCGGCGGACGCGCATCTGGCGTTGGAGCAGCTTGGCACCGGTGCGGTGTTTGATGTGCTGGTTTCGGATGTGATGATGCCGGGAATTGACGGGGTTGAGCTGGCGTCGCGAGCGCGGCAGCAGCGGCCAGGGCTTGGGGTGGTGTTGATGTCTGGATTTGCCGAGCCGCCGTTGCACCGGGCGGCGGACGCGCAAGGGGTGCGATTTGTGGCAAAGCCGTTTGCGATGGCGGATTTGCTGGCCGCGATTGCAGCGGCGGCGAGCCGTTGAAATCACGGGATTCGGGGCCTTTGCGTTTGTTGTGTGTTCCGCACTTGTTCTTGTAGAACAAATGCGATACGAAGTTGTCATTGACGTGTTGTGGCAGACGTTTACGAAAGGGCGAACATCATGGCGGCAGCATTGAAGGTAGTGGACGGCGGCATGGACAGGCAAAAGGCGCTCGAAGCTGCATTGGCCCAGATTGATCGGGCTTTTGGCAAGGGCTCGGTGATGAAACTGGGTTCACGCGAGACGATGGAAGTGGAGGCGATTTCATCTGGATCGCTGGGGCTGGATATCGCGCTGGGCATTGGTGGTTTGCCGCGGGGCCGGGTGATCGAGATTTATGGCCCGGAGAGTTCGGGGAAGACGACATTGGCGCTGCACGCGATTGCCGAGGCCCAGAAGGGCGGCGGCACGGCGGCGTTTGTCGATGCCGAGCACGCGCTTGATCCGGCCTATGCCAAGAAGCTGGGTGTGAATATCGACGAGTTGATCGTGTCGCAGCCGGATACCGGTGAACAGGCGCTGGAGATTGTCGATACGCTGGTGCGGTCCAACGCCATCGATGTGCTGGTGATCGACTCGGTGGCGGCGCTGGTGCCGCGGGCCGAAATCGAAGGCGAGATGGGCGACAGCCATGTCGGCTTGCAGGCGCGCTTGATGAGCCAGTCGTTGAGGAAGCTGACGGGTTCAATTAGCCGGTCGCGCTGCATGGTGATTTTCATCAACCAGCTGCGCATGAAAATCGGCGTGATGTACGGCAATCCGGAGACGACGACGGGCGGCAACGCGTTGAAATTCTATGCGTCGGTGCGGCTTGATATTCGCCGGACCGGGCAGATCAAGGACCGGGATGAGGTTGTTGGCAACACCACGCGGGTGAAGGTGGTGAAGAACAAGGTGGCGCCACCGTTCAAGCAGGTCGAATTCGACATCATGTATGGCGAGGGCATTTCCAAGCTTGGCGAAATTCTCGATTTGGGGGTGAAGGCCGGGGTCGTCGAAAAGTCCGGTGCCTGGTTCAGCCATGATTCGGTCCGGATTGGCCAAGGCCGCGAGAACGCCAAAAAATATCTCAAGGAGCATCCTGAGATGGCGGCGAAGATCGAGAAGCTGGTGCGTGACAATGCTTCGGGGATTTCTGATGCGTTGATGGCGGGACCTGACTCCGATTCGGACGATTCCGACAGCGAAATGTAAATTTCCTATGGCCCGGCCTGTCGTGCGGTGGCGCGGCGGGCAGGGCCTTGTGTTTGGGTGTTTGTCGGGGCGGGCCATTGACCGCGGGCGCCGTTACGGGTCGAAGGGGCTGCATGTCCTTATCCCATTATGACCTTGTTGTTATCGGCGGCGGTGCGGCTGGGCTGGTGACGTCGGGCGGTGCGGCGCAGCTCGGTGTGCGAACCTTGCTGGTGGAGCAGCATCGGCTTGGGGGCGAGTGCCTGTATACTGGCTGTGTTCCTTCAAAGGCGTTGATTGCGGCCGCGGCGCTCGCCCATGCGGGCGGGGCGGTTGCATGGTCACAGGCGCGCGCGGGCGTGCAAGCAGCGATTTCGACGATCGAGCCGCATGACTCGCCCGAGCGGTTTCGTGGCTTTGGAGTCGATGTGGTGTTTGGCCGGGCGGCGTTTGTGGCGCGGAATCGGTTGCAGGTGGGTGAGCGGATGGTCACGGCGCGGCGGTTTGTGGTGGCGACGGGATCGGACCCTGCCGTGCCACCGATACCGGGGCTGGTGGATGTGGCGTATTGCACGAACGATGATGTTTTCGACCTCGCCGAATTGCCCGAGCATCTACTGGTGATTGGTGCCGGCGTGATCGGTTGCGAACTGTCCCAGTCGTTTGTCCGGCTGGGGGCGCGGGTGACGATGGTCGATATCGGCGCAATGTTACCCAATGATGATCCGGATGCCGTTGCGGTGGTGCGGGCGCAGTTGCTGGCGGATGGCGTGGTGATTCATGAGAAGGTTTCGATAGCGGGGGTTTCGGGCGGCGCAGGAGCGATCAGCATGACATTGGGGGATGGCATGGTGATTTCCGGCAGCCATTTGCTGGTTGCTGCCGGGCGGGTGGCGCGGACGTCGGGGTTCGGCCTGGATCTGGCCGGGGTGGAAGTGACGAAGCGCGGCATTACGGTCGACAAATATCTGCGGACGTCGAACAAGCGGATCTTTGCGATCGGTGATTGCCGGGATGGTCCGCGATTGACTCATGCCGCTGACCAGGACGCGCGGACCGTCATTCAGAATGCGTTGTTTCCGTTTCGAAAGAAGACTGATTACAGCGCCTTGCCGGCGGCGACTTATACTGACCCTGAGTTGGCGCAGGTGGGTTTGACCGAGGCGAAGGCGCGGGCGGCGCATCCCGCAGTGCAGGTATTGCGGCATGATTTCGACCATAATGACCGGTCGGTGACGGAAGCCGACATGCGGGGTTTTGTGAAAATCATGGCGGTTGGCAACAAGGTTGTCGGCATGACCATTGTTGGCGCCCATGCGGGGGAGTTGCTGGCGTTGGCGAGCTTTGCCGTCAGCGGGAAGCTGAGTCTTTCGGACCTGGCGAACCAGACCTATGCCTATCCGACGCTGGCTGAGGCCATTCGTTTTGCGGCGGAATTGCCGGGGCAGGCCAAGTTGTTCACGCCGACCGTGCGGCGCATTGCCCAGCTTTTCCAGAAACTGCCGTGAGGCGCGACCGATGAGCAATGCCGAGCAGATCGAATATTGGAACAGCAAGGTCGGGGACACCTGGGCGCGGATGCAGGATCGGCTCGACCTGGCGTTCACGCCGGTGACGGCGGCGCTTTTGTCCCTGGCGGCGCCGCAACCGGGGGAGGATGTGCTCGATATCGGTTGCGGCACCGGGGAAACGACGCTGGCGCTGGCCGCGGCGGTTGGGGATGAGGGCAGTGCACTGGGCCTTGATATTTCGGAGGCGTTGCTGGCGCGGGCACGCGAGCGTGCCGAGGAGTTGCTCAGCGAGGCGGACTTTCGCAACGCCGACGCCGCCTGCTTTGACGAGGAGCAGGGTTTTGACCTGATCCTGTCGCGTTTTGGCATCATGTTCTTCGATGATCCGGTCGCGGCCTTTGACAATCTGCACGGGCTGGCGGCGCCGGGCGGGCGGTTGTGCTTTGCCTGTTGGCAGCCGCCGGCAGAAAATCTGTGGGCCACGCTGCCGATGCAGGCGCTTGGGGCGTTGCTGCCGGTGCAGCCGGAGGCTGATCTCTATGCGCCAGGGCCGTTTGCCTTTGCGGATCCCGAGCGGGTGCACGGGATATTGACGGCGGCAGGATGGCAGGATGTGGCATTCCATGCCGTGCCGTTCACCATGGTCATTGGCGAGGGCGCCGATGCGTTGGCGGCCGCGGTGAAGTTCAACCTGCGGATTGGCCCAGCGGCGCGCCTGGTGCGCGATGCTGGCCCGGCGGTGGAAGCGGCGGCGCCGGCGGTGCTGACGGACGCGTTGAGACCCTATGTATCGGACGGGAGCGTCGGCCTGCCGGGTGCCGTGTGGCTGGTTTCGGCAAAAGCCTGAAGTGACCCAAGTGTCACTGGTGCTTGAGCATCGCCGCCCTGTCGCCTAAGTCGTTGCCCATGATTTCCACCAACGACATCCGCCGCAGCTTTCTTGAGCATTTCGGCAAGGCCGGGCATCGCATCGTGGCGTCGGCGCCACTGGTGCCGCAGAATGATCCGACGTTGATGTTCGTCAACGCCGGCATGGTGCCGTTCAAGAATGTCTTCACCGGGTTGGAGACGCGGCCCTATGTGACGGCGGCATCGTCGCAGAAATGCGTGCGGGCGGGGGGCAAGCACAATGATCTGGACAATGTCGGCTATACGGCGCGGCATCATACTTTTTTTGAAATGCTGGGGAATTTTTCGTTCGGCGACTATTTCAAGGCCGATGCCATCGAGCATGCCTGGACGTTGTTGACCAAGGAATGGGGGCTGGATCCGGACCGGTTGACCGTGACCGTGTATCATACCGATGACGAGGCGGCGGCGTTGTGGCGCAAGATTGCCGGATTGCCGGACAGCCGGATCATCCGCATCGCGACCAACGACAATTTCTGGTCGATGGGTGATACCGGACCGTGCGGGCCGTGTTCCGAGATTTTTTATGATCATGGCGACCATATTCCGGGGGGTCCGCCGGGCAGTCCCGATGAGGATGGCGACCGGTTCGTGGAAATCTGGAACCTGGTGTTCATGCAATATGAGCAAGTGGATAGCGCGACGCGGCTCGACCTGCCGCGGCCGAGCATCGATACCGGCATGGGGCTGGAGCGCATTGCCGCAGTTTTGCAGGGTGTGCATGACAATTATGATACCGACACGTTCAAGGCGTTGATCCGCGCCAGTGAGGAACGGACGCAGCCGGCGAACAGCCGGGAATCGACGGCTTCGCATCGCATCATTGCCGATCATTTGCGGGCCAGTGGTTTTCTGGTGGCCGATGGCGTACTGCCGTCGAACGAAGGCCGGGGCTATGTTCTGCGCCGGATCATGCGCCGGGCGATGCGCCATGCGCATCTGCTGGGCGCCGGCGAGCCTTTGATGCACCGGCTTGTGCCGGCGCTGGTGGCGGAGATGGGGTTGGCCTATCCCGAGCTAGCGCGGGCGCAGCCGTTGATTGAAGAGACGCTGAAGCTGGAGGAAACGCGGTTTCGCCAGACGTTGGTGAATGGTTTGCGGTTGCTTGATGATGCTACGGGCCGGTTGGCGCCGGGGGCGACCTTGCCCGGTGATGTGGCGTTCAAGCTGTATGACACGTTCGGGTTCCCCTATGACCTGACCGAAGATGCGTTGCGGGCGCAGGGCCGTGCGGTCGATCGGGCCGGGTTTGATGTGGCGATGGCCGAGCAGAAGCGCGCCGCGCGGGCGGCGTGGACGGGATCGGGTGCCAAGGCGTCGGATACGGTGTGGTTCGACATTGTCGAGGCCAGCGGCGCGACGGAGTTCACCGGCTATACCGGATTGACTGCGCAGGGCCAGGTTGTGGCGTTGGTGCGGGATGGCAAGCAGGTGGCGAGCGCGAGTGCCGGTGAAAGCGTCGATATCGTGACCAACCAGACGCCATTTTATGGCGAATCCGGTGGGCAGGCGGGTGATGCCGGCGTGATGACCGGCGATGGCGGCTTTGCGGCGACGGTTTCGGATACCGCCAAACCGCTGGGCAAGGTGATCGTGCATCGGGCGACGGTGGACACTGGCATGATTGCCGTTGGCGACACGGTTTCCTTGCTGGTGGATGGCGACAAGCGCGCGCGGTTGCGGGCGAATCATTCGGCCACGCATCTTTTGCACGCGGCGCTTCGCAATCGGCTTGGCGGCCATGTGACGCAAAAGGGCTCGCTGGTCGCGGCCGATCGGTTGCGGTTCGATTTCAGCCAGCCACGGGCGATGACGGCGGAGGATATTGCCGCGGTCGAGGCCGAGGTGAATGCGCAGATTCGCGGCAATCGTGCCGTGACAACGCGGTTGATGACGCCCGATGCAGCGATCGAGGCTGGCGCGCTGGCGTTGTTTGGCGAGAAATATGGCGAGGAAGTCCGGGTGCTCAGCATGGGCGGGTCGGAGGACGCGAATTATTCGACGGAATTGTGCGGCGGGACCCATGTTTCGGCGCTGGGCGATATTGGGCTGTTGAAGATAACCGGCGAATCCGCCGTTGCCAGTGGTGTGCGGCGCATCGAGGCGTTGACTGGCGAAGCGGCGCGATTGTTCATGACCGAGCAGGAGGCGCGGTTGAAGGCAGCGGCGGCAGCGTTGAAGGTGCGGCCCGAGGAGGTTCCGGCACGGGTTGAGGCGCTGGCCGAGGAGCGCCGGCGGCTTGAGCGCGAACTGAATGAGGCGAAGAAGGCGCTGGCACTGACCGGGCCTGCAACCGGTGGTGGGGCTGCGGTACTCGAGAGCGTTGGTGGTGTGGGGTTCATCGGCCAGGTGCTGGATGGGTTGGAGCCCAAGAATTTGCGTGGGATGATCGACGAGGCAAAGGCCGCACTGGGGTCCGGCGTAGTTGTGCTGGTGGCGGTCAATGAGGGCCGGGCTTCGGTGGCGGTTGGTGTGACCGACGATTTGAAGGCGTCAAAATCGGCGGTGGATTTTGTGCGTGTCGCATCGGCGGCGCTGGGCGGCCAGGGCGGTGGCGGTCGGCCGGACTTTGCCCAGGCTGGCGGGCCAGACGGTGACAAGGCAGCGGCGGCAATCGCGGCGGTGAAGGCAGCACTGTCTGCTTGACGCCGATGAGCCGTGAATGGGAACAATCGGCGGCGGCGTGGATCAGGCATCTTGGTGCCGGTGGTGATTTCGGCCGTCGTTTCGTCCTTGATGCGCCGATGCTGGCAAGGGTGCGTGGCCGCGGGTTCCGTACTGCGCTGGATGTCGGCTGTGGCGAAGGGCGCTTTTGCCGGATGCTGGCGGCGGAGGGCGTTGCGACGACCGGCATCGACCCGGCAGCCGCGTTGATCGCAGCGGCACAAGCGCTGGACCCGGGCGGCGATTATCGGGTTGCCAGCGCCGAAGCGATGGATCTGGCGGCGGGCAGCTTTGATCTTGTCGTCAGCTATCTGTCGCTCATCGACATTCCTGACCTCGATGCGGCGCTGGTGCGGATGGTTGCGGCGCTGGCACAGGGTGGGACGCTGTTGATCGCCAATCTTACCAGCTTCAATACCGCGGCGATGCCCCAGGGCTGGCGCAAGCCGGTGCTGGGCAAACCCTATTTCGCCATTGATCATTATCTTGATGAGCGCCCGCTGCCTGCGGTGTGGAACGGCATCAGCATCACCAATCATCACCGGCCGCTGAAACGCTATATGCAGGCGCTGCTTGGTCATGGCCTGTTGCTGCGCCATTTCGACGAGCCGGAACCGGTTGGTGGGCCGGCGGACAGGGCCGAACGCTATCGCCGCGCGCCGTATTTTCACATCATGGAATGGCAGAAGGCGTGATTAGCCTGGCGGATTGATGGCTCGCCGACGCCTGACTGACCGGTGTGGCCGTTCAGGGGCTGTGCCGCCCTGGATTGCGGCACGCAGTTCGGCGCGTTTTTCGTGAATGGAGGCGATGACGGGGCCCATCGGGACTCCGAGATCGACGAGCACGGCTTCGGCGAGTTGCAGGCTTGATTCGACGGTTTCGGGGACGGCATCGGTGACGCCGAGCGCGTAGAGTTGACTGGCGTGATCGGCGTCCCTTGCCCGGACCACGACGCACAGCGCAGGGTGGCGTTCGCGGATGAGGCGGACAAGGGTGCCGAGGCTTTGGGCAGCATCGATGGTGAGAACGACGGCGCGGGCGGTATCGAGGCCGAGGGAATCGAGTAGTTCGGGGCGGCGGGCATCGCCATAGACCACGGATTTGCCGGCGAGCCGCAGCCGGGCGACTTCATCGGGGTCGCTGTCGATTGCCAGATAGGGTTGGTTGTGGCTGTCGAGCATGGCGGCGACCAATTGCCCGACACGGCCAAAGCCTATGATGATGGTGCGGCCGCTGGGCGGGCTTTCGGGCATGGATTCGCCGGCTGAACGATGGCCCAGACGCGTTTCCAGCCTTTGGCCGAGAAGCCCGAGCAGGGGGGCGATGGCCAATGAAAGCCCGGTGATGAGCAGCGCAGTATCGGCGGCGGCGCCACTGGTGATGCCGACAGCATAGGCGGTGCCGAGCAGGATGAGGCTGGTTTCCGAAGGGGCGGCGAGCAAGGCGGCAACATGGGCGGAGACGCCGGAGCTGCGGCCGAAGCCGCGCAGAACGGCGAGGATGGTGAGCGCCTTTATGGTGCAGACGGCGATGACGCCGCCGATGACGAGAGCGGGGTTGGCGAGGACGGCGCCGAGATCGAGTTGCATCCCGACCCAGATGAGGAACACGCCGAGCAGCAGACCCTGGAAGGGCGCGATGGCGGCTTCGATCTGGCGCCGATAATCGGTTTCGGCGAGCATGACGCCAGCGACCAGGGCGCCGATGGCGGGCGAGATGCCCACGCTGGTGGCGGCTACGGCGCTACCGATGAGGACAACGAGCGAGGCGGCGAGGAAGAGTTCGGGGCGCCGGGTGCGCGCGGCCTGGAGGAACAGCGCGGGAACGACGAGGCGGCCGGCCAGCACGATGCCGCCGATGGCAAGGAGGCCCATGGCGAGGGCGGGGACGAAGCCGCCACGTGCGGTGCCGGCGGTGAGCACGAGGAGGATGGGGGCGATGGCGATATCCTGGAACAACAGGATGCCAAAGGCCGTGCGCCCCGATTGGGTGCCCATGCGGCCGCCGGCGCTGAGCATCTGGAGCCCCACAGCCGTGGAGGACATGGCGAAGGCGAGTGCAAGGGTAATGGTGACTTTCGGACCGAGGCCGAACGGGATGAGCACGAGGGCGAGCACTGCGGCGCAGGCAGCGAGTTGGGCGGCGCCGACGCGGAACACCAAGCGGCGCATGGTGCGCAGGCGTTCGGTGGAGAGTTCGAGGCCGAGGGCAAAGAGCAGCAGCGCAATGCCGATTTCGGCCGGGGCGGCGAGGGCATCGGCGTTGGAGATGGTGAGGACATTGAGCCAGGGCAGGGCGGGGACAAGGGCGCCAAGGCCGAAGGGACCGACGGCGATGCCGATGAGGATGAAGCCGACAACGGGGGAGATACGCAGCGCGGCGAACGCCGGGATGACGAGGCCGGCGGCGCCGAGGACGACGGTGATATCCTTGAAGGCGGATGATTCGAGCGGGAGGGCCATGGGAGGACGATACACGTTTTGGGTGTCACGTCAGGGTTTTGGGGTTGTGGCACTTCCCACGCCCAGCCCATCCAGTTCCGGGAGACGAGCTTAGCGTTCGGTGAGGCGGGGCATGAGTTCGACGAAGTTGCAGGGGCGGTGGCGGCTGTCGAGCTGATCACGGAGGATGCCGTCCCAACCGTCTTTCACGGCGCCGGTGGAGCCGGGAAGGGCGAAGATATAGGTACCGCGGGCGACGCCGGCGCAGGCGCGGGATTGAATGGTGGAAGTGCCGATGGTCTGGAAGCTGAGCCAGCGGAAGAGTTCACCGAAGCCGGGGATGTCTTTCTCCTGGACCTGGGCGAGGGCTTCGGGAGTGACGTCGCGGCCGGTGACGCCGGTGCCGCCGGTGGAAATGATGCAATCGATGTGCGGGTCATCGATCCAGCGGGTGAGTTGGGCGACGAGGGTGGGGACATCATCACGAACAATGGCGCGGGCGGCGAGGCTGTGGCCAGCGGTGGTGAGACGGTCGACAAGGGTGTCGCCGGATTTGTCGTCGGCCGGCCCGCGGGTGTCGGAGACGGTGAGCACCGCAATGCGGACGGGGAGGAAGGTGCGGATTTCGTCGATGGGCATGGCGGCAGGGTAGGGGAGGTCAAGCGCCGGTGGAAGACGTCACATCGTCATCGTCGTCAATGCGCAGATTGGGAGTTACAGGCAGGGTCGGCACGATGGGCGCGGTGCGCACCGGGATGGGCTGGGCAGTGCGTTTGACGCCGGCGGCACCGGTGGAGCCCGGGAATTTGGGCCAGAGGTTGGCGGCGAGGGCATCCATGCTGGCGGGTTTGGTGCCATCGCGCATCTGGTACATCCAGAAATTGCGCAGCACCACTTCGACATAGTGGCGGGTTTCCTTGAACGGGATCGATTCGATGAACAGCAGGGGATCGCCGCGATCATCGAGGCTGGCGTTCCATTTCTGCACCGAGCCGGGACCGGCGTTGTAGGCAGCGACCACCTTGGGCAGCAGGCCCTGGGTGTAGCTCATGTCGCGCAGCGCCTCGAGATAGGTCTGGCCGACTTCGATGTTGAAGGCGGGATCACCCAGATCGCCGACGACGGCGGCGGCACCCTGGGCGAGGGCAGCCTCGGTCATTTCGGCCTTCACCTGTTTGGCGGTGCCGGGCATCAACTGCATGATACCCTTGGCGCCGGCGCGTGAAGTGGCGCTGGTGACGAAGGTTGATTCCTGCAGGGCATGGGCGAAAACGAGGCCGCGATCGACGCGCCAGCCGCGCGCCGGCACCCAATCCGGGGCGGGATAACGGGCCGAGAGGGGCGCTTCGATACCGACCGGGGGGCGCACGGCAAGCTGATATTGAGTGGCGGGGAGGCCAAGCCGGGCAGCGAGGCGGAGCAGCGCCGGATAGGCAGCGTCGGGCGTTGTCTGGGCGAGAAAGCGCAGTTCACGATCGGCGAGGCCGATTTGGCCGATTTCGATGAGCGCGGCGGCGCGTTTGGCACCGGGCAGGGTTTTGAGGAAATTCCAGTCGGCGGTGATGAAATCAGGCTCGGCCCAATCCTGCACCGGGGCGAGGCCGAGGGCGCGGCGGGAGAGCAGGCCGTAAAAGCTGTTGGGCGATTTCGACGCTATGGCGAGGCGTTCGGCGACCAGTTCCGGCCGGCCGGCGGCGAGATGCGCGCGGCTGGCCCAATAACCGGCGGCGGCGGCGAGATCATTGGTCGGGGCCTTGGTGGCCACCATGTCGAACGCCTTGGCGGCGGTATCATATTGGCCGGTGCGGAAGGCGGCGAGGCCTGCTGTCCAGGCACCAAGGGCCGCATATTGGCCGCCGCCATAGCCGGGGCCTTTTGCAGCCTCCATTCCGAGGCGAAGCGCGGTGGCGTTGTCGTTTTCGCCATAGCTGCTCCAGGCGATGCGCTGTGCCCATTGGGCGCGGGCGGCGGGGGACAGCATCGAGGCATCGCTGTTCCAACGGCTTTCGGCCTCGGCATTGCGATCCTGTGCCAGCAGCGCCTTGATGGCGGCGCCGGTGGCGGCATCATAGGGGCCGGGTTCGGGTTGCGGCGTGGTGTTGACCGGCTTGCGGAACGGGCGCGGGGTGGGAAGGATCGGCAACGGCGCCTCCTCGGCGCCGGGGAGTTTTTCGGCCAGTACGGCGATGCGTTGGGCCTGCGGCAAATCCCGGTAGGCCGTGAGCCAGGTGGCAAGTTCGGCGCGGCTGAGCTTGCCGGTGCCGCGGGCGAGAATGAGCTGGGCCCGGGCGGATTCAGTGAGCAGGCCCGAGCCGAGGGCGGCGAGGCCATTTTCGGCGGCGGTGTGGCGGCCAGCATCGATATCGAGGAAGATTTGGCGGTAGGCGAGGCGGTCGCTGTACGACAGTTGCGGCGGTACGGCGCGTTGGCGGGCGGTGATGCCGGGGCGTTCGGCGGTGACGGTGAGGATGGAATCGCCGGGCGGGGTGTCGATGGGGGTTTGGGCGGCGTTTGCCGAAGCCGCGAGAAGTGCGGCGTTTGCCGAGGCGGCGAGAAGTGCCGCGATCAGGAATGTGCGGGGCATCAGGCGGCTTTCATGCGGGCGGCAAAGGCCTGGAGATCGGCCCAGGCCAGGCGCTTGAGTTCGGGTTGCGTGAGCAGGATGCGCGGGTGGAAGGTCGCCAGCATCGGGATGCCCTGAATGGCGAGCCATTTGCCGCGCGCCGAGGCGATGCCGCGCGATTGCCCGGAGACGGCGGCAGCCTTGTCACCAAAGGCGAGGATGAGGCGCGGGGCGGCGAGTTCGAAGGCGCGGGCACGAAAGGCCGCGAAGGTGGCGAATTCGTCGTCCCTGGGTGGCCGGCCGGCGGGTGTGCTCCACGGCAAAAGGTGCGCGCGGGCACAAGTTTCCGCCGACAGCCCGATGGCGGCGAGCATGCGTTCGGTGAGGCGGGCGAGCGGGGTGTCGGCGGGTTCGGGCTGGTCACCCAGCACGATGATGCCGGAGGCGATGTTGCCAGTGAGCAGTTGCGGCTGAGTGTCGGCGCGGCGCAGCGGGTGGGCGAAGGCGATGAGCGCGGGATCGAGTGCCGCGAGATCGGGCACCCCGGCCGCGATTGCCGTGGCTGGCGTTTTTGCAGGCGTTGGCGCCGATGCAGGGGAACGCAGTGCGGGCGCAGCCACAGCCGGGCGCGGCGCGGCAACAGGGGCGGCCAGCCAGTTGCGCGGCGCCTCTGTCACCAACGCATCGGCGCCGGCGGCGACCAGCCAGCCGAGCCCGGAGGCGGCGTCGGTGGTGGATGTAAGCGATTGCCCCTGTGTCACACCTGCCATGTTGCGGCGCCGCCAGCACTGGTCAAGGCCCTGTTGCTTCCGTATCTGTTGAAACATGGCAAAGCCGCGATGTGCTGTTCAAGGCAGCGATGGCGGCGCGCCGAGGGGAAGAGTGAAGGCAAGCGCATGACTGACCGTGAATCAATGCCCTATGATCTGGTGATTGTTGGTGGCGGCCCGGCCGGGCTGGCGGCGGCAATCCGGGCGAAACAGACGGCGGCCGACAAGGGCCTGGAGTTGTCGGTGTGCATCCTGGAAAAGGGATCGGAGATCGGTGCGCATATCCTTTCGGGTGCAGTGGTCGACCCCAAGGCGCTGGATGAGTTGCTGCCCAACTGGCGCGACCTCGACAGCCCGATGACGGTACCGGTGACCGAGAACCATCATTGGATCCTGACCGAGACCGGCAAGACCGAATTTCCGCACGGCTTGATGCCGCCGTTCATGAACAACAAGGGTTGCTACACGGTGTCGCTGGGCAATCTGTGCCGCTGGCTGGCGGGGCAGGCCGAGGCGTTGGGCGTGGAGATTTTCCCGGGGTTTGCCGCGGCCGAAGTGCTGTGGAACGACGATGGTTCGGTGAAGGGCGTCGCGACTGGTGACATGGGGATCGCCAAGGACGGTACACGCAAGGATTCGTGGCAGCCGGGGCTGGAACTTCATGCCAAATATACGTTTTTTGCCGAGGGCGTGCGTGGGCATCTGTCGAAGCAGATGATCGCGCATTTCGACCTGGCCAAGGACAGCCAGCCACAAATCTATGGCATTGGATTGAAGGAATTGTGGGACATCCCGGCCGAAAAGCATGTGCCGGGCTTTGTCACGCACACCCAGGGTTGGCCATTGAGCGATGCCAATGGCGGCGGGTTCCTGTATCATCAGGCCAATGGCCAGGTTGCGCTGGGGTTCTCGGTGTGGCTGAATTATTCGAACCCGTATCTGTCGCCGTTCGATGAGTTCCAGCGTTGGAAGACGCATCCGGCGATCAAGACGATTCTGGCGGGCGGGCGCCGCGTGTCCTATGGAGCGCGGGCAATCAACGATGGCGGCTGGCAATCGGTGCCGAAGCTGACGTTCCCGGGTGGCGCCTTGATCGGGTGCAGCGCCGGGTTTTTGAATGTGCCGCGCATCAAGGGCAGCCATACCGCGATGAAGAGCGGGATGATGGCAGCGGAAGCCGCGGTGACAGCGATTGCCAGCCAGCGCGCCAGTGACGAGCTGGTGGCCTATGGCGAGGCGTACAAGAAGAGCTGGGTTCATGACGAGCTTAAGATGGTGCGCAACACGCTGCCGCTGGTGGAGAAATACGGCAACCTTGTGGGCACCGGGCTGGCGGGGGTGACGATGTGGATGGAGTATCTCGGTTATTCCATGCCGTTCACGATGAAGAACCATCCGGATTACAAGTCTTTGAAGAAGAAGGCCGACGCGAAGCCGATCGATTATCCCAAGCCCGATGGCGTGTTCAGTTTCGACAAGCTGACCAGTGTGTTCCTGTCCAACACCAATCATGAGGAGGACCAGCCGGTTCACTTGACGTTGAAGGACCCGACAGTGCCGATAAGGGTCAATCTGCCGATCTGGGACGAGCCGGCGCAGCGGTATTGCCCGGCGGGGGTGTATGAAGTGGTGGGGCAGGACACCGACGAGCCGCGGTTCCAGATCAATGCGCAGAACTGCGTTCACTGCAAGACGTGCGATATCAAGGACCCGTCGCAGAATATTACGTGGGTGGTGCCGGAGGGCGGTGGTGGGCCGAATTATCCGAATATGTAGCGCAGCGCGGCCAGCGAGCAGCGAAGCTGTGCGCGGACTCGCGCAAGCTCGGCCAGCGAGGCGACTGGCTATGCCGGGCGAACTCGTCTGACGTCAGCATGGGCTTTGCCCATGCCCTTGCTGACTTTCGCGCCACCAATCCAACGAAAGTGAGGAAAGTGCGGCCAACGCCGAGTTTCGGCGCCAGGGGGCGCTTGCCTGCACTGTGTCAATTATGCTATTAATATTAAATAGTTATGGCATGTCTTTGAGTCTGGCACACCCCCCACCCCGCTCGCGCAAGAGCGCGAGTCGCCCTCTCCCGCAGGGGGAGAGGGGAAGAAGCCTCGACTTCCCCACACAACAGCGTCAGTCTTGCCAGATGCGTATCGCTCTTTCTCTTCTTCTCCTCGCCACCGCCGCCGACGCGCGGCAGACCCAGCCTGTTGCTCCCGATTCCGCCCTCCATGGCTATGTCCTCGGCCGCTATGCCTATGCCGATGACGAACTCGCCCGCGCCGCGCGCTATTTCGATCTTGCCCGCAGCCAGGACCCTGGGCAGCCGGCGCTGACTCGCCGGGCGTTCGACCTGGCGGTGGCGTCGGGCGACCGGACGCGGGCGTTCGCGTTGGCGCAGCAACTGGCGGCGGCGGGCGAGGCCGATTCCGATGTCGAGATGGTGCGGCTGTCCGACGCGGTGTTGCGCAAGGACTGGAAGACGGTTGCTGCCGCGCGATCGGGGCTTGCCGATGCGGGGTATGCGGCGGTTGTTGGCCCGATTGTCGATGCCTGGGTGCTGTTTGGGCGCGGCAAGAAGGACGCAGCGCTGGCCAAGCTCGATCCAGCGGCGTTCAGCGGCTTTGCGCGGTCGTATATTGCCGAGCAGCGGGCGCACATGCTTGCAGCGACAGGGCGGTGGGACGAAGCAGCGGCGGCCTATGCCGAATTGCGGGCCGGGACGGGAACGGGAATCAGCTTTTTGCGGCAGGGTGAGGCCGATGCGATGGCGCAAGGCGGTGATCGCGAAGGGGCGTTGAAGCTGTTGCAGAGCGACGAGACGACGGTCGTGGCGGCCCGGCTGCGGTTGGAGGCCGGCAAGCGTATCGGGGCGTTGGCGCCGGACGCACGGCACGGCATCGGCTGGATGGCGGCGCGGCTGGCATCGGACCTTTCGCGTGACAAGCCGGTGCCGCTGGCCTTGCTGTTCGCGCGCGTCAGCACGTTTCTGGCGCCCGATGTGCCGGCGACCTGGTTGATTGCCGGCGATGTGATGGCGCGCAGCGCGCAAAACGATTCGGCCCTGGCGGCCTATGCCCAGATACCGCTGGGCGATGCGTTGGCCGATGCAGCGCAGGCACGGCGAGCCGAGGTGCTGGAGGGTTTGGGCCGCGGCGATGATGCCGGCAGCCTGTTGAAGGGCGCAGTGGCGGCGCCCGGTGCAACGGCGAATGACTGGACGCGGCTGGGGGATTGGCACCGGAGGGCCGATCGGTTCCGGGATGCGGTGGCGGCCTATGACCGGGCGATTGCGCTGGCGGGGGACGATGCCGGATGGGGGCTGTATTTCCTGCGTGGCAGCATGAATGAGCGTGGCGGAGATTGGGTGGCATCGGAGCGGGATCTTCGCGAGGCTTTGAAGCGGTCACCCGATGAACCCATCGTACTGAATTACCTGGGCTATTCCATGCTTGATCGGGGGCAGGGCGGTACCGAGGCAACCGGACTTATCGAACGTGCGGCCAAGTTGCGGCCGGGCGATGGCGGCATCATCGATTCGCTGGGGTGGAGCCAATATGCCAGCGGGCATTATGCAGATGCGGTGGAATCGCTGGAAAAGGCCGTCGCCCTGGAGCCAACCGACCCGACGGTGACCGAACATCTGGGCGATGCGTTGTGGCAGGTCGGGCGGCGGATCGAGGCGCGGTTTCGCTGGCGGGCGGCGTTGGTGCTTGATCCGAGTGCGGCGCAGAAGAAATCGCTGACGGCCAAACTGGATTATGGGCTGGACGCAGCGACGGCGATGGTCGCGGCGACGAAATAATTGCCAGTGGCTGTTGCGCGGGCCGCGATGCCGGGCGACAGCTTTGATGCCATGATGTTGACTGAAACCGCGCCCGCCAAGCTGAACCTTGCCCTGCATCTGCGCCGGCGCCGGGCCGATGGCTATCACGACCTGGAAACGGTGTTTGCCTTTACCGAATTCGGCGATGACTTGTCGGTTGCGCCGGCGGATACGCTGTCATTGGCGGTGGTGGGAGATTTTGCCGGGCCGGCGGGGCAGGGGGCCGACAATCTTGTGCTGCGGGCGGCGCGGGCGCTGGCGGCGGCGGCGGGCGTTTCGGCGGGTGCGGCGTTGCGGCTGGAGAAACATATTCCGGTGGCGGCTGGGCTGGGTGGCGGGTCGGCGGATGCGGCGGCGGCGTTGCGCTTGCTGAATCGATTGTGGCGGATCGATTGGCCAGAGGCGCGGTTGCTGGCGATTGCCGAGACTCTGGGATCGGATGTTCCGGCGTGTGTGGCGTCGCAGACGTGTTTTGGCAGCGGGCGGGGCGAACAATTGGCGGTTTGGCCCGTGGCATTGACGGGGACGCCTGTTTTGTTGGTCAATCCGCGAGTCGCGGTTGCCACCGGGCCGGTTTTTGCCGGCTGGGACCAGATTGACCTGGGTGCGATAGCGCCGGGGGCGGCGCTGACCACGCTGCGCAACGACATGACGGCGGCGGCGCGTGTTATCGCTCCGATTGTTGCCGAGGTTCTGACAGCGCTCGACTCGGCGGGCGGTGCATCGCTGGTGCGGATGAGCGGATCGGGAGCAACGTGTTTTGCGCTTTATCCCGATGTGGTGGCCTGCGCGGCGGCGGCGCGGGCAGTTTTGGCGCGCGGCTGGTGGATGGCGGAAACGCGGCTGCTCTGAAGGCGGAAAAGACTTTCTCCCTCTATGCCGCAGCGCAACAATGATGGCTTGACGTTAGCGGCAACCCGTTCCACAAACCTTATGTTGCAACGCAACAAGAACTATTTTGACCAGCGCTCAAATTTTTGCTTGACTGACTTCTGAGTGAGACTTAAAGCTCCACTCAGTTGAATTGAGTAGTACTCAACCAGGGCATTCCCGCCCAGTCGTTAACGCCAGAGAAGGAAAACATCATGAACAATCGTTTCCTCATCGTGCCAGTCGCTTTCGCCATCAGCGCTGCCTTCATTGGCGCTGCCGCGACCCCCGCAATGGCCGCTGATGCCGGCACTTGCGTGACGGCGCCGGCCCAGATCCGCAGCATTGCCGCAACGGCGCAGCCCGAGCAGGCTCGCAAGGCCCTCAACCTCGTCAACGTCGGCGAAAAGCTGTGCGAAGCCGGTGGTCGCAACGAAGCCAGCAAGAAGTTTTCGGCCGCTGCCAAGGTGCTGGGCACCGATATGGCCGCGCTGAACACGGCGTCGACGGCGCAGTAAGCCTGATATCACGGAATCCTGACCCCAGGATGCCTTACGGGGCCGGCGCATCCCCCCGCGCCGGCCCCTTTTTCTTGTGGCAGGGGCGTCGTCCCGCCTAAGGAGTAGGGGCAACCCGGGGGCCTGAATTGACCAGCCATCTTCACCTTGAAATTACCGGCGGCGTCGCGCGGCTGCTCATCGATCGCCCGGCCAAGCGCAATGCAATGGACCAGGCGATGTGGGAGGCATTTCCGCGTCTCGTCGACGCCGCGATGGCCGATGCTTCGGTGCGCCTGCTGCTGGTTGGTTCGGCGCACCCCGGCCCGTTTTGTGCCGGGGCGGACATTGGCGAATTTGCAGCGGCATCGTCCGACCCGGCATGGCGGGCGCGCAACCAGGCGGCGATACGGGCGACTCAGGTGACCTTGGCGCGCGCGCCAAAGCCGACGGTGGCGATGATCGATGGCGATGCGGTGGGGGGCGGTTGCGGTATCGCGCTGGCTTGCGATGTGCGAATCGCCTCGCCGCGGGCGCGCATGGGGATTACCCCGGCCAAATTGGGGCTGGTTTACCCACTCCACGATACGCGGTTGCTGGTCGATCTTGTCGGTCCGGCCCAAGCGCGTCGGTTGTTGTTTTCGGGGATGCTCATCGACGCTGCCGAGGCGTTGCGGATCGGGCTGGTGCAGCAGCTTGCCGACGATCTGGCGGCGGCCGTGACCGAATTTGCCGCCAGTGTCGTTGCAGCGTCACCGGCAAGCCAACGCGCGAGCAAGGCGATTGTTCAGCGCATCATCGAAGGCGCCTGCGACGATGACGCGGCATCGGCCGCCGGGTTCGATGCAGCCTTTACCGGAGCGGATTTCCATGAAGGCGTCGCGGCGTTCATGGCGAAGCGCAAGCCGGTGTTCGGAGGGTGACGGCGCCTTTGATCATCGATGGCGATGCGCCGATCCTGATCATCGCCGACCATGCATCGAACCGGGTGCCGCCTGGCGTTGATCTGGGTATCGATGCGGCGTTGCTGGGCAACCACATTGCCGTCGACATCGGGACCGAGGCGTTGGCGATGGCATTGGCTGCCGCGATGGATGCGCCGGCGATCATCGCGAACGTCTCGCGCCTGGTCATCGACATGAATCGTGACCCTGGAGCCACCGGGCTGATACCGACCGCCAGTGACGGCCATGTTATTGCGGGCAATCTGGCGCTGTCCAAACTGGATCGCGAATTGCGGATTAATGCCATTCATGCACCCTATCATGCTGCGATTGCTGCTGAAGTTTCGTCCCGTCGTCCAGCGATGTTGATCAGCCTTCACAGCTTTACCCAGCGATTGCTGGTTTCGGCCGAGGATGCGCGGCCATGGCCAGTCGGCATTTTGTACAATGAGGACGATCGCGCGGCACGGCACGGGCTGGCGGCGCTGGCGGCGCGTGGACTTCATGTGGGTGACAATCAGCCTTATTCGGGCCGCGACCTCAACTACACCATGAACCGACACGCCGAAGCCAGTGAGATTCCTTATCTTGGCTTTGAAATCCGCAATGATGGTTTGGGTGATCTTGCCGGTGTTGCGCACTGGATGACAGTGCTCGCCGACACGATCCACCATGCCCGGCGGCAGTTGGCGAGGTGAGTGTCAGGGGCTCGCGTGAGGTTCCCAGAGCTCGATCGGGTTGTTTTCAGGGTCATGGATGCGGGCGAAACGGCCCACCTCAGGGCTGTCCCATTCGGCGCGGGTTTCGACGGCTATGTCTGCCGCGCGCAGGCTGGCCAGCAATGTGTCCATGCCTGTGACGCGCAGGTTGATCATATAGGCCTTGTCGGCGGGGAAATAATCGGTGTCGGACTTGAAGGGTGCAAAGACCGTCGGGCCGCCGATGGTGCCCCAGGACCATTCTTCGGGTGGTCCGGCGCCATCGGCGCTGCACCCCGAACCAACCCCGAGATGATGCCGGTACCAGGCATTGAGGGTATCGGGATCGCGCGCCCGAAAGAAGATGCCGCCGATGCCGGTCACGCCCATGTCCTGTCCTTCATAAAGCAAGAAAATGCCAATAATGCTGCTTGACCGGCAAGCTCCTTGCGCGCAACGAAGCCATTAAAGACGTTTGGAGTTGCCATGCCTCGTTTCGACAAATCGCGCCTGCCCAGCCGCCACGTATCAGTCGGGCCCGAACGGGCGCCACACCGCAGCTATTATTACGCCATGGGCCTGAGCGAGGAAGAGATTTCACGACCCTTTGTCGGAATTGCATCGGCGGGCAATGATTCTGCCCCGTGCAACACGACGCTCGATGCCCAGGCCGATGTCTGCCGGCAGGGTGTCAACGATGCCGGCGGGATGCCGCGGCGGTTCAACACCATCACCGTGACCGATGGAATCGCGATGGGGCATCAGGGAATGAAGGCTTCGTTGGTGAGCCGGGAAGTTATTGCGGATTCGGTTGAGCTTTCGGTACGAGGCCATTGTTATGATGGGCTTGTTGGCTTTGCCGGGTGCGACAAATCTTTGCCGGGGATGATGATGGCGATGCTGCGGCTGAATGTGCCGAGCATCTTTGTGTATGGCGGATCGATCCTGCCGGGGCAGTTCGAGGGCAAGGATATCACTGTTGTTGATGTGTTCGAGGCGGTTGGCGGGTATGCTGCGGGTACATGCCCGCTGGCGCGGCTGACAGCGCTGGAGAAGGTTGCGTGTCCGGGTCATGGGGCGTGTGGTGGGCAGTTTACCGCCAACACCATGGCGTGCGTGGGTGAGGCAATCGGGCTGTCGCTGCCACATTCCAACATGGCGCCGGCGCCCTATGCCAGCCGCGCCAACATTGCCATTGCGGCCGGGCGGCAGGTCATGACGTTGATTGAGCGCAATATACGGCCGCGGGACATCTGCACGCGCCAGGCGTTCGAGAATGCGGCGCGGATCGTGGCGGCCACCGGAGGCTCGACCAATGGCGCGCTGCATTTGCCGGCGATGGCCAATGAAGCGGGGATCGATTTCGACCTGTTTGACGTGGCTGAGATATTCAAGACAACGCCTTACATCGCCGACCTGAAGCCCGGTGGGAAGTATGTCGCCAAGGATATGTATGATGCCGGGGGCATATATATGCTGATGAAGACATTGTTCGACGCGGGTTTCCTGCATGGTGAGTGCATGACGGTGACCGGCAAGACGCTGGCCGAGAACATTGACGAGATCAGCTGGAATCCCGACCAGAAGGTGATTTATCCGGCCAGCAATCCTCTGTCACCGACGGGCGGTGTGGTG
>JANPEP010000027.1:0-4106 GCA_031422995.1 Polymorphobacter sp. | reverse complement strand
CACAGATCCCGTCAGCCAGCACACCCTCGCCCTGCGGTCGGACATCACCGGCCAGGTCGGCCGCATCGCCGTCACTCGCCTCGCCGCTTCTGCTCGCCCGCTGCGGCTCAGCTACGCCGGCCCCGTGCTCCGCGTCCGCGGCACCCAACTCAGCCCCGAACGCGAAAGCGTCCAGGTCGGCGCCGAACTCATCGGCAGCGAATCCCCCGCGGCCGCCAGCGAAGTCATCACCCTCGCCATCGCGGCCCTGCGTTCCACCGGCCCGACCTGGCTGTCGCTCGACATCACCCTCCCCACCCTTGCCGCCGATCTCGCCGCCGCCGGATGGCCCCTCGGCACCGCCAGCCTCGAACAGGTCCAGGCGCTTCTGGATGGCAAGGACAGCGGTGGCCTCACCGCGCTCGGCGCCCAGGCCTATGAACCCCTCATCGCCGCCGCTGGCCCCGCTCAACAGGCGCTCGCCCGCCTCGCCGCCCTGCCCCTCCCCGCTGGTGTTCAGGAGCGCCTCGCCGCCATCGCCACCCTCATCGCCAGCCTCGATGGCGTCACCGTCACCCTCGATCCCACGGAGCGCCACGGCTTCGAATACCAGACCTGGATCGGCTTTTCGCTGTTCGGCACCGGGATCCTTGGCGAAACCGGCCGCGGCGGCGCCTACAGCATCCTCGCCCCCGATGGCAGCCTCGAACCCGCCATCGGCTTCTCGCTCTACATCGACGGCCTCGTCGACGCCGGCCTCGGTGTTACCGACCCGCGCCGCATCCTCATTCCGCTCGGCACAAACCCCGCCACCGCCGCCAAACTCCGCGCCCAGGGCTGGTCCACAGTCGCTGCCTTCACCGCCGATGCAAACCCTGCGGATTTTCGCTGCACACACATCCTTGATGGCGTAGAGGCAAAACCGATCTGAAAACTCCCCTCCCGCTTGCGGGAGGGGCTGGGGGTGGGGAGTCCCGAACCCGGAAACACGCAGAAAGCAAAACATGCCCAACGTCACCGTCATCGGCGCCCAATGGGGCGATGAAGGCAAAGGCAAGATCGTCGATTGGCTCAGCGAGCGCGCCGATGTCGTCGTTCGCTTCCAGGGCGGCCACAATGCCGGTCACACCCTCGTCGTCGGCAACCAGACCTACAAGCTCAGCCTGCTGCCCTCCGGTATCGTTCGCGGCACGCTCTCCATCATTGGCAACGGCGTTGTCTTCGATCCCTGGCACTTCCGCGATGAAGTCGCGCGCATTTCCGGCATGGGCGTCGCCATCACCCCCGAAAACCTCGCCGTCTCCGATCAATGCCCGCTCATCCTTCCCCTCCACAGCGACCTCGATGGCGCCCGCGAAGATGCGTCGGGCGCCGGCAAGATCGGCACCACTCGCCGCGGCATCGGCCCGGCCTATGAGGACAAGGCCGGCCGCCGCGCGCTCCGTGTCTGCGACCTCGCCCATCTCGACGATATAGGGCCTCAGCTCGATCGCCTGCTCGCCCATCACAACGCCCTGCGCATCGGCTTCAACATGCCGCCCGTCGATCGCGAGGCGCTCATCGCCCAACTCCGCGACATCGCCCCCGCCGTCCTGCCCTTCGTCAAACCCGTCTGGACCACCCTCCGCGATGCCAAGGCCAAGCGCAGCCGCATCCTGTTCGAAGGCGCGCAAGGCGTCCTGCTGGATGTCGATCACGGCACCTACCCGTTCGTCACCTCCTCCAACGTCGTCGCCGGGCAAGCCGCCGCCGGCAGCGGCATGGGTCCAAACGCCGTCGGCTATGTGCTCGGCATCGTAAAGGCCTATACCACCCGCGTCGGCTCCGGCCCCTTCCCCACCGAGCAAGACAATGCCGACGGCGAAAAACTCGGGCAGCGCGGCCATGAATTCGGCACCGTTACGGGGCGCAAGCGCCGCTGCGGCTGGTTCGATGCCGTGCTCGTCCGCCAGGCCATCGCCGTCTCCGGCGTCACCGGCATGGCGCTGACCAAGCTCGACGTTCTCGATGGTTTCGAAATGCTGCACATCTGCACCGGCTACACGCTCGACGGCAAAACCCTCGATCACTTCCCCGCCCATGCTGCCGATCAGGCCCGCGTCGTGCCGGTGTA
The DNA here is from genome assembly GCA_031422995.1 of Polymorphobacter sp. Taxonomy (GTDB): domain Bacteria; phylum Pseudomonadota; class Alphaproteobacteria; order Sphingomonadales; family Sphingomonadaceae; genus Sandarakinorhabdus. Next base: position 2,014 of record JANPEP010000027.1, on the reverse strand, counting down.
TGAAGAATTCGAAGGCTGGGCCGAATCCACCGCCGGCGCGCGTCGCTGGGCCGATCTGCCCGCCCAGGCGATCAAATATATCCGCCGCATCGAAGAACTCACCGAATGCCCGGTCGCCCTCGTCAGCACCTCCCCCGAACGCGAAGACACAATCCTCGTTAAAGACCCGTTCTTGGATTGATCTAAAATCCCTCTCCCGTGAAACGAGAGAGGGAGGGGCCCGCGCCCGCTTGGACGTGGGAGGGTAAGGGCGGGGTAGCCCAATGACAACCATCAACCAGCCAGGTCCCATGCCCCTCCTCCTCATTGCCGCCGCCGCCAGCTTCGCCTGCCGCAACCCCAGCCATCACGATGGGGACGCCATCCGCTGCGCCGGCGAAGGCAAGGCCATGCGCCTCTACGGCATCGATGCCCCCGAAATGCCCGGTGCCTGCCGCCCCGGCCGCGCCTGCACCCCCGGCGATCCCTATGCCGCCCGCGATCAACTGCAATCCCTCACTCGCGGCCGCACAGTCCAATGCGAGCAAATGGATACCGATCACTATGGCCGCCGCATCGTCCGCTGCGCCGCCAATGGCGAGGACCTCGGCTGTGCCATGGTCGGCTCCGGCCAGGCCGTCGAACGCTATGGCAACCTGAATTGCGGCGCCTCCCGGCGTCGCCGCGCAGGCCCCGGCACCGCAAGCGCTGAATACGCCGCCAGCCCTGAATACGCTGCCAGCCCTGAATACGCCGCCACCGATGCTCCCCGCCCGGGCCGGGTGGATCGGCCACGTCGCTCCACCCAGGTCCTCGCCGAACCCGGCACCAAACTGCCTTATGCGCCGCCGGAAATCCCGCGCCTGCCCATCATCCCCTGGCGCCTCGTCGGCCTGTGGCTGCTCGTCATCAACATCGCCACCTATTGGCTTTTCGCCCTCGACAAGCGCCGCGCCATCGCAAGCCTGCACGGCCGTACGCGCCGCATCCCTGAATCCACCCTGCTCCTGCTCGCCTTGCTCGGCGGCAGCCCCGCTGGCATCGCCGCGCAACAACACCTGCGCCATAAAACCCGAAAACAACCTTTTGCCTCGCGCCTGCTGGCCATCATCGGGCTCCAGATCGGCCTCATCCTCGGAGCGCTCGTCCTGCTCTGATGATGGTGCGTCCCCTCGCAAGCGGCCAGCCAGCGTTAAATATATGTAAAATATTCCTTAACGCGCCCCATACCGCCTTCGCCTTACCTTTACCCGCTTGACCGCAAGCCCGTTCACAACGCCTAATGCTGCATTGATAATCGGTAGCGTTAAGCGATGGCACTGTTAACCCTTGTAGCCGCCACAAGCTTTGCCTGCATGAACCCCACTCACTATGATGGGGATGAAATCCGCTGCGCCAACAAGGCCAGCGCGATGAAATTGTTCAGCATCGATGCCCCGCGCTTGCCCGGCGATTGCCGCACTGGCCGCGCCTGCGTCCCCGGCAATCCCATCGCTGCTCGCGACTATCTCCGTGAACTGACCCACAACAAGAAAGTTTCCTGCACCTCGCTCGATCCCAATCGCACCGGCAGCCGCGATGTCCGCTGCGCTGCCGATGGCATCGATTTGTCCTGTGCCATGGTGGCTAGCGGTTTTGCGCTCGAACGCGAACACCCGCTGTCCTGTGACAAGCTTGCAGTTCCCAAACCCACGACAAAACTCACAGCCGAAGCCCGGGACTTTGCCCAACTCTCACCAACCCTGCGCCTCTGGGTCCCGATCTTCCTGCTCGCCGTTAACATCATCACCTATTTCGCGTTTGTCGCGGACAAGAACCGCGCTCGCTCGGGCCTCAACCGCATCGCCGACATCCACCTGCTCACACTGGTCTTCTTCGGCGGCGGCATCGGCGCGCTGGTGGCCCAACAACGCCATGAACACATGCGTACCGAACAACCCTTCGCCACCCAGTTCGCCATCCTCATCGGCCTGCAATTCGGCACGATTATCGGCCTGACGGGAATGTTGCTCTGGCCGTTAGCGGCCAAATAAAA
>JANPEP010000026.1:0-6551 GCA_031422995.1 Polymorphobacter sp. | reverse complement strand
GCGGGCTTCGCTGACGCCGAACGAGGGTAAGGTGACGGCGTCGGTGTGGGTGCGCAATGTGACCGACGAGACATACCGGACGAACATCATCGCGTTCTTTGGCGACGAAGTTTCGCGGCTGGGGGCGCCGCGCACCTATGGTGTTGAACTCGGAGTGAAATTTTAGAGCCGATCGTTCGTTGCAATCCAACGAAAGTGAGGAAAGTGCGGCCCGGAATGCTATGGGTCGGTGCGGAAGTCGACACTAAGTCGACACCTGAATCGGGTTGTTTCGCGTTGCCTTGTGGCTGCGCGAGGGTGGTGGATGATGACAGGTTTAAAGAGCGGCGCTCTGATATGATAGCCTATTTGGTTGTTTTTGTCAAGATTGAGGCGGCGTGCACGGATTCCTCCACCCCCAGCCCCTCCCGCAGGCGCGAGGGGAGCTTAGAAGCGGCTATAGCTGAGGTCGGCGTGGCCGCGGGTGCCCATGATCATGCGGGGGTCATCGGGTTTGAACAGGCCCTGGCACCAGGCTTCGTTGGTTGGCATGTCGTGGTTCCAGTCGAAGGCCATCTTGCGATGCGCGATGCGCCATTCGCCGGCGCGCCGCTCGAAGCGATCGACGACACGCCCGCCGGTGAGGGTGTCGACGGGGGCATCGGCGGTGCCGAAGCGGGCAAAGGTGAGCAGGTAGCTCTCCACCCAGGCGGTATCACCATCCAATTCGATATGGGCGTTGCAGAGGTAATGCGCCATGACGCCGGCCTTGGCGAGGCGCTTCATGGCGCCGGAGACGTAATCCCGGGCATTGCCGGTGAAGCTGCTGCCGTGTTCCTCGATCGAATCATCGAAATAGCAGCTGTGGAGGAGGTCGGCGTCGCCGCGATCTACGCCGCGGGCATAGCGGGCGAGGCAATCGGTGATGTCCTGCTTGGCAAGCAGGGATTCGAGCGTGTTGGCGTACATATTCAAACGTCCTTTTGCACTGATTTGGCCATGGCAGCACTCAACCCGGCGGGGTCGCGGGCGAGCTGGGCGCGGACGGAGATGGCATGGGCGTCGGTATCATGTTCGGGGATGTTGTGGCGGACGGCGACCAGCCCGGCGCGAGCAATGTCGCGCGGGGCAGATTTGGCGACGTGGGTGACGTGCGCCGCCATGCGGGTATCGACCGAGCCGACGATGAGGGCGTTGAGCTGGGTCCCCTGCCCCGCCAGCTCCGCGCGCAGGCAGTCACCGGCCGAGCGGGCGGCGTGCTTCGACGGGCTGTAGCCGCCCATGCCGGGAAGCGAGACGATGCCGCCGGCCGACAGCACGTTGACGATGGCGCCGCCGCCATTGGCCGCGAGGACGGGGGCGAAAGCGCGGACCATGGCGACCATGCCGATGTAGTTGGTTTCGATTTCACTGCGCATGGCGTCCATGCTGGACGCGGTCAGCAGGCGCTGCATGGCAAAGGCGCCGGCGTTGTTGACGAGCAGGCTGACATCGGGTGCGGCAGCAGCGGCGGCGGCAACTTCGCCGGCGTTCGTCACATCGAGTTGGAGGCCGACAAAGCGCGGGTCACGAGCGGCGGCAGCCTGGGCGTCGGCGAGGCTGCGCGCGGCGATGTAAACGCGCGCGGCGCCGGCGGCGAGGAGTACCTCGACAAAGCCTTCGCCGATGCCGCGGTTGCCGCCGGTGACCAGGGCGACACAGCCTTCGATCTTCATTTTGCAGCGCCTTTCGGGCTCAGCCAGTCGCCATAGAGGATGTCGTCGGGCTTCTTGGCGCCGCGCACGAGGATGCTCGGGTCGGAGGCGATCTGGCCCCTGCCCCAGCTTTCGTTCATCGGCATTTCGTGGTTCCATTCCCAGGCGAGACGGCGGTGGGCAATTTTCCAGTCCCCGCCGCGACGTTCCCAGCGGTCGATGATGCGCGCCATGGTCAGGCTGTCGAAGGGATCTTCGATACCGTCACGGCGCGAGAAGGTGAGGAAATAGGCCTCCGACGCCGCATGGTCGCCATCGAGTTCGATCGAGACATTGGTGACGATGTGCGACATGCGCGGCGCCTTGGGCAGCATCTTGCGCATCAGGGCGACATAGTCGGACGCCGGGCCGAGGAAGGTGCCGCCGTGATCCTCGATGGCGTCAGGGTGATAGGCGGCAGCGATCAGGTCGGCATCGCCGCGATCGGCACCGCGGGCATAGGCGATGAGCACGTCCTGGATTTCCTGGCGGTCGAGCAATTGGTCGAGGGTGAGGCGGGGCATCAGGACTCCCTTGTGTCGGCATGGAGGTCGGCAAAGGCCTTTTCGGCACCGGAATAGCTGCGCGCACCGACCATGTCGGCGATCGCGGCGGCGTTTTCGGCAAGCCAGTCCGGGGTGGCGTCGACCTTGCCGAGGCCGCGCGATTCGAGCGTGACGGCGCGTCGGAAACGGCCGGCGCCGGCGATCCAGATTTCACCGGTGGTCGTGCAGGCCGGGCTGCCCAGCCAGACGGCGGCGGGCGCAGCGTGGGCGGGGTTCATCAGCGGGTCGGCTTCGGTGGGGGCACCGGCGGTCATCGGCGTGGCGGCATAGGGCGCAAGAATGTTGACGCCGATTGCATCGCGGCGGAGTTCGTCGGCAAGGCTAAGGGCGTAGCCGATGAGGGCGCCTTTTGAAGCGGCATAGGCGGAGCGGCCCTTGAGGCCATGCAGCCCGGCGGTAGAGGCGATGAAGACGATGCGGCCAGCCGGGCCGGCGCGCAGATGCGGGAGCGCGGCGGTGACCAAGGCAGTGTTCGCGAAAAAATTGGTTTCAACGACTTGGCGCAGGTCCGCTTCGGCGAGGGCGCCGACCTTGGCAACCGGGCCGGTAATGCCGGCGTTGAGGATGAGGGTGTCGAGCCGGCCATGGGCGGTGATGGCAGCGGCGATGATCGCCTTGGCGGCGCCGGGGGTATCGACGGCGTGCGTGTCGGCAGTGGCGGTGGTGCCGTGGCTGCGGAGATGGGCGGCGAGCGTTTCGGCGCTGGAGGTGCCGGGGCCGCTGTGGCGGTTGTTGACCAGAAGCCGGGCGCCGGTAGCGGCAAAAGCCGTGGCGAAGGCGGCGCCAAGGCCCTTTCCGGCACCGGTGACGAGGACGACGCGGGACGAGTCGGGGCCGGACATGACCTCATGCTAGCGGGGTTGGTATGATAGTGAAAGTGGTGAGTTTGCTGGAAGGCTAAACTGCGACCCCCAACGCCCCCGGCGCTTCACGGTCGGTGATGGTGAAGTCGACGTCGCGGGCCTGGACCTGGGTGTGGCAGTGCGAGCAGGTGACGATGGGCTCCAGCGCGGCGCCGCAATCACGGTGCGTCAGCAGCAGCGGCGGGCCTTCGGGGCTGACATAATAGGTGTCGCCCCATTGCAGCAGCAGCAGCAGCGCCGGGTAATAGCCGACGCCCTTGCGTGTCAGGCGATATTCGTGGCGAACCGGGCCGGCGGCATATTGGTGTTGGCGGATGACGCCGATGGTGATGAGCCAGGACAGGCGTTCGGACAGGATGTTGGTGGCGATGGCAGTATCGGCGCGGATCTCGTCAAAGGTGCGGATGCCGGTGAAGATCGAGCGCATGATGAGGCTGGCCCAGCGATCGCCCATGAGCTGCGCCGCCTGGTGGAACAAGAGGCTGCCTTCGCCGATGCTGTCCCGCAATTGCCGGCGGCGGCTGTAATGCGGCGCCATCCAGCCGACGCCGGGGCCTTCGCGCCAATCGACGCGGGTGGCATCGATGGTGGCGGCGCAATGCTTGCAGGCTGGGGTGGGGGTGAATTCATGCCCACAGGGCTTGTGGGTGAGGGTGATGGTGCGGCGCGCCGCTTCCTCTCCCCAGTCCTTTTCCCATTGCAGCAGCATGAGGGCGACGGGGTAAAGGTCCCGGCCCTTTTCAGTCAGGCGGTAAAAGAACCGCGGCGGGCTTTGGCTGTAGAGTTGTTTTTCCAGCACATTGGCTTCGACCAGGCGTTTGAGGCGGTCGCTGAGCAGTGCCTTGAGCAGCCGGGTTTCGCGCCAGAAATCATCGAAACGACGGGCGCCGAGCCAGCCGGCCTCGAGAATCAGCAAGGTGGGCGTGTCGCCGACGATTTCGAGGGCGCGCCAGATCGAGCAGGTGCGGATGAGGGATTGGGGTTGCATCTCCGGACTCGTTTAGGCGGAGTTGAGGTGAGAGGGAAGGCACGAGAACCACGAGTACCCCTCTCCCGCTCGGCCAAGTGGCCGAGTCGACCTCTCCCGCAAGAGGAGAGGTGATTATTGAGTGGGTTTGTGGAAATCCTGCCTCAGGCCCATGGCCGCAACCAGCTCGGCGCGGTCATAATATTCGCGCCAGACCTTGATCTTGTCGCCTTCGACTTCGAGGACCCCGACAACAGGGACCTCGCCCTTGTGGCCGTTATAGGTGAAGCTGTCGACGCGCTCGATGAACACGACATCGCCGACGCGGCCGATGTTCTTGATATTGAGAGTGATTTCAGAAATGCCGGCACCCATGGCGGAGACGCGGGCATCGATGGCCTTTCGCCCCACCACTGGCTCGATCATCATCGAATGGAGCACGCCGTCTTCGGTGAACAGATTGGCGACGAGTGGCCAGTTGCGGGTGTTCCAGGCGGTAATCATGTTCTGGACGACGGCAACCTTGGGATCGGTGGACATTTTCGGCTCCTTGGCGAGGGTTGGCGCGGCGAGGAGGGCGAGGGTGGCCATGATGATGGCGAGCCAGTGGCGCATTGGTCGTCTCCCCGGAACAAGTATCTTTATGCAAGCCATTGTTGCGGGCGGGCGCGCTGGCGTCAATGCCGCATCGGACGTGAGTTGCACAATCGAACCGATGAGCTTAGTCGTGGGGCGAGGATTTTGGCATTGAAAGACCGGTCATGACGCCTGCCGACACTGTGACGATCGAGCGGTTGCCGCCGGTGGTGGCGAGCCTGAAGCCCAGCAACCACCCCTATCTCAACGGCGCCTGGACGCCGCAGCATGAGGAAGTGACGGTGGCGGAATTGCGGGTGCTGGAGGGCCGGATTCCGGACGATATCGACGGGATTTACCTGCGAAATACCGAAAACCAGCTGCACCAGCCGTTGGGCCGCTATCACCCGTTCGATGGCGACGGGATGATCCACCAGATCGATTTTCGCGGCGGACGCGCAAGTTACCGCAACCGGTTCGTCCGCACGCGGTGTTTTGCGGCGGAGCAGGAGGCGCGGGGCTCCTTGTGGGGCGGGTTGATGGATGGGCCGGGGGTTTCGTTGCGGCCGGGGTTCGGCGCGCATGGCAGCTTGAAGGATTCGAGCAGCACCGATGTGATCGTCCATGCCGGCAAGGCGATCTCGACCTTTTACCAGTGCGGCGAGGGCTATGTGCTCGATCCGGAAACGCTGGAGCAGGAAGGGGTGGCATCGTGGGTGCCGCTCGACGGGATTTCGGCGCACCCCAAGGTTGATGTGGGAACGGGGGAATTGCTGTTCTTCAACTATTCCGTCCATGCGCCCTATATGCATTATGGCGTCGTCGATCGGGCCGGGGCACTGGTGCATTATGTGCCGGTGCCGCTGCCGGGGCCGCGGCTGCCGCATGACATGGCGTTCAGTGCGAACTGGTCGATCTTGAATGACTTGCCGGTGTTCTGGGACCCCGAATTGCTCAAGCGCGACCTGCATGTGGTACGGCTGCACAAGGGGTTGCCGAGCCGGTTCGGGCTGATCCCGCGGCATGGCGGCGCCGACGAGGTGCGGTGGTTCGAGGCGGCACCGACCTATGTGCTGCACTTCCTCAATGCCTATGAGGAGGGGGACGAGGTGGTGCTCGATGGCTATTTCCAGGAGAATCCGACGCCGGCGCCGATCGCCAATGACGATGGCTATGGGCATTTGATGGCGTTTGTCGACGAGCATAGTTTCCGGCCCAAGCTGCACCGGTGGCGGTTCAACCTGGCGACGGGGGCGACGGTGGAGCAGCGGCTGGATGAGCGCATCCTGGAGTTCGGGATGATCAACCAGCGGTTTTCGGGGAAGCCGTATCGCTATGCCTACAGTACGACGACCAAGCCGAGTTGGTTTCTTTTCAACGGCTTCGTCAAGCATGACCTGGTGACGGGGGAGTCCTGGCAAGTGATGCTACCCGAAGGCCGCTACGCCAGCGAAGCGCCGTTCGCGCCGCGCATCGACGCGATGGACGAGGATGACGGCTATCTGGTCAGCTTCATCATCGACGAAAACCGCGGCACTTCGGAATGCGTGCTGATCGACTGCAAACGCTTCGAAGATGGGCCGGTGTGCCGCATCGCCCTGCCCCACAAGATTTCGAGCGGGACGCATGCGCATTGGGTGGAGCGCAAGGATCTGCGCAAATAGCCGGGTCTGGGGTCTGTGGCCCCAGCGGCAGGACGCTATGCCAGTTTTTCGAGGACAAGCGCGCGCAGGTCGGCGCGGACGACTTTGTTCATGGCGTTGCGGGGGAGGCGGTCGAGGATCACCAGGCGTTCGGGGCGTTTGAAGATGGCGGTGCCTTTGGTGTCGAGCCAGGTGGCGAGGTCGGCGATTGTCGGCGGCTCGCC
>JANPEP010000025.1:0-34511 GCA_031422995.1 Polymorphobacter sp. | reverse complement strand
GCAGCATGAGTCCCGAGCTGGTGAAACTGGTGCTGATCGGCGGCATCATCCTTATCGTCGGCGCGATTGGGCTGCGCGCCCGGCCGCGCGACGCGCTGTTGCTGATCGAAAACCCGGCGCTCGGCGCCCGAGCCATGCTCGCGATGTTCGTCCTTGTGCCGATTTTCGTCATCGCGATGACATGGGTTTTTCCTTTTGACCGGCCCGTCCGCGCCGCGCTGCTGGCGCTGGCGATCGCGCCGATGCCGCCGATCTTGCCCAACAAGGAAGTAAAGGCGGGCGGCGACGCCGATTATGCCATCGGCCTCCAGGTGCTGGCGACGATCGTTTCGATCGTACTGATGCCGGTGATGCTGTGGCTGCTGGGCCGGATCTATGGCGATGTGCTGACCTTTGACCCCGTCAAGATCGGTACGACGCTGCTCACCACCGTAGGCGCACCGCTGGCCGGCGGCATGATGCTCGGACATTTCCTCCCGACCCAGCGCGATCGGCTGGCAGCGGCGGCAGGAAAGCTCGGTATGGCGGCACTGGCAGTCGGCGCCGTCATCATCCTCGTCGCGGTCTGGCCGGCCATGGGCGCGCTGATCGGCAGCGGCGTGCTGTGGGCGGCGGCCGCAATGATCGCCTTTGCGCTGTTCGTCGGGCACAGCTTCGGCGGTCCAGGGCAGGGTAACCGCGGGGCGCTGGCGGTAGCGTGCGCCGCGCGGCACCCGGGCGTCGCCATTGCGCTGGCCAGTACGGCGTTCCCCGTCGATACCAAGGCGATCATTGGCGCGGTGCTGCTCTACCTGCTTTGCAACGCCTTCCTCACCATTCCCTATGTCCGCTGGAGCAACGCTAAAGCCCGGCAACCGGAAAGTTGACGATAAACCCCGCCGCCACCGCGCCCAGCAATCCCGCCAGCACCAGCATCGCCATGCGCATCGAATCGCGCCGCAGGATCGGGCTGATACCGCCCAGGAACAGCACCGTCGAAAGCACCACCGTCGTCGCGACATAGCGGTCGCCGATATCATTGGCCCGGTCGCCTTCGATAAACTCAGCATCGGCGGCCTTTTGCAAGGCCTTGGCGGAATTTCCCTCGGCATGCATGGTACGCGGCATCGGCGGCACCGGCCCGTCTTTCAATTCGGCTGTGCGCACATCCTCGGGCAAGGCAGCACGCCACGGCACGAACATCACAGACATTTCCGGGCTGAAATGCCGTTCAAAAAAAATCATGCGCTTTTCATCGCCGTCGGCTGCTGCATTCAGCCACCCCAGGAACATCGCAGTGTCGGTTCCCACCGCCTGACCATCGACAATCGAAAGGCGCGAGGCCTCGGTGACTTTCGCCGAAGCACGAGCGTAATGGCTCGCCTGGATGCCGCCCCATAGTGCCGCCTGATAACTTGCCCAGGCGCTTGTCAGTCCCGCCAGTGACAGCAAGACCGCCGTCGTGATTTCAATGCGACGGGGCAGGGGGCTTTCAGTCATGCTTCGTCTCGCCGCTTGATGATTTCCGGTTCGCCGCCATCGCTTCGATATCACGCGCCAGGAAGAAATTCAGCCCGGTCCGGATCGCCGCAATCGCTGCCAACTTGCCAACGGCATCCCATGTCGGCGCGATCGCCGATCGGATGATATCGGCGGCCAGTGCGAATTCCAGCGCCAGCAGGATCGCGGTCGCAAAGCGCAACCAGATTTCGCGTCGATCCTCGGACAACAGTCGGTCGCTGAACACCAAGGGCACTGATTTGACAAACGCCGTCGCCGCAGCAAACGCGATAATCAGGACAACCGCGGCTTCCACCGAAAGCGCCACCCATCCTGCTATCGCCTGGAAATATTCTTCAATCATGCTGCACTCCGGCCCCGCCGGCCTTACGATAGGCCGCATTGCCACAGCAAAAACTGCAATTCTGGACAATCGCTGTCATCGGAGAGGTGTATATTGCCCGTCATCAGTCCCGAAAGTCCAGACGGCATGACCTATGAAGAGCTTGGCAACGGCGACCAAATGGCGTCGATGCGCACCGGCCTTGCCTTTCAGCGCACCCGCATGGCTGCCGACCGAACGCTCATGGCGATCATGCGCACGTCGCTGTCGATGATCGGCTTTGGTTTCACCATCTACACGTTTTTCACCAATTATCTCAAACGTGATGGTGCGCTTGGCCTTATGCCGGCGCAGGCACCGTCGCGCTTTGGCCTTTCGCTCATCTGCCTTGGCGTCCTGCTTCTGGCGTTGGGTATCGCCAATCACTATCGCTACATGAAGGTACTGCGCGCCGAACTTCAGGATTTCATTGCCCGCGGCCTGATGCCGGATACGGACAAATTCCCCGTATCGCTGACACTTGTTACCGCTTTCCTGCTCATACTCGTCGGCGTAGTCGCGGCCCTCAGCATCATCTTTCGGTCCGGGTCGCTCGGCTAGCGCCAAAGTTGGACTCTATTCCATGAACCAGCCATGGCTGACGATAATCGATTGTCCCGTCAACGCGTTGGTCGGAAATCCCGCCAGGAACACCGCCGTCCGTGCCACATCGTCCACCGTGGTGAATTCACCATCCACGGTTTCCTTCAACATCACCGTCTTGATGACAGCCTCCTCGCTTATCCCCAGCGTCGCCGCCTGTTCCGGAATCTGCTTTTCGACCAAAGGCGTCCGCACAAAACCCGGGCAGATGACATTGGCGCGCACCCCGTGTTCGGCGCCCTCCTTGGCCACGACCTTGCACAACCCCAACAGCCCGTGCTTGGCCGTGACATAAGGCGCCTTCAGCTTCGAAGCCTCCTTGGAATGCACCGATCCCATATAGATGATGCTGCCGCCGCGCCCCTGGGCATACATGTGCTTCAGGCAAGCCCGCGTCGTCAGGAAGGCACCATCCAGATGAATCGCCAGCATTTTCTGCCAATCCGCAAATTTGCAGTCAACGATCGGTGCAATGATCTGGATCCCGGCATTCGAAACCAGAATGTCGATGCCGCCGAAACGTGCCGCCACTGCCGCTATCCCGGCGTCGACTTCGGCCTCGCTGGTGACGTTCATCGCCACCCCCATGGCGCGCTCGCCGTTCGGGTCGAATTCGGCCGCAACGGCATTCGCGCCCTCAATGTTCAGGTCGGCAATCGCCACCTTGGCTCCGGCCGCCAGGAATTGCCGGGCGATGTCCTTGCCAATGCCACTCGCGGCCCCGGTGACAATCGCAACCTTGTCCTTAAGCATCGCAAAACATCCCTTCCAAGATCGTCATGCTGGCGGAAAGGGTGGGATTCGAACCCACGGTGAAGTTACCCCCACGACGGTTTTCAAGACCGTTGCCTTAAACCACTCGGCCACCTTTCCGTACGAGGGTCTATTGAAGGGCCAACCGCTTCGCCGCAACCCCAGAAACACCGCAAGGGACTGGTGGACGCAACAAGCTTGTGTCATCAAATATCAATGTTCCGTGTTTTGCTTCCCGCCGTTTTTGCCATGCTTTCCACGGACTGCCTCGCGGCAACCCCCGCGGCCCCCCTTGATCGTCAGGCGATGGTCCCTCCGACCCCCGTGGTTGATACATCTGTCTACCCTGCGACGCCCCCGCAACCACCCGCCGTTGTGCCCTCAGACTTTGAAAGCTGGCTTGCCGACTATCGCGCCGCTGCCCGTGCCCGTGGTGTGTCGGCTGCAACTCTCGATTCGGCCCTCACCGGCCTCACCCCATCGCCCCGGGTCATCGAACTGGACCGTGCCCAGCCAGGCGACAGCGGCCGAGCGCCCGCTCGTTTCGACAGCTATCTTGCCAAACGTCTTGATTCTACACGGATTTATGGTGGAAACCAAACGGCTGCCCGTATGTCCGATCGCCTCGCTGCGATCCAGGCGCGCACCGGGGTCCCCGCCAACATCATCATCGGCATCTGGGGCATGGAGACGAATTTCGGCCGCGTAACCGGCGATTTCGATGTCACGCGCAGCCTCGCCACCCTTGCTTGGGACGGCCGCCGCCGCGACCTTTTTACCAAGGAACTCAATGCAATAGTCACGATTATCGACCGCGGACTCGCGTCACGCTCGATGTTGCGCGGCAGCTGGGCCGGCGCCATGGGCCAACCACAATTCCTGCCATCCTCCTACCTCGCATATGGCGCCGATGGCGACGGCGACGGCCGTGTCGATATCTGGAATTCTGATGTCGACACCGCAGCATCCATCGCCAACTATCTGGAAAAGCACGGTTGGAAGCGCGGAATGTCCTGGGGCCAACCCGTCACAGTCCCCGCCAATTTCGACCGCGAAACGGTTCGCAACCCCGAACGCCCCACCACCTGCATCAAACCCATGGAACGTCACAGCCGCTGGCTCCCGGCCAGTGAATGGAAACGTCTCGGCATGACAAGCGCCAATCCGCTCCCCTCTGATGCAACCCCAATGACCCTTGTCGAACCTGATGGTCCGGGGCAGGGTGCCTATCTCACCACATCCAACTACCGCGTGCTAATGGATTATAATTGTTCAAATTTCTACGCACTTTCCGTTGCGCTGCTTGGTGACGCGATTGCTCCTCAGGTACGTTAGTCTTGCCATCCTGCTCGTGCTTGGCGCCTGCGCGACGTCAAAGCACAGGTCGGCGGCGATCCCTGCAAAGATCGGCAAACCCTATCAAGTGCTTGGAACGTGGTACTATCCCAGCGACGATCGCGATTATGATCAGCGCGGCATCGCCAGTTGGTACGGCCCCGGCTTCCACGCTCTCAGCACGGCAAACGGCGAACGCTACAACCAGGACGACGTGACCGCCGCTCACAAAACCCTGCCAATGCCCAGCTTTGTCGAAGTCGAAAACCTTGATAATGGGCGAAAATTAACCATCCGTGTCAATGATCGCGGACCTTTTGTTGCCGGCCGGATCATCGACCTCTCACGCCGTTCCGCACAACTTCTTGGCGTCGACAAGGCAGGAACGGCAAAGGTTCGCGTTCGGCGGGTCTTTCCCAAGGAGTCCGAGATTGCGCGACTGGCATCATCACCCAGTCTCACCACATTCCCACAACCTGTTAAAATACCAACAAATTCCGAGAATTGGAAATCCCAAAAAACATTCATACAGGTGGCGGCCCTTGGCGATCCTGGCCGAATTGCGTGGCTCAAGGGCTATCTGGGCAGCTTTGGCCCTGTGGTTCTGGAACCTGGCGCCTCTGGCCTGACAAGGGTTCGTCTTGGCCCCTATGCCGATGCCGAATCTGCCAACGCCACGCTGGCGCAGTTGCGCGCAGCCGGTTACAGCGAGGCGAGGCTTGTTCCGTCACTGCCCAATCCATAGACTTCTCGCGAAAGTGTTCCCTTCGATGCGTCAATTCCTGCTCATTGCCATGCTCGCAACGTCGGCGCCGGTCTTCGCTCAGGCTCCCACGTTCAATACGCCGGCCGCTTATGCGTATATGCGGGACATGTCGAACGGCGCAGTGCTTTATGCCAAGGACGCCGATACCCGCATGCCGCCCGCCTCAATGGGCAAGATGATGTCGGTGTATGTGGCGTTCCAGATGATAAAGCGCGGCGAAGCCAAGCTGGACCAGAAAATCATGGTTCGCCCGGAAACCTGGACGAAATGGCATTCGCAAGGCTCAACGATGTTCCTGTCACCGGGCGAACAGGTCAGTGTCGAAAATCTGCTGCACGGCATTGTCACTTTGTCTGGTAACGATGCCTGCGTTGTTTTGGCTGAAGGCCTTGGCGGAACAGAGGAAAATTACGTCGCGATGATGAATCGCTCGGCTCAGAAACTTGGAATGAAAGGCTCACATTTCGCCAACACCAATGGCTGGCCCGACCCTGCTGAGTTTGTCACCGCCCGCGATCTCGCCACCGTTGCCGAGGCTACAATTCGCGATTTTCCCGATTTGTATAAAAAATTCTATGCCACCGAAAGCTTTACCTGGGGCAAGACCTTGGGCAAGGGCGAGGCAATTACCCAGCCAAACCGCAACCCACTGCTCGGCAAGGTTGCAGGCGCTGACGGCTTGAAGACGGGCCATACCGAAGAAGCCGGCTATGGTTTCACCGGTTCGGCGGTGCAAAATGGCCGTCGTCTGGTCATGGTCGTCGCTGGGCTTTCGTCGTTCAATGAGCGAATCGGCGCTTCGGTTGATTTCATGAATTGGGGCTTTGCCGCCTGGCAGTCGGTGCCGGTGCTGAAAGCCGGCCAATCATCTGGAATGGTCAAGATAGCTGGGGGAGCCGAGCCCGAAGTTGCGGCAATCGCACCGCGTGACTTGTTTGTTACGATACCACGCGGCATGGCCAGCGAACGCAAATCCCGGGTTGTGCCTTTGGCCAAGCTTGAGGCGCCTGTAAAAAAAGGTCAAAAAGTCGCTGATCTTGTTGTTTCTGTTCAAGGTTTGCCTGACACACGATTGCCCTTGGTAGCAGCGACTGCAATTGAAGAAGCAGGCCCTTTGCGTCAGTTCTGGAACTGGCTGATGTCGTTCGCGGCATAATCATCGCGGATGCGTGGTCGGTTCATCAGTTTTGAAGGCGGCGAGGGGAGCGGCAAGTCCACACAGGCCCGAATTCTAGCAAACTATCTGAGCACTATTGGACAAAAGGCTGTTTTAACACGAGAACCTGGCGGAACGCCTGGGGCCGAGGAGATCCGTGACCTGCTGGTGAATGGCAGGCCGGATCGTTGGTCGCCATGGTCTGAGGCATGTCTGGTCAATGCGGCGCGGGTTGACCATGTCGAACGAGTCATCCGCCCGGCGCTTGAGCGCGGCACCTGGGTAATCTGCGATCGTTTTGTTGATTCTACAAGGGCTTACCAAGGTGCGGGCAAGGGCTTGGCCGATGCCGATCTGTGTGATTTGCACCGCCGGACAACAGGTGGGCTATGGCCCGATCTGACACTCATCATGCTGCTGAACCCGCATGCCGGACTGTCCCGAGCGGGGGCTCGCGGGGTGGCAGAGCGGCGTTTCGAAGCCCATGACGAGGCATTCCATGCAAGAATTGCGGCCTTCTTCGAGGGGTTGCCGGGGACGGAGCCGGAACGCTGCCATGGTTTCGATGCCGATCAGGATATTGAAACACTTGCGGCTGCCATCATTGCCGTTGTTCAGCCATGATCGGACATGGCGAACAGGTTGACGCCTTCAAGACGGCATTCGCCGGTGATCGTCCGCACCACGCCTGGTTGTTGACTGGACCACAGGGTCTGGGGAAGGCGCTGTTCGCCGAGACTGCCGCGATCTGGCTGCTGTCGGGCATGCCGGTAGGGAAAGGGTTCGATGCCGCCATCAACAGTCCGGCTTCATCATTGGCGGCAGCGGGCAGCCATCCGGATTTCCGGCGCCTGGTCCGCACCGAGGACGACAAGGGCAAGCTGCGCTCGGTCATCCGCATTGACGAAGTGCGGGCGTTGCAGCCCCTGTTCCGACAGACGCCGTCGATCGCGGAATGGCGAGTGGTCATCGTCGACAGTGCAGACGAGATGAATATCCAATCGGCCAATGCCTTGCTGAAGAATCTTGAAGAACCGCCGCAGCAAACTCTGTTCCTCCTTATCAGCCACACACCGGGGCGTTTGTTGCCGACGATCCGCTCGCGCTGTCGGGCGCTGCGCTTTGGCCGGTTGAGTGATGCCGAGGTTGATGCTGTGCTCGAACACACAGCCAGCGACCTGGATGACGAAGATCGCGCGACGCTCGTCCGGATCGCCGAGGGCGCGCCGGGCCGGGCGCTGCGTTTTGCCGAAACCGGCATTGCCGCACTTGAGGAGCAGCTTGCGGAACTGTCTGCAACGCCGCGCGCTGCCGCTGCTGGCAAGACGCTGGCGCTGGCCCGGTCGTTGGCCGGCAAGGCAAATACCCCGCGTTACGCAGCCTTTCTGGAGCTTGCACCAGCAATGCTTGCGAAGGCGGCACGAACTCGTTCCGGAGCGGCGCTGGCGCGGA
This sequence comes from Polymorphobacter sp., assembly GCA_031422995.1. Taxonomy (GTDB): domain Bacteria; phylum Pseudomonadota; class Alphaproteobacteria; order Sphingomonadales; family Sphingomonadaceae; genus Sandarakinorhabdus. The sequence continues at coordinate 26,585 of JANPEP010000025.1, read as the reverse complement.
CATTGGCAGATTGGGAGGCAGCGAGTGCCTTGGCCTCAGGTGCCGTGGCCTTGTCGCTGGACCCGCAGGCGGTGGTATTCGACATTGCCGGAAAGGTCGCGGCGCTGGCGGAGCGGCATTGAGACGGTTGCACCGCATCCCATTCTCGCCCATTCCCTCGCGTCATGAGCAAGCGTTTCTACATCACCACTGCCATCGCCTATCCAAATGGCAAACCGCACATGGGCCATGCCTATGAAGCAATCGCCACAGATGCGATAGCGCGGTTCAAGCGTCTCGATGGCTTTGACGTACGGTTTTTGACCGGAACCGACGAACATGGACTGAAAATTGCCCAGGCGGCACGCTCCGAAGGCGTCGAGCCGCGCGAATATGTCGATCGGACATCACAGCCCTTCATCGATCTCGATCGCCAACTCGGGATCAGCTTTGATCGCTTCATTCGCACCACCGACGCCGACCACAAGACGCTGTGCCAGGAATTGTGGCAGCGGATGGCAGCAAAGGGCGATCTGTACCTTGGCCGTTATGAAGGCTGGTATTCAGTTCGCGACGAAGCCTATTATGACGAAACCGAACTGATCACCGCCGAGGACGCCGACGGCAAGCCGATCAAACTTTCACCGCAGCAGACACCGGTGGAATGGACCGTGGAAGAAAGCTGGTTCTTCAAGCTTTCAGCCTATGCCCAGCCTTTGCTCGACCTATATGCCAACCACCCGGATTTCATCCAACCCATCAGCCGTTTCAACGAGATGCACGCGTTTGTTGCCGGCGGACTTTCAGATTTGTCCATGTCACGTACCAGCTTTGACTGGGGGGTCCCTGTGCCAGGCAGTCCGGGACATGTGATGTATGTGTGGGTCGATGCGCTGGCCAATTATCTGACCGGGGCAGGAGGGCTGGACGGCGAATGGTGGCCGGCCGACCTGCACATCATCGGCAAGGATGTCGTGCGGTTCCACGCTATATATTGGCCGGCGTTCCTGATGTCGGCCGATCTGCCGTTGCCGAAAACCGTTTTCGGTCATGGCTTTGTGCTCAACCGCGGCGTGAAAATGTCCAAATCGGACGGCAATGTCGTTGATCCAGTTGAAATGGCGACGCGTTTTGGCGTTGACCGGCTGCGCTGGTTCCTTCTGCGCGAAGTCGCGTTTGGCGAAGACGGCAGCTATAGCGACGCAGCGATCATCGAGCGTTCCAATGCCGATCTGGCCAATGGCATCGGCAATCTGGCGCAGCGGGCGCTGTCGATGGTGGCAAAGAATCTGGGCGGCGCGATGCCAGGGCCTGGACCTGGCGGTACCGGTGCAGAGGCCCTCACCGACAGCATCAAGGCGCTGACCGGAGCCTATTTTGCTGCCATGAATGGCTTGCAGCTCAACAAGGCGTTGGAGGCAGTCATGGGCATGGTCAACGCCACCAACGGCTATTTTGCCGAAAATGCCCCCTGGGGTCTTGCCAAGACCGATGTTGGGGCGATGGCCGATGTCCTGCATGCGACGCTGGATGCGACACGGCGGATTGTCCTCTTGGTGCAGCCGGTGGTTCCAGAAGCGTCGGGCCTGCTGCTGAATCAGCTTGGCGTGCGTCCGGATTGCCGAACATTCAGCCACTTCGATGATGTTATTCCCACGGGAACCCAGCTTCCGGCACCGCAAGGGGTTTTCCCCCGCTGGACCGAGGTTGCTGCCTGACCATGTTGATCGACAGCCATTGCCACCTCAACTACCCCGGTCTGCGCGAGGATGTGCAGGGCGTGCTTGGCCGGGCAAGGACAGCAGGAATCACCGGATTTCTGGGAATTTCCACTCGGCAATCAGAATGGGACGAAGTTGTGGCGCTCGCCGACGCCGAAGCAGATGTGTGGGCAACCGTCGGCATTCATCCGCATGAGGCTGATCTCCACCCCGATACCGGTGCGGCGGCCCTTGTCGACGTCGCCAATCACCGCCGGGTCATCGGCATTGGTGAGACGGGTCTCGATTACTTCTATGACAAAAGCGATCGCGAGCGACAGCGGACGAGTTTTCGCGCGCACATCCACGCAGCGCGGGCGACGGGACTGCCGCTGATTGTCCACACCCGTGATGCGGAGGCGGATACGCTGGCGTTGCTCAAGGAGCAGGGCGATGGCGTGCAGCGCGGTGTCATCCATTGTTTCACCGCCAGCCAAGCCTTTGCAGATGAAGCGCTTGCACTGGGTTTCTATATATCACTATCAGGAATTGTGACGTTCAAGAACGCCCGGGATCTGCAGGCAACGGCGGCTACGATTCCGGCAGACCGTTTGCTGGTTGAAACCGATGCGCCGTTTCTTGCGCCAGTGCCGATGCGCGGCAAGACGTGCGAACCGGGCTTTGTTGCGTACACAGCGGCATTTGTGGCGAATTTGCGCGGTGTCTCGGCCGAGACGCTGGCAGCGACGACAACCGACAATTTCTTCCGGCTTTTCGGCAAGGCTGTGCGGCCGGCGTGATGGTCACTATGCTCGGCTGCGGCACGTCGAGCGGGGTGCCGCGCATCGGCGGAGTCGATGGGGCAGGGGACTGGGGTGTCTGTGACCCCGGCAATCCGCGCAATCGCCGGCGAAGGGTATCCGTGCTGATCGAACATGGCGGCAAGGCGGTGTTGATAGACACGGGCCCGGATTTGCGGGAACAATTGCTGTCGGCACGCGTGCGGCACCTTGATGCCGTGTTCCTGACTCATGATCACGCCGATCATGCTCATGGCATCGATGATCTGCGGCAGGTTTTTCACGCGATGGGAGAGCCAGTGTCGTGTTTTGCCTCGGCAGCGACATGGGCAGTGCTGAAACCGCGTTTTGACTATGTATTTGCCGGCACAAAATTCTATCCGCCGACCTGCACAGCGACAACACTCGAAGGGCCGGTTCATGTTGGTGCCATGCTGGTCACGCCCTTTGCCCAGAACCATGGCAACATCGATTCCACCGGGTTTCGGGTTGAGGCCGATGGCAGGGCCTTTGCCTATTCGACCGATGTGAAGGCGCTGGATACGCGCGCCGATGCGGCGCTGGCGGGGCTTGATGTATGGATCGTCGATGCGTTGCGCCGCAATCCGCATCCGACGCACAGCCATCTGGCGCAAACCCTTGGCTGGATCGCGCATTATGGCCCAAATCGCGCTGTCCTGACGCACATGGACCAATCGATGGACTATGCGACGCTGGTGGCCGAGTTACCCGCTGGAGTGATGCCGGGTTATGATGGGTTGGCAATCGATATCGGCAAGAGCAGCGCGAATGCCGGCTGAAACAGTGCAATAAAAGAGGCAGCAGGCATGGCGAGCAGTTTCCTGGCGGTGCTGTTCCTCGCCGGTGTGGCCCTTTACCTTTGGGCGCGACGTTAAGCGACCGAGGTCAAGGAATGCGCGCCCAAGCATAGAGCAGGGACAGGGCAAAGGCGGCACCGGTCGAGGCGACGATGACCAGCAATGGTTTTGGCCCAGCCTTCATGATTTCAGCCAACGGCGAGCGGATGGCAGTGGCGGCGACCGAAACCGCCAGCATCCAGGCAGCGGTTTCAGCCGCGAAATGCGAAATCTGTGCGGGGATGATACCGGTCGAATTGACACCGGCAACCGCAAAAAAGCCCAGCACAAACCATGGCACGATGGCGGTTTTCGACGTTGCACCGGTGATTTCCAACGTCGATGGAAACATCAGCGCGATAACCCCGAGCACCGGCGCCAGTAGCGCAACCCGTGCCAGCTTCACGATGGTGGCGGTTTCGCCGGCAGCGGGCGAAAAGGCGTAACCGGATCCCAGAGCCTGGGCGACATCATGCACGGAACCGCCGAGGAAATAGCCGGCCTGGGCATCGCTGAAATCGAGCGCATGGGCGACGGCAGGATAGAGCACCATGGCCAGCGAACTCATCGCCGAGATGCCGACGAGTACGAGGGTCAGTTCGGCCTGGCGGACACGGCGTTCGCCCAGCGTCGCCGAAAGTGCCATTGCCGCCGAGCCGCCACAGATGGCGACCGCACCGCCGGCGAGCACGCCAAAGGGCGCTGAAAAGCCCAGCGCCCGCGCCGCCAGCACACCGACACCGATGGTGACGGCGACAGTGAGCATGACCATCACCAGCGCCTCCGGCCCCAACGCTGCAATCTGGGCAAAGGTGATGCGAGCGCCGACAAGTACGATGGCCCAGCGCAGCAATTCGCGCGAAGCCAGCGTCAGACCCGGTGTGAGGCGACGATCAGCCGACAGGAAATTGAGCGCCAGGCCGATGAGCAGCGCCATTAGGGTAAGCGGCGCACCATAACGCTGGGTCAGGCTGGCAGCGGCCATGGTGGCGAGGATGGCGACCGTGAGGCCGGGAAGATAGTCGCGCGCACCGACCTTTGGCGTGGCTTCGATATCACCGAAAAGGTCGGCGGCCTGGGGCGCGGGTTTGGTGGACATCAAGAACTAGCGTTATGCGGAATGATGAGCGACGCCAAGACGTTTCAGGCCAAGGCGCTTTGAGAGCGAGCGATGAGAATCGCGGCATCAGGGCCAATATGGACGTTAGCAAAGGCGTTTGCGGCAAAGCAGCGGCCCGGCGCTGCGCCAACGCCATCGATGGTGACAAGGCCGGTGATGGGAATGACAAGACAGTTCTTGTCGACATCAAAGGAGCCGGGCAGAGTGCGGTACCGGATCTGAAACTGTGGAATGTCGGCCAGGACGGTGTCTCCGGGAACAACTCTAGTGGCGAATGCAGCAGGATAAGGGGCAGGGTGCGCCACCGCAACACCGTCGCCCAGATGAAGCGCACGCGGGCGGCCATAATCAAACAAGCGATAGGTTGCGGCGACATTTTGCTGGATTTCGACCAGAGTGATGCCGGCGCCGATGGCGTGAATGGTGCCGGCAGGAACCAGGAAGAAATCGCCGACTGCGACCCTGCGCCAATCAAGCCAGTGTTCGATGCTGCCATCGAGCGCGGCGGCGTGCAGCGCATCAGGGGTGAGCGCGCAATTGCCACCGATGCCGATGACGGCGCCAGGCTCGGCCGCCAGGATGAGCCAGCATTCGGTCTTGCCGCTCGACAAACCGCGAGCGCGTGCCTGATCGTCACCGGGATGAACCTGGATTGACAGGCGCTCACTGGTAAAGATGTGCTTGGCGAGCAATGGCGCGGGAGCACCGTCGATGGCGCGGTGCTCGATCTCGCCGATACGCTTGCCATTGGCCGACGGAAAACCAGCAGGCAGATCCAGGCGGCCCCAGGGCTTTTCAACCAACAGGGTTTCAAGGGCTTGGAAATTGGTTGAAGGTGCGCGGACGGACATTGCTGCGGTTGGTGGCGATAGTTGCGGCTTCGCGCAAGTGTTGTGGGGTGTGCGGACGATGCAAGGAGACGACTTGCTGGACAATCTGGGAAGAATATTTAACATAATATATATTATCAAAACTATTCCAGCATGATGTGCTAAATCGCCAGATGACGTCTTGGCACATGCGCGCTACCCCTGACGTATGACTGCTGCACAGCCTGCCCTTTCGCTTGAACGCATCGCCCGCATCATGGCCCGCCTGCGGCATCCTGATGGCGGCTGCCCCTGGGATCTCGCGCAGAATTTCGCAACCATCGCCCCCTACACTATCGAGGAGGCTTATGAAGTCGCCGAGGCGATTGCGGTGGACGACATGGCGGAGTTGCAAAAGGAGCTGGGCGACCTGTTGTTCCAAGTAGTGTTCCATTCGCGTCTGGCCGAGGAGGCCGGGCATTTTACACTCGAAGATGTCGTGACCGGGGTTTGCGAAAAGATGGAGCGGCGGCACCCGCACATTTTTGGCACCGGGAGAGCGGCGGCCGATGCTGGCGCGCAGAAGCTGGAATGGGAGGCGATAAAGGCGGCCGAGCGGGCGGTAGCGGGCACGCAGGTTTCGGCGCTGGATGGGGTGGCGACCGCCCTGCCCGCGTTGATGCGCGCCGAAAAACTGCAATCGCGGGCGGCGCGGGTGGGCTTCGATTGGCCGGACCTGGCGCCGGTACGGGCCAAGGTGGACGAGGAATTGGCGGAGTTCGATACGGCGGTTGGTGATGCACACCGGGCGGAGGAAGCCGGTGATTTGCTGTTTGTGGTGGTCAATTTGTTGCGACGGCACGGCATCGATGCCGAGGACGCGTTGCGCGCCGGCAATGCCAAGTTCGAGCGGCGGTTCCGGGCGATGGAGTCGCTTGCTGAGCCGGGGTTTGCCGCGCTTTCGCTCGATGCGCAGGATGCATTGTGGAATCAGGTCAAGGCGGCGGAAAGGGCTTGATGGCGGAGCTTGAGCCCTTGCCGCAAAGCGCCCTGCCCGACGGCATTCGGGCGCGCTTTGTTGACGGCGTTAACGACCTTAGGATGCATATCCTCGAAGCCGGACATGACGCTCCGAATCGGCCCATGATACTGCTTTTGCACGGTTTTCCAGAATTGGCGTTCAGCTGGCGCAAGATCATGCTGCCGCTAGCTGCCGCCGGTTTTCACGTGGTTGCACCAGATCAACGCGGCTATGGACGAACGACCGATTGGGACGCGGATTTCAGCGCTGATATTGCACCGTTCCGGATGCTCGGGCTGGCCACCGATGCGCTGGCGCTGGTCAAGGCGCTGGGACACAGCGAAGTCGCCGCAGTGATTGGCCATGATTTCGGATCGCCGGTCGCGGCGTGGTGCGCGCTGACTCGTCCCGATGTGTTCCGTTCTGTTGCCCTGATGAGCGCACCTTTCAGTGGCCCCCCTGCCCTGGTGCGGCGGCCGGCCCCGGTACGCGATATTCACGCCGATCTGCTGGATCTGCCGCGTCCGCGCAAACATTATGTCTGGTATTATTCGACGCCGGAAGCCAACGCCGACATGATGGAAAGTGCGCAGGGTGTTCACGCTTTTCTGCGCGCCTATTATCATATGAAAAGTGGTGAGTGGGCGGGCAATCGGCCGTTTGCGCTCAAGGCCTGGAGTGCAGGCGAGCTGGCAAGGCTGCCACCCTATTATGTTATGGATGCCGGCGCCGACATGGCGACGACCGTCGCTCCTGCCATGCCGACCCCTGCGGAAATTGCAGCGTGCGAATGGCTGACCGAGGCAGAATTATCGGTTTATACACGAGAATTCTGCCGAACCGGGTTTCAGGGCGGATTGAACTGGTATCGCGGCAGGATCGACGGCGGCAATGCCGGTGAATTGCTGTACGCCGGGCGGACGATCGATGTACCGGCGGTTTTCATCACCGGGCGCAGCGATTGGGGGATGCACCAGCGGCCCGGCGACCTGGAAGCGATGCAGGCACGCGGGTGTTCGCAGCTTTGCGGCATCCATCTTGTCGATGGCGCCGGGCATTGGGTGCAGCAGGAGCAGCCCGAAGCGGTTGTGCGGCTGCTCCTGGATTTCCTGAAGCGCTAGATCCGCTCGATGATGATTGCCGGGGCCATGCCGCCGGCGGCGCACATGGTAACAAGGCCCCGCTTCAAACCGCGCCGTTCGAGTTCATCCAGCACAGTGCCGATGAGGATCGAGCCGGTGGCGCCGATCGGATGGCCCAATGCGATGGCGCCGCCGTTGACGTTGACCTTGCTGCGATCGAGCTTCAAGTCACGGATGAACTTTTCGGCAACAACGGCAAAGGCTTCGTTGATTTCCCACAGGTCGATATCATCCACCGTGAGCCCGGCCTTTTCCAGCACCTTGCGCGCCGCCGGCACCGGGGCGTTGAGCATCAGCGTCGGGCAATCGCCCATGTTGGCGGTGGCGACGATGCGGGCGCGGGGCTTCAGGCCATGCTTGGCGGCATAGGCCGGGGAGGCGAGCAAAATCGCGGCGGCGCCATCGACAACGCCTGAGGAATTGCCGGCGTGATGGACACCGGTGAATTCGAGGTCCGGATAGCGCGCGGTAATCGACTGGCGAAACGTCTGGCCGTCGGGTTGAATCGACACATCAGCGATGACATCGAACGAGGCCTTCAGTCCGGCCAGGCCCTCGGCGGTAGTCTGCGGCCGCGGAAATTCATCATGGTCCAAGGCGACACTGCCGTCCTCGTTGAACACTGATACGACGCTTTTGGCGAACCGGCCTTCGCGGATGGCCACATCGGCACGGCGCTGACTTTCAAGGCCGAGCGCATCGACGGCTTCGCGGCTGATGCCTTCCATCGCAGCAATCGCGTCACCGCAGACCCCCTGGTGCGATTGCGGATGGATGGCCTGGAGATGGGTGTTGCCCGAACCCATGCCCATCGGCTTGATACCGGCGGCGAACTCCTCGGCGCCGATGGTGGTGGTATAGCTCATCATCTCGGTGCCGCCGGCGATGACCAGGTCTTCCATGCCCGACATGATCTGCGCTGCAGCCAGATTGACCGATGTGATGCCGCCGCCACAAAAACGGTCAAGCGTCATGCCGCTGGCCTTGATATCGTAACCCGCATCAAGCGCCGCCATGCGGCCCAGATCACCGCCCTGCTTGCCCTTTTGCGTGCTGGTCGACCAGATGATGTCATCGACCGTAGCCGTATCAAGATTGTTGCGCTCTTTCAGCGCCTTGAGGACCGTTGCTGCCAGATGTTGGGGGTGGAGATGCGACAGCGCCCCCTTCCCGGGCTTGCCGATGCCGCGCGGGGTACGGACGGCGTCGATGATATAGGCTTCGGGCATGGGGGGTCACTCCGGTGAGATGCTTTGGCAGCATTGAGCACCGCAAGCGCCGCCGGGCAACAGGGATTTCAGACAGGGACCTTCCCTGCAACATCACCAGCTCTTGCGAAGGCGCACCCGGAAAAACGCCGGCCAACGCACGGCAAGTCGCTCGATCTGACTGACGGGAACCTGGCTGCGCAGGCCATCATGGATTTCCTGCGTGCGAACCCGCGAGAGGCCGCCGACATTTTCGACTTCGGCAAGGATCGCGAGGCCGCGCCCGGGCCGGTATTCCCAGGATGCGCCAAGCCCCAAACCGATACTCTCGGTCTGGATCTGGTCGATCCGGTATTCACGTGCGGTTTGGCCGCTGCTTGCCATGATTTTCCAGGTGGAATTCCATTTTGGAATGTCATTGCTCAAAGTCAGCCCGCCAGCAAACGGCGCGACACCGCTGATCGAGCGTTTCTCACCGGTGGTCGGGTCCGTGACGCTGGACGCGATCGCAGTGGCATTGGCCTTCAGCAAGCCACCTGCCATGCCCAGGCGCGCCAGCGGGACGGTGACGTCAAGTGCCGCAAGCTCGCGCCGGCCATTGCCGATGTTTCCCGGCGCATTGCGCATATCGATGGGGATGACGTCGACAACCTGTTCCAACGCGGCATGGCTGAGGGTCAGCACGATATTGCCGCCATTCCAGAATTGCCGATCAAACACCGCTTCAATAATCCAGCGACGCTCGGGTTCAAGATTGGCGTTCCCGGCGTTGATGTTTCCCGATGAAAAATTCGCCGATGCCGCAAAATCGTTGAAGTCGAGTTGATCGACTTCACGCTCAAGGCGCAGTCGCGTCTGGAAAACGCTGTTCGGGGACCAGGTCAGCACGGCCCGCGGTTTCAGGAAGGTGAAACCACGCGATTTCTCGATCTTCCCTGTCTGGCTGATTGTCGAGGTTTCGGCTCGCACACCGGTCTCGAGCCGCCATGGCGCAGCGATCTGCCAATTTGTCAGCGCAAAAATCTCGCCGCGGCGTTCTTCAACGCGCACCCGGGCGTTTGGCAGTTCGATCGCAGTGCCATCTTCGGTAAAGCTGGTGCGCGCATCGATGAAGTTGATCGCCGCCTCGCCGCCAATTTCGACACTCAGGCGCGGCGAACGCACGGAATTCAGCGTTAACCGCGTGATGGTTTCGCCAGAATCGCGTTCCTGCCGAAAGTCCGATGTGACGCCGTCCTGTTCCGCAACCGAAATGCTGTCGCGCCACCGCTGCGATTTCAGCACAACCAGCTTGGCCGTTGTACGTGCGCCGATCGCATGGGCGTAGTCGCCGCCAATTTCACCGGCGTTGGTTCGCCGTGTGTCCTTCACGGTCTCGATACCTGGCCCCGAAGGCGAAAGGCTGACCATATCGATCTGGAGTTTATCGGTCGGGAGATGATCGAAGGCCGTATTGAGATGCAGCAGGCCGCCCGCAACCGGTAACTGCCCCTGAAGGCGAAGCTTCAGCGCGCGGTCAATATCGGTCTGCGTCACGTCGGCGAGGCGAATTGGCGTACCGGCAACATCACTGAGTCGAATGTCACCAACCCCCTGGTCGCCGCCCTGCTCGTCGGAATAATCGATCGACCCCGAAATCGCCGAGTCACCACGTCGCCGTGATCCGGTAAATTGCAGTGCCGGTCCGAAATGGCCGTCGCCATAGATCCTGGCACCGGCTTCGATATTGAACTCGGTGCGCGCGCCCTCGCGCAGGATGACGTTGGCCATCAACGTACGGCCCTGCATGTCGATACCCGCTGCACCACCACGAATGAGGTCAATTCGCTTCACGCCGGCCGCCGCAATGCGGCGCAGGCTGTCTTCGAGACTGTCGGTCTTTGTCGAAGGCCGCTGGCCGTTGATGAGCACGTTTCCTGACGCGCCGGCAAAACCACGAACCAGTGCACCGCCATCGAAGCTGAAGCCCGGAAGCCGCGCGATCATGTCGAATGCCGTGTTGGGCTGGGCGGCCGCAAAGAAAGCCGGTGGGAATGGCGTTGTGCTTGTTGGCACAACATTTGGCTGCTGGGCAGCAGCCGCCATCGACATCAGCGCATGGCCGATGGCAACCGTCCTTGCCGGCACCTGAAACCCACACACGCGCAACGGACTAAAGCGCCGCGAATCGCGCCCGGTCGGCGTCGCTGAGGCGGACTTGCAAGGCGACGCCGGTCTCGTCATTGCTGCGGCCGATGACTTCGCCATGTTCGTGCAACCAGGCCATGCGGCGGCCGTCGCTGGGCGCCAGATGGATGTCGTGGACATGGGTGCCGGCGCGCAACATCAGCGCCATCCGTTCACGCAGCACGTCAAGCCCTTCGCCGGTCAGTGCCGAGACAAGCACGGCATCGTCCCCTGCCCTGCCCATCAGCGCGTCGCGTTCATCGACATCGAGCGCGTCGATCTTGTTGAACACTGTCAGCATCGGCACGCGCTTCAATTCGTCGGCGAGGCCAAGGCCGCTCAACACATGGGCGACATCCTGGGCCTGGGCATCACTGTCCGGATGCGAAATGTCGCGGACATGGACGATGAGGTCGGCCTCGATGACTTCCTCCAGCGTGGCGCGAAACGCAGCAACAAGCTGTGTCGGCAGGTCAGACACAAAACCCACGGTATCAGACACCACAACCTTGTCATGCCCCGGCAGCTTTATGGCGCGCATCGTCGGATCGAGCGTGGCGAACAACAGGTCCTCGGCACGGACTTCGGCGCCGGTCAAGCGGTTGAACAGCGTCGATTTGCCGGCGTTAGTATAGCCGACAAGCGCAACCACCGGCCAAGGTGCCTTCTGCCGCTGGCGCCGGTGCAGCCCGCGGGTGCGGCGCACATCCTCAAGCTCGGTCTTCAACCGGACAATGCGATCCTTGATCAACCGGCGATCGGTTTCGATCTGGCTTTCACCAGGGCCGCCCATGAAGCCAAAGCCGCCGCGTTGCCGTTCAAGGTGAGTCCAGGACCGCACAAGCCGGCTCGCCTGATATTGCAGATGCGCGAGTTCGACCTGGAGCGTGCCTTCGCGCGTACTGGCGCGTTCACCAAAAATTTCGAGAATAAGCCCGGTCCTGTCGATGACCTTGGCCTTGAGATGCTTCTCAAGATTGCGCTGTTGAATTGGCGTGACGGCGCCATCGACAACCACCAGTTGCGCATCATGCGCGGCAACCGCAGCGGCAAGTCGCTCGATCTGGCCCTTGCCAAACAGCGTCGATGCGCTGGCGGCGCGCAGCTTGATGACTTCGGAATGGACAACATCGAGCGCGATGGCGCGTGCTAGCCCTTCGGCTTCGGCAAGCCGGGCTTCGGGTGAACGAATGGCCGATTGGCCGGACTTTGCGTCCTTCAATGGCAACACGACAACAGCGGGAGCGCCAAACCGCACCCCCCGGCTATCGTCCCACCCCTGCCCGGCCAGCTCGTTCGGGGCAGATTTTTCAGATTTCAATCGTCTTCACCTTCGATTTTTTCGGCATCGAACAACTGCACCGGCGACGCCGGCATCACTGTCGAGATTGCGTGCTTATAGACCAATTGCGAATGGCCGTCGCGGCGCAACAGCACCGAAAAATTGTCGAACCAGGTTATGACGCCCTGCAATTTGACGCCGTTAACGAGAAACATGGTCACCGGAGTTTTGGTCTTGCGAACCGTGTTGAGGAAAACATCCTGCAAGTTGTTGGGTTTGTCGGCCATGATGGAAACACTTTCCGATCTTGTTGGCAGGAGATTTCCCCCTGCGATCGCCTCGTTGCCCGGCGTCGGCTATCGCACCAACCCAGTACGACAATGCAAGGATAGTGCGGTGCAGCAAGTTTCTCAATGGCCAACGTTTTTTTGACGCTTTGCAAAAATCAGCCTGGCTCGCCCTCGGCATCATCGCCCGGGTCATCACTCAGGCCCAACGCCTTGAGCTTGCGGTGCAAGGCCGAACGCTCCATGCCGATGAACGCCGCCGTCTTGGAAATATTGCCTGAAAACCGCCGAATCTGCGCTCTCAGATACTCACGTTCAAACGCCTCACGCGCTTCCCGCAAGGGCGTGCCCATGATTGATCGCACCGCCTGGTTGGGCACCAGCTTGGCCGGCTCGGCAGTGACTTCCGACGGCAGCATATCGATATCGATCATGCCGATGGACTCCGCCGGCGCCAGAATGAGCGTGCGTTCCACAACATTGCGCAGCTGGCGGACATTGCCGGGCCAATCATAGGTCTGCAACGCGGCAATGGCATCCTCGGTCAGCGCCGGCGGCGAAACCCGACGCTCGGCGGCATAGCGGGTGAGGAAATATTGCACGAGTTCAGCAACATCCTCACGCCGCTCCGCCAGTGATGGCAGCCGCACCGGCACGACGTTCAGACGATAATACAGGTCCTCGCGGAAGCGCCCGGCGGCGATTTCGGCGACAAGATCGCGCGACGTGGCGCTGATGACGCGAACATCGACGCGGACCCAGCGTGAGCCGCCAACACGCTGAAAAATCTGCTCGGTCAGCACACGCAGGATCTTGGCCTGGGTCGGCATCGGCATGTCGGCGACATCATCAAGGAACAAGGTGCCGCCATGCGCCTGCTCGAACAGGCCGGAATGCACCAGATGCCCGCCCTCCTCGACACCGAACAACGCTTCCTCCACCCGGTCTGGTGTCATCCGCGCGGCGCTGACCACCACAAAGGGGGAGGCTTCGCGCGGGCTCCACTGGTGCAACAGCCGGGCCGCAACCTCCTTGCCAGATCCGGCAGCCCCGGTAATCAGCACGCGCGAACCCGTTGCGGCGACGCGTTTCAAGGTGGCGCGCACGGCGTTTATCTGCGCGCTGGAACCCGTCAGTTCGGTGTCAAAACCAACGCGCTCCTTCAACGCTTCATATTCGCGCTTCAATCGTTCGGTCTCGGTCGCCCTGCGAACAACCAGCAGCAACTGTTCGGCTTGAAAGGGTTTTTCGATAAAGTCATAGGCGCCGCGCTTGATGGCGGCCACTGCGGTTTCGATATTGCCATGGCCCGAAATCACCACCACCGGCAGCGTTGGCTCGCGCCGTTTGATCTCGTCGAGCAGTTCGATGCCATCAAGCCGCGACCCTTGCAGCCAGACATCCAGCACGATCAGCGAAGGCCGCCGCTCCGCCAGCGCCGCCAGCGCGCCGTCGCTGTCGCCCGCCGTGCGCGTGCCATAGCCTTCATCGCCAAGCACGCCCGCAATCAAGTCGCGGATATCGGCTTCATCGTCGACGATCAGAATGTCGAGTGCCATGCTATCGGGTCATCCTAAGCTGTCATTCTGAGAGAGACGGGCGGGGTTTCACTGTCGCTGTCGGCCCGCATGGCGCGGCTGAATCGGGCACGGGCAAAGGCACCACCATCCTCGGCGTCGCCCAATTCCAACGTGCCGCCATGATCTTCGATAATCTTCTTGACGATGGCGAGGCCAAGGCCGGTGCCGCGCGCCCGGGTCGTCATATAGGGCTCGGTCAACCGTTCACGGCTTTCGGCCGGCAATCCTATGCCATTGTCGGTCACGGTCATCGTCACCGCGTCGGCGCCATCGTCGATGCTGATATCAATCAGGCCTTCGCGGGCCAATCGGCCATCTGCGGCGTCGCGATCGATGCGCGCTGTTACCGATTCCCCGGCGTTCTTGATCAGGTTGGTCAAGGCGCGCGCCACCTGCTGACGGTCACACACCAGTGGCGCCGAGGTTGTGCCAACCAGCGAAAAACGAATGGCCGGAAACGCCACTTCCTGCAGCACCAGCGCCTGTCGCGCGATGCGTTCCGGGCTTTCGGCGGCGAACACCGGTTTTGGCAGACGGGCAAAATCCGAAAACTCGTCGACCATGCGCCGCAGATCGCCCACTTGCCGCACAATCGTGCCGGTCAGGATGCCGAACGTATCGGCATCTTCCGAGATCTGCCGGCCGAATTTGCGCTGCAACCGCTCGGCAGCAAGCTGGATCGGCGTCAACGGGTTCTTGATCTCATGGGCGATGCGCCGCGCCACATCGGCCCAGGCGGCGCTGCGCTGGTCGGCAAGCTGCGCCGAAATATCATCAAAAGTCAGGACATAACCGCCGTCTGTCAGGCTTTCCGCCGCAATGCGAACCGACAATGTCTGCATCTCGGTACCGCGCGCAATCCTGACCTGCGCCGAAGCGTCGCCGCTATGCTGGGCCTCGTCGAGCAACGCCGCGAGTTCCGGCACCGCAGCACTCAACGATCGCCCCGAGAGTGCGTCGATGGGCGTTTGCAGCAGGGCCGCGGCCGACCGGTTGGCAACCCTGATGACGCCAGCGGCCGAAATCGACATCACGCCGGCGGACACACCCGACAACACCGCCTCCGTAAATTGCCGCCGCGCATCAAGCTGCTTGTTGGCACCAACAAGCGCCTGTTGTTGCGTCTTCAACTGGCCGGTCATGCGGTTGAACGCCCTTGCCAACGTGCCGATTTCATCGGGCGATCCCCGCACCGGCACCCGGGCATCAAGGTCCCCTGCCCCCACCCGCTCGGCGGCCAGCGCGAGGCGCGCAATCGGCGCCACAAGCCGGTTGGCGAGCCACAGCGCAAACCAGATGGCCACTGCCAGCGTCAGCAGCGACACCGCCATCAACACCAGGTTGAATCGCAATTGCATGACGCGCGAACGCTCGATCAGCGACCGATACTCGTCAAGCGCTCCTGCGGCCTTTTCGGCGCGTGCCAGCACTGCCGGATCAACCTTGCGGCTGACATAAATATACCGGTTTGCCGCCGGATCGATGGCAACAACGGCTTCGATGCGATCGCTGCCCTTGGCCACCACTGTGGCTGCGCCGGCCCCGGCCTTGGCGAGGTCGATACCGGCGATGCGCGCCGCCAGATCTGCCGGCGGCATCCCGTTGCTGGCAATCGATTTGAGCGCACCATCGGGTCCACGCGAGAATACTGCCGCTTCGCTGAGATTGCGCGCGGCAACCTGGAATTGCAGGCCTTTTACGAACAATTCGCTGCCAAAGCCGAAATCCCGGGCATAATTGTTGACGTCGGTCGACATCGCCATGATGTCATCGGCAACGCGCTGGCGATTTTCCTCGACATAGGCCTGTGCAACCTGGTTTGACCCATCAAGGATGGTCTTCACCCGGTCCGAGAACCAGAATTGCACGCCAAACTGAAACAGCAGTGACGCAAAGATGACCACCAGAATCGTCGGCACTGCCGCAATCCCGGCAAACAGCGCCACCATGCGCACGTGCAATTGCGCGCCGGCCAATCCACGGCGCCTATTGGCCAGCAGGATCGCCACCCGCCGGGCGATCAGCACCACAAGCACCATCACCGGCAACAGATTGGCGACCAGCAGGAAGGTCATCAGCGGCGGTGAAACCCCCGTCGCCGGCGCCGCCTTGCCGGTGAGCAGCGCATAGCTTGACCAGCCCAGGATGATGGTGAGGACGGCTGCGGCAATCTCGAGTCGTGGATACAGGTCGACGCGTTTTACCCAGCGATTGAATCGGCGGCGCATCTGGCGCCAACGATTGGGCACGGACACGCCGTCTCTGGCTGGCATCGGGGTGGGCAAGATGCTGGCGTCTGTCATCCAATCGTCATCCTAAGGCAAAACAGTTGCCAAAGGAACACAGGCGTTGCGACAATGCGACAGCCCGTTTCGCCGCTCAAGTGCGGCGCGTTGCAACGGGGTCAAGACCAAGGTCGGTCAGTTTCTTGCGCAGCGTGTTGCGGTTTATTCCCAACAGCTTGGCAGCCTTCAACTGGTTGCCGCCAGTCGCTTCCAGGCAAGCCGAGATCAGCGGCCGTTCAACCTCGGCCAGCAGGCGGTCGTAAACCCCGTCGGGCGGCAAAGACGCACCGTAATCGGCGAAATAACGCGAAATATGTCCGGCTGCCGCCTCTGAAAGGCTCTTGCTGTCGCCGGCGCCTGGCAATGGCAGGGAACGAATCCCTGGGCCAAGACACACCAGCACCGCAGCAGCGCCAATCGTGTCGCCGCGCTCGAGAACGGCAAGGCGTCGCATCAGGTTTTCCAGTTCGCGCACATTGCCGGGCCAGGCATGGCTGCACAACATTTCAACAGCACCGGCATCAAGCGACTTTCGCGGCAAGCCTTCCTGTGCCGCGGCTTCCAGGAAATGCCGCGCCAGTGCCGGTACATCCTCAAGCCGGGCCCGCAGCGGCGGCAGCGTCAACGGCACGACATTCAGCCGGTAATACAAATCCTCCCGAAAACGCCCGGACTGGGTCAGTGCCAGCAAATCCTGGTTGGTCGCCGTCACAATCCGCACATCGGCGCGCTGCGTACGGGTGCCGCCAACAGTGGTGAATTCGCCGGTCTGCAACACGCGCAACAGGCGCGTTTGCGCTTCGATCGGCATATCGCCAATTTCATCAAGGAACAGCGTGCCGCCCTGCGCCTGTTCGAACTTGCCCGAAGCTCGTGCCGCCGCCCCGGTAAAGGCGCCGCGTTCATGGCCGAACAACTCGCTTTCGATCAATTCGCGCGGAATGGCCGCCATGTTGAGCGCAATGAAGGGCCGCGTTGCACGTTGCCCCATGTCATGAATGGCCCGCGCCACCAATTCCTTGCCAGTACCGCTCTCGCCCAGCACCATCACCGTCAGGTCGTTGGGCACAACGCGGGCGATAAGGCGATAAACCTCCTGCATCGCCGGCGAGCGGCCGATGAGCGGCGTGTCGTCCCCGCCAAATTCCCCAGTATCGGTTTCGGCCCGGCCTTCAAGCGCCGCCGCAACCGATCGTATCAATTCATTCAGATCAAACGGCTTTGGCAGATAATCAAAGGCTCCTTGCTCGGTGGCACGCACCGCCGTCGACAAAGTGTTCTGCGCACTCATCACGATCACCCGCAGCCCAGGGCGCAACGCCAGCAAACGCGGGATCGTATCAAGGCCATTGGCATCGGGCAGGATGACATCGGTGACGACGACATCGCCGCGGCCGTCCTCGACCAGCTTTACAAGTCCGGCGGCGGTTTCCGTCAACCGCACCTGGTATCCGGCGCGAGTCAGTGCCTGTCGCACAACGGTGCGGATGGCGGCATCATCATCGGCAACAAGGATGGTCGCAGTCATTCCGGCGCCTTTTCTTCGCGCGCAACAGGCAGCAGCACCCGAAAGATTGTCTCCTCCGGATCGCCCGAACGCTCATATTCCACCAGTCCGCCATGATCGGCGACGATCTTGGCAACAAGCGCCAGGCCAAGTCCCGAGCCGCCGCGCTTGGTCGTCACAAATGGTTCAAAGACATGATCGCCAAGGTTGCCCGGCACGCCCGGACCATCATCGATAATGCGGACTTCGAGCGGTAGTGACACCGATGCGCCGCCACCCTCCGGACGAACCTTCAGGCCAGGCCGAAACGCCGTCGTAATTCGGATATTGCCTTTTGAACCCGTTGCTTCGGCCGCGTTCTTCAACAAGTTCAGGAACACCTGGACCAGCGCGTCACGATTTGCCGGAACCAACGGCAGCGAAGGATCATAGCTTTCGCGGATGCTGATGCCCTGCCCGAACCCCTGTTCGGCAAGTTTGCGCACATGGCCCAGCACTTCATGGATGTTTTCGGGCAACAGGTTCACGGGCCTGGTATCGGTAAAACTCTCCATGCGGTCGACCAGCTTGGCAATTCGGTCGACTTCAGCAACGATCAAGTCGGTCAGTTCACGACCATCGCTGTCCGCGCCGGAAGCCAGCAATTGCGCTGCCCCGCGAATGCCCGATAGCGGGTTCTTGATTTCATGCGCCAGCATCGCCGCAACGCCGACCGCCGATCGCGCCGCACCCTGCTGGTGAACCTGGCGCTCGACAAGGGTTGCCACTGCACGGGTCTGAAAGGCAACTGCAAGCCAGTCCGGCGCGTCCCCTACAGGTGAAACGAGCACATCGGCGCGGCCAATGCGACCGCCCAGAAAACTCAATGGCAAATCATAGGCAGCGCAACTGCCGCCCTCATAATGCGCCCGGCGGACCAGCGCCTCGACAGCGCTGCCAGGGCCAAAAGATGCCGCCCAACCGCGTTCGGCAAGCGCCTGTTGGCTGGCATTGAGAAACACCTCGGCAGCAAGGTTGGCCCGCACCGGCATCCCATCGGGCCGAACCAGCACCGCCGGAACCGCAAGTCCCGCCAAAAGCTCATCGGCCCCGGCCATCAGGCCGCGCTGTTGTCGAGGCCGCGAGCCATCAGGCCGCGCTCTTGTCGAAGCCGCGAGCCATCAGGCCGCGATTTATGTTAAAGCCGCGAGCCATCAGGCCGCGAGCGCCTGGATTTCCATCTGGCTCTCGTAAAAGCGGTCAATCATCGAAACCACTTCAACCGGATCCGCCAACTGGTTGACAGCATTGCGAAACACGCCCGAGTCATGCAGCCCTTTGGTGTACCAACCCAGATGCTTGCGCGCCAAATTGACTGCGATATGCCCGCCGTAAAGATCGAGCATCATCGCATAATGTTCGCGGACCAGCACGTGCTGCTGCGCCAGCGTCGGGTCGGCCGGCACCGCCCGCCCCGTCAACGCCGCCATTACCTGGGCGATCAGCCACGGCCGGCCATAGGCACCACGCCCGATCATCACGCCATCGGCACCCGATTGCGCCAACGCCGTTTCCGCATCGACAATCGAACAGATGTCGCCATTCGCGATAACCGGGATTTTAACCGCATCCTTCACCTTGGCGATGAAATTCCAATCTGCTGTTCCCGAATACAGCTGGCACCGTGTCCGGCCATGCACGGTGATCAGCTGCACCCCCAGGTCCTCCGCCACCCGTGCCAATTCCGGCGCGTTCAGACTGCCATGGTCCCAGCCCATCCGCATCTTCAGCGTCACCGGCACCTTCACCGCCTTGACAGTCGCTTCAATCAACCGCGCCGCCAGTTCGGGCTCGCGCATCAACGCCGAACCTGCATGGCCATTGACGACCTTCTTCACCGGGCACCCCATATTGATGTCGATGATCGCCGCGCCCATGCCTTCATTCAGCTTGGCCGCCTCGGCCATCCGCTCCGGGTCACAGCCCGCCAGCTGCATCGAAACCGGCTCCTCGCTCGGGTCCCAAGCCGCCTTTTGCAGTGATTGACGCGTCTCGCGGATCATCGCCTCGCTGGCGATCATCTCGGTCACCGTCAGCCCGGCGCCGAACCTTTTGACCAGTGTGCGGAACGGCCTGTCGGTCACGCCGGTCATCGGCGCCAGAATGACCGGCATATCAAGCGTCACCGGCCCGATGGCGATAGGATGGATGCGTGTCACAACTCTGCCCAAAAAACAGGCACGGGCCATATCGGCTTTCGCCCGTCGCGGCAAGGCCAGCGCCTTGCCGGATCCTGCGCCCGCGATTAAAATGGCGAAACGCAGCGAAGGGATTGGAGCATGCCAATGCGTCTGCCGCAGCTAGACCGCCTGTTCCTGACCGATAGCGGTCTCGAAACCGACCTGATCTTCAATCACGGCGTCGACCTGCCATGCTTTGCCGCCTTCACACTGCTGCGCGACGCGTCGGGGCGTCGTCGCCTTGCCGACTATTACCGGCGTCACCTCGATATCGCCCGCGCCGCCGGTACCGGCTTCATCCTGGAAAGCACCGGCTGGCGCGCCAGCGCAGATTGGGGCGAACAGCTCGGCATCGACACTGGCGAACTCAACACACTCAACCGCCAGGGCGTCGAATTGCTGCACAGCTTGCGCAATGAATATCAGTCCGAAGCCCTGCCGATCATCGTCAGCGGCTGCATCGGGCCACGCGGCGACGGCTATGTACCCGATACGAATTTCAGCGCCGGTGCCGCCGAGGCCTATCACCGCACCCAGGTGGCAAGCCTGGCGGCGGCCGCGCCCGACATGATCACGGCGATGACGTTGACCACCGTCGACGAAGCCATTGGCATTGTCCGCGCAGCACAAGCCGCAGGGCTGCCGGTGGTGATCTCCTTCACCCTCGAAACCGATGGTCGACTGCCCTCTGGCACGACGCTGGGCGATGCCATCGCTGCCGTCGATGCCGCAACCGATGGGGTCGCTGCCTATTTCATGGTCAATTGTGCCCATCCCAGCCATTTCGAGCCAGCAATCGAAGCCGGCGCACCATGGCTAGACAGGTTGCGCGGGCTTCGCGCCAACGCCTCGCAGTGCAGCCATGCCGAACTCGATGTGATGACCTCGCTCGATGCCGGCGACCCAGCGACTCTGGCGAACGAATATGCCGCACTACTGGCACGCCTGCCGCAACTGACGGTGCTTGGCGGCTGTTGCGGCACCGATGCCCGCCATGTCGCGGCGATCGCTGCCGCCTGCACCGGACAGCCGATGCACAAAACGGCGTGACACTTCGTCGGCCGCGCGGCTATCGCTGCCTGCCATGACCACCCATGCTCTCATCGTTGCCGCCGGGAAGGGCTTTCGCGCCGGCGGCGACATCCCCAAGCAATATCGCGCCATCGCTGGCAAGGCGCTGCTCCGCCACGCCATCGAGCGGTTGCAAACGCATCCTGGAATCGACGCGGTAACAATCGTCATCAACCCGGATGATCGCGCGCTTTACGACGCGGCAACCACCGGCCTCGCGCTCCCCGAACCCGTCGCCGGCGGCGCCACAAGGCAGGAATCCGTCCGCAACGGCCTCGAAGCCCTCGCCGCCGCCGCCCCTGCCCTCATTCTGGTCCATGACGCCGCCCGCGCCTTCGTTCCGGATGCCGTCCTCGACGCCCTGCTTGCCGCCCTCATCGATCCCACAAACGACGGCGCCGTCCCCGCCCTCGCCGTCAATGACAGCCTGCGCCGCGGTACCACCCACTACGACGCCGCCGTCGACCGTGACGACCTGTTGCGTGTTCAGACCCCCCAGGCCTTTCGCTACCCCGCCCTGCTCGCTGCGCATCGCGCCGCTCCCCCCGGCGCCACCGATGAACTCGCCATCGCCATGGCCGCTGGCCTGCGCATCGCCGTCACCCCCGGCGACGAACGCGCCTTCAAGGTGACGGAGCCCCAGGATTTTGCCAAGGCAGTTGCAATGACCACGCCCCCCCTTTCCTCCCGCACCGCAAGCGGCTTCGATGTCCACCGTTTCGGCCCCGGCGACAATGTCTGGCTGTGCGGCATCGCCATTCCCCACAGCCACGGCCTGATCGGCCACAGCGACGCCGATGCCGGGCTCCATGCCCTCACCGATGCCCTGCTTGGCACCATCGCTGCCGGCGACATCGGCGATCATTTCCCGCCAAGCGATCCCAAATGGAAAGGCGCCGCGTCGGATCAATTCCTCGCCCATGCCGCGCAACTTGTGCGCGATGCCGGTGGCATCATCGATCACGCCGATGTTACCATTATCGCCGAAAGGCCCAAAATTGGCCCGCACCGCACGGCCATGCGCACCCGGATCGCCGCCATCCTCGGCATCGACATCAGCCGGGTCAGCGTCAAGGCGACAACCACCGAAATGCTGGGCTTTACCGGGCGAAGCGAGGGACTTGCGGCGCAGGCCATGGCAAGCGTCCGGCTTCCGGCATAAGATAGCAGCATGGACCCCGAACTCATCGCCGCCGCCGTCCGCGTGCTGGATGCCAATCGTGCCGCCGGCCGCACGCTGGCCATGGCCGAATCCTGCACCGGCGGGCTCGTTGCCGCGGCCCTCACCGAAATCGCCGGAGCCTCGGATGTCGTCGATCGCGGCTTCGTCACCTATTCGAACGAAGCCAAGATGGAGGCTATCGGGGTCAACCGCGACATTCTCGAAACCTTTGGCGCCGTCTCCATCGCCGTCGCCTGGGCCATGGCGCAGGGCGCGCTGAAGCACAGCCACGCCGACATTGCCGTCGCCATCACCGGCATTGCCGGGCCTGATGGCGGCAGCGAGAAAAAACCCGTCGGCACGGTGGTTTTCGCCCGCGCCGAACGCAACGGCGATCCCAACGAGGTTGTCGCCGATATCCGCCATTTCGGTGACCTGGGGCGCAGCGAAATCCGCCGTCAGGCGGCGCTGGTGGCGCTCGAACTGCTGATGCCCGAAGGCGCTGTTACCGCAGCGCCATAAACCTGCGCCGCCCGCGCCTCGAACGAGGCCACCATGCGACGAAAGGCTTCGTGGAAGAACATGCCCGCCAGGCGCTCGAACATCTTGTTGCGGAATTCGAAATCGACTGTGAAATCAATCTCGCAACCACCATCGGGCGCGGCACGAAATCCCCAGTCGTTCTTCAGATATTTCAAGGGCCCGGAGATGTAATCGACATGGACTTTCGTTGGCCGCGTCAACGTCACCCGGCTGGTAAAGCGTTCGCGCACCATCTTGAACCCCACCACCATGTCGGCAGTCACCACATCGCCCTCCACACTGCGAATCCGCATCGCCTGCACCCAGGGCAGGAATTCGGCATAGCGGCCGATGTCGGCGACCAGGTCGAACATCTGGTCGGCACTGTACGGAAGGTGCCGGGTTTCCGAATGGCGCGGCATCAGGCTGGTGTCTTCTCCAGCTTCGCACGCCGTTTCGCCTGCATTTCGGCAAAATCCTTGCCTGCGTGATAGGATGACCGCGTCAACGGCGACGCCGCAACTTGCAGGAACCCCTTGGACCGCGCCACCGCGCCATAGGCGGCAAAGGTCGCCGGCGTCACGAACTCCATCACCTTGGCATGGCGCGGCGTGGGTTGCAGATATTGGCCGACGGTCAGGAAATCGACACCGGCGGAGCGCATGTCATCCCAGACCTGGTGCAATTCCTGCCCCGTCTCACCCAGCCCGACCATCACGCCGGACTTGGTAAACACCTGATCGTTCAAAGACTTCACCTGATCGAGCAAACGGAGCGAATGATAATAGCGCGCCCCCGGGCGAATGGTGGGATACAGGCGCGGCACGGTTTCGAGGTTGTGGTTGTAAACGTCCGGCCCGGCCGCAACGATCATCTCAACGGCCATTTTCGCCTTGTTGCGGAAATCCGGCGTCAAAATCTCGATGGTCGTCTTCGGCGCGTGCTTGCGAAGCTCTTCGATGACGCGAACGAACTGCCGCGCCCCGCCATCGACCAGATCGTCACGATCGACCGACGTGATGACGATATGCTCCAGACCCAGCGCCCCTGCCGCCTCGGCAACATGCGCCGGCTCCATCAAATCCACAGGCCCCGGCATCCCGGTCTTGACGTTGCAAAACGCGCACGCCCGCGTGCAGGTGTCGCCCAAGATCATCACCGTGGCATGCTTCTGGCTCCAGCATTCACCGATGTTGGGGCACGCCGCTTCCTCGCAGACCGTGTTGAGGTTCAACCGCCGCATCAACGCCCGAGTTTCGGCAAACGCCGGCGACGTGGGCGCGCGCACCCGCAACCAGTCGGGCTTGCGGGCACGGAGTATCGTCGCGGGATTTTCGCTCATATCCGGGAGATAGCGATTGTCAGGCACAATGCCAATCACGCAAGGGTGACGCAGCGCCGTTCGCCTGCTAACTCTGCCGCCATGCCAGAATTCCGTGTCCTCCTCGAAGGCTATCGCCGCTTCCGCGCCGGCGCCTATGTCGAACAGCGGCAACGCTATGATTCACTCGCCAACAAGGGGCAGGCGCCCAAAGTGATGATCATCGCCTGTTCCGACAGCCGGGTCGATCCGACCCGGGTGTTCGATACCGGCCCCGGCCAGGCCTTTGTGCTGCGCAATGTCGCCAATCTGGTGCCGCCCTACACCCCCGATGACGGCTTGCATGGCGCCTCTGCGGCCATCGAATATGCCGTCACGCAATTGCAGGTGCATCACATCGTTGTCTTCGGCCACGCCCATTGCGGCGGCATCCAGGCGTCACTCGATGGGCGTTTCGACGACGCGGCACTTGGCAGCGGCGGCTTCATCGGCAGCTGGATGGCCATGATCGCCCCGGCACGGGACCGCATCCGCGCCGCTGCCGCCTTGTCGCCCGATATCGACGCCGCAAGCGCCCTGGAACTCGAGGCCATCCGTATCAGTATCGCCAATCTGCGCAGTTTTCCCTTCGTCGCTGCTGCGGAGGCCGCGGGCGAATTGCAGATTCAAGGCACGTATTTCGATATTTCCGACGGCGTTTTGCGCGTGCTCGATAACGCGACCGGGCGGTTTGCAGCGGTCGGCATCGATCTGGAAAGTTAAGGGAAAAAAGGGCGCGCCTGTCGCCAGCAGGGGGGAAGTTACAGGCGCGCCCGATACGACGAATGGCAACGACAAAGGCAGTTGTCATGGGCCATTTCAGCGCCGCGAATGTGATTTAATATCATCAGTGTTGGCTTCAAGCCCCAACATGAACTTTTTTTAATATCGCCGGGTCAATACGGCTTTTTGTCATAAATGCGCCCGCGCGGATCCTTGGCATTGGCGCGTTGCTCCACCCAATTCTTGTGCCGCTTGAACCCGCACCCTGCCCCACCCGAGGCGCCAGCTGTCGAGCACGACAGCATCCCGCCAGCATCATAATCGAACAGCCCGTTGCGTTCGCGCGACACGCTGACATTCTTCGGATCGCCGGGGTCCGGCTCAATCTCCAGCGGCAAGCGATACGGCGATTTCTGCGGCTCGGCATCGGCACAAACCACAATCTCCCCCGGCGCCGCCTTGGGACACAGCGCGCTGAGCGAAGGCGGGATGCCGGCGCCAGCCAGCACCACGCTACATATGCAAAGTGCGACCGTACGCATCCAGAACGCTTTCGTGCATCATTTCACTCAGCGTCGGATGCGCAAACACCGTATGCATCAATTCCTGCTCGGTCGTCTCCAGCTGGCGCGCGATGACATAGCCCTGGATGAGCTCGGTGACTTCGGCCCCCACCATATGCGCGCCGAGCAATTCACCGGTGCCGGCATCGAACACCGTCTTGATGAACCCCTCGGCCTCCCCCAGCGCGATCGCCTTGCCATTGCCGATGAACGGGAATTTGCCGACCTTCACGGCATGTCCCGCCGCCCTGGCCTTGGCCTCGGTCATGCCGACGCTCGCCACCTGCGGGCGGGAGTAAGTGCAGCCCGGAATCCCCGCCTTGTCCATCGGGTGGACATGCATCCCGGCGATGGTCTCCACCGCGATGATGCCTTCATGGCTGGCCTTGTGCGCCAGCCACGGCGCGCCCGCCACATCGCCGATCGCCCACAGTCCCGCCACATTGGTGCGCCCGAACCCGTCATTGACGATATGCCCGCGGTCGGTCGCAACGCCCAACGCCTCCAGCCCGATATTCTCGGTATTGGGCACAATGCCGATGGCGACAATCACATGCGAAAACGCCTCTGTCACCGCCTTGCCATCCGCCGTGGTGATGGTCGCCGTCACTGCATCGGCCCCCGGCGTCACATCGCTCACCTTCGCCGCTGTGATGATCCGCATCTTCTGCTTGATCAGTGTCTTGGCCATGAAGGCCGAAACCTCCTCATCCTCCACCGGCAGCACCCGATCGAGCATTTCAACGACCGTCACCTCGGCGCCCATGTCATTATAAAAACTGGCGAATTCGATGCCAATCGCACCCGACCCGATCACAAGCAGTTTCGTCGGCATCTCCGGCGGCACCATCGCATGCCGATACGTCCACACCCGCACGCCATCCGCCGCCACCCCCGGCAAGTCCCGCGCCCGCGCACCCGTCGCCACAATCACATTCTTCGCATCGAGCACCCGGGTCTGGTCCCCCGTCGTCACCGTCACCTGCGTCGCCGCGGTCAAGGCACCGGTGCCCTCGACCACCGTCACCTTGTTCTTCTTCATCAACCCCTTGACGCCGGCGTTCAACTGCCCCGCCACCTTGCGCGACCGCTCGGTGATCTTGGCAAGGTCAAACGAAACCCCCGTCGCCGACAGCCCGTAGGCTTCGGCATGGGTCATATAATGGTAAATTTCGCTCGTCCGCAGCAACGCCTTGGTCGGAATGCACCCCCAATTCAGGCA